>NZ_BBOX01000509.1 GCF_001553455.1 Streptomyces hygroscopicus subsp. hygroscopicus
ACGGCGTCCGCGCGGCCGCCGGACCGCGGCCGGCGCCGGTGGCCGCGCCGGCGCGCCGCCCGCGCGGCGCTGACACCGGCCGCCGCCCCGGGGCGGAAGAGGCGACGCGGTGAGCCTGGACAACGCCGTCGGGCTCGTCGTCGCGGTGGCCCTGCTCGGTTATCTGGTGGTCGCGCTGCTGTTCCCGGAGAAGTTCTCGTGAACGACACCCTCGCGGGGTGGCTCCAGGTCCTCGCCCTGGTGGCCGCGCTGGCCCTGTCGTACCGGCCGCTGGGTGACCACATCGCCCGCGCCCTCACCTCACCCCGGCATCTGCGGGTCGAGCGACTGGTCTACCGGCTGGCCGGGGTGGACGGGGACTCCGATCAGCGGTGGGCCGGATACGCCCGCGGTGTGCTGGCGTTCTCCGCGGTCTCGGTCCTGTTCCTGTACGGGTTCCTGCGGGCTGCAGAACCACCTGCCGCTGTCGCTGGGCAGGCCGCCGGCGACGCCCGCCCAGTCCTTCGACACGGCCGCCTCGTTCGTCACCAACACCGACTGGCAGTGGTACGCCGGTGAGAAGACGATGGGCCATCTGGTGCAGATGGCCGGCCTCGCGGTGCAGAACTTCGCCTCGGCGGCGGTGGGCATCGCCGTCGTCGGCGCTCTGATCCGTGGCTTCACCCGGCAGAACACCGACCGGGTCGGCAACTTCTGGGTGGACCTGACGCGGATCGTGGTGCGCGTGCTGCTGCCGATCGCGTTCGTCTTCGCCGTCGTGCTGGTGGCGGGCGGGACGATCCAGAACTTCCACGGCGTCGAGTCCGTCCCGACCCTGGCCGGTGGCCACCAGGACCTCACCGGGGGGCCGGTCGCCTCGCAGGAGGCCATCAAGGAGCTGGGCACCAACGGCGGCGGCTTCTACAACGCCAACTCCGCCCATCCGTTCGAGAACCCCAACGCCTTCACCAACCTGCTGGAGGTCTATCTGCTGCTGGTGGTCTCCTTCGCGCTGCCCCGCGCCTTCGGCCGCATGGTCGGAGACCACCGGCAGGGTTACGCGCTCGTCGCGGTGATGGCGGTGCTGTGGGCCGCCTCCGTGGCGATCGTGACCGCGAACGAACTGCACGGCGTCGGCAGCCGGGCCGGCCACGCGGCGGGAGGCATGCTGGAGGGCAAGGAACAGCGGTTCGGCGTCTGGGCGTCCGCGCTGTTCGCCGCGTCCACCACCCTCACGTCCACCGGGGCGGTCAACTCCTCCCACGACTCGTACTCGCCGTTCGGCGGCGGGATGACGCTCGTCAACATGATGCTGGGCGAGATCGCGCCCGGCGGCGTCGGTTCCGGCCTCTACGGGCTCCTCGTGCTGGCGGTCGTCACGGTGTTCGTCGCCGGGCTCATGGTCGGCCGCACGCCCGAGTACCTGGGCAAGAAGCTCGGGGGCCGGGAGATGAAGTTCGCCTCGCTGTACATCCTCACCACCCCCGCGGTCGTCCTGGTCGGCGCGGGGCTGGCGATGGCGCTGCCCGGTGAGCGGGCCGCCATGCTCAACCCCGGCCCGCACGGCTTCTCCGAGGTGCTGTACGCCTTCGCCTCCGCGGGCAACAACAACGGCTCCGCCTTCGCCGGCCTCGGGGCGAACACCCCTTGGTACAACACCGCGCTCGGGCTGGCCATGCTCCTCGGCCGTTTCCTGCCGATGGTGTTCGTCCTCGCGCTCGCCGGATCGCTGGCCCGGCAGACGCCGGTGCCGGTGACGGCCGGCACCCTGTCCACCCACCGGCCGCAGTTCGTCGGGCTCCTCACCGCCGTGGTGCTCATCGTCGTCGGCCTCATCTACTTCCCCGCGCTGTCCCTGGGGCCGCTTGCGGAAGGGCTCCGGTGACGGCCCCGGCCGCCGCCGGACCCCCGGCCGCGCCGCGGGGAAGGCCGCCCGGCCGGGGGGCCTCCGGCGGGCTGCTCGACCCGCGGCAGCTCCTGGCCTCGCTGCCGGGTGCGGTCAGGAAGCTCCATCCCAGGAAGATGGCCGGGAACCCGGTCATGTTCGTGGTGGAGGTCGGGGCCGTGCTCACCACCCTGTCCTCGGCCCAGAGGCCGAGCGTCTTCGCCTGGGTGATCTCGGCCTGGCTGTGGCTGACCGTGCTGTTCGCCAACCTCGCCGAGGCCATCGCCGAGGGCCGGGGCAAGGCCCAGGCGGACACGCTGCGGCGCACCAAGAGCGCCGTGGTCGCCCGCCGCCTCCTCGACCGGCGCCCGGGCGCCGCGGCCGCCGGGCAGGAGGACGTGCCCGCCGCGGAGCTGCGGAGGGGCGACGTGGTGGTCGTGGAGGCCGGTCAGACCGTCCCGGGGGACGGTGATGTCATCGAGGGCGTCGCCTCCGTGGACGAGTCGGCGGTCACCGGGGAGTCGGCGCCGGTGATCCGCGAGTCGGGCGGCGACCGGTCGGCGGTCACCGGCGGGACGAAGGTGCTGTCCGACCGCATCGTCGTGCGGATCACCTCTCGGCCGGGGGAGACCTTCATCGACCGGATGATCGCCCTGGTGGAGGGCGCCGCGCGGCAGAAGACACCCAACGAGATCGCGTTGAACATCCTGCTGGCCTCGCTGACCATCGTCTTCCTGCTGGCCGTGGTGACCCTCCAGCCGTTCGCCGGCTATGCGCGCGCCGAGCAGAGCATCGTGGTCCTGGTCGCCCTGGTGGTCGCGCTCATCCCGACCACCATCGGGGCGCTGCTGTCCGCGATCGGCATCGCCGGTATGGACCGGCTCGTCCAGCGCAACGTCCTGGCCATGTCCGGACGCGCCGTTGAGGCGGCCGGTGACGTCAACACGCTGCTGTTGGACAAGACCGGCACCATCACCTTCGGCAACCGCCAGGCCGCTGAGTTCCTGCCGGTCGGCGGGGTGGGCGTCGGGGAACTCGCCGACGCCGCACAGCTGTCGTCGCTGGCCGACGAGACCCCGGAGGGCCGTTCCGTGGTCGTCCTGGCCAAACAGCGGCACGGGCTGCGCGCCCGGGACGAGGGCGAACTGGGCCACGCCGGTTTCGTTCCGTTCACCGCCCAGACCCGGATGAGCGGCGTGGACATCCACGGCCGTCAGATCCGCAAGGGCGCCGCTTCCGCGGTCATCGCCTGGGTGACCGAGCACGGCGGGCGGCCCGGCGGGGAGGTCGACGCCGTCGTGGACCGGGTCGCCGACGCGGGCGGCACACCGCTCGTCGTCGCCGAGCGCACCGGAACCACCGCGCGGGTCCTCGGTGTGATCGAGCTCAAGGACGTGGTCAAGAAGGGCATGCGGGAACGCTTCGGCGCGCTGCGCCGCATGGGCATCAGGACGGTCATGATCACCGGCGACAACCCCCGGACCGCGGCGGCCATCGCCGAGGAGTCGGGCGTGGACGGCTTCCTCGCGGAGGCCACGCCCGAGGACAAGATGGCGCTCATCAGGCGCGAGCAGGCGGGCGGCAAGCTGGTGGCGATGACCGGCGACGGCACCAACGACGCTCCCGCGCTGGCCCAGGCCGATGTCGGAGTGGCCATGAACACCGGCACCTCGGCCGCCAAGGAGGCGGGGAACATGGTGGACCTGGACTCCGACCCCACCAAGCTGATCGAGATCGTGGAGATCGGCAAGCAGCTGCTCATCACCCGCGGCGCGCTGACCACCTTCTCCATCGCCAACGACGTCGCGAAGTACTTCGCCGTCATCCCCGCCATGTTCGCCGTGGTCTACCCGGGGCTGGAACGGCTCAACGTCATGCGGCTGCACAGCCCGACCTCGGCGATCACCTCCGCGATCGTGTTCAACGCGCTGATCATCATCGCGCTCATCCCGCTGGCCCTGCGCGGCGTCCGCTACCGGCCGTCCTCGGCGGCGGCCCTGCTCAGCCGCAACATCCGGATCTACGCCCTCGGCGGGCTCGTGCTGCCCTTCCTCGGCATCAAACTGATCGACCTGGTCGTCCAGTTCGTTCCGGGACTCCGCTGACCGCTGACCCACGAGACACGAAGAAGGCGACCGCCGTGCCCCGCACCCTTCCCCCCGTGGTCCGCAACCACCTGTCCGCCCTGCGGCTGCTGCTGGTGTTCACCGCGGTCACCGGCGTCTGTTACCCGCTCGCCGTCACCGGAGTGGGGCAGCTGGCGTTCCCGCACCAGGCGAACGGCTCGCGGA
>NZ_BBOX01000510.1 GCF_001553455.1 Streptomyces hygroscopicus subsp. hygroscopicus
GAGTGGGGCAGCTGGCGTTCCCGCACCAGGCGAACGGCTCGCGGATCACCCGCCACGGCACGACCGTCGGCTCCAGCCTGCTCGGCCAGGGCTTCAGCCACCGCACCCGGCACTCCGGCGGTCCGGGCGGACCGTCCCGGCCCGATCCCGCCTGGTTCCAGCCCCGCCCGTCCGCCGGCGGATACGACCCGCTGGCCTCCGGCGCCTCCAACCTCGGTCCCAACAATCCGGCCCTGGTCCGCACGGTGGAGGAACGGCGGGCGGCAGTCGCCGCGTTCGACGGCGTCGATCCCGGGGACGTCCCCGCCGACGCCGTCACCGCCAGCGGTTCGGGGCTGGATCCGCACATCTCCACGGCGTACGCCTACGAGCAGGCCGACCGGGTCGCCAAGGCCCGTGGCCTGCGCCCCCGGACCGTGCGCGGGCTGGTCGCGCGCCACGTCCGCGGCCGGGTCATGGGCTTCCTCGGCGCGGACCGGGTCAACGTCGTCGAACTCAACGCCGCCCTGGACCGGACGCGATGAAACGGGACCAGGCCTGGGCGGCTCTGGACGCCCGGCCGGGACCCGTACCGGGTGGCCCGGTACGGGGTCCTGGCGCGGTGCCACCGCCGGACGGGCGCCGGTACGCCCGGAGGGTCTTCCGGCGGCGGGCGACGGCGCACCGGGACAGGGCACACCCGGACGGCCGTGTCCTCGTCCAGGACCGGCGGGCCGGGGAGGGGCGCCCCACTACCGGGCCGGCGGGCAGGCAGGGCCGAGCCACCGGCCGACGGGCGGGCCGTCCTCGAAGCGAACGGGGCGCCGCACGCGAGGGGCCAGGGGCGTGACGCGCCGCCGAGTCGGTGTCTACAGCCCCTGGGAGAGCAGGAGTTCGTGGGCGAGCCGTGCGCCGCGTGCCGCCTCCTCGGGCGGAACGTCCTCGGACGGGACGTTCTCCAGACCGTGGGCGAGGGCCCGGACGGCCTCGGCCAGCGTCGCGACCTGCGCTTCCAGTCGGCTCAGCCGGTCTTCCGGTCCGGGCGGGGCGCCGGGGCCCTCGGGCTGGTTCTGTGTCATGTCATGCCTCCTCCGGGGCGCTGAAGGGCCACCGCCCGGGTCGGCCCGGGAAGCGCGCTGGACGATGAAGGCGTGGGACGGGCCGGGCGCGGACGGCGGCGACGACGGTTTCCGGCCAGGTGGTGCCGATCGGCCTCCTGCCGGCGCGCTTGCCGTGATCCCCTCGCCTCGCCGTCGCCCGGCGCTTGCCGTGACCTCGTCGGCCTCGGCGTCGCCCGGCGGCAGGGCCCGGCAGGGGGAGCACCCCGTACGCCGGGGCGTCGCATGCCGAGGCGACCGGCCCAGCGCGTGGCAGCGCCCTTCCGCGAGCCGGCCGGGTCGGCGGCGTACCGGCGGTGTCATCGCGTTCCACCTCGTGGACTGGCGGACATCGGGTCGGTTTCCATGGTGCGCGTCTCCGCCCCGCCCGGCGAATCGAACACCGGACCCCCGCACCGAACGCGCGGCACGGACCGCGTACGACGGTCTGCCCCCATGGGCCGGCCCGGCGGCGGCCCACCGCGCGACAGTACAGGCGCCACGGGCCCGCGTCGTGGTCAGGACCGGCGGAAAGGTGTCCGCCGGATCGGCCGGGACCGGGTAAGGCCGCTCGGTACGGGACGGAACACCGCGGACCCGGAGCGGGCCGGCGCCGTCGGAAACCCGCGCGAGCGCGGGCAGCCGCCCTCGACCGGCGCCTACGGCAGGCGGCAGTTCGCGCCCGGCCCGAAAGCTTCCGCTCGCACCCCCGGGCCAGGCGGTTTTCGGGCGGACCGGCCCGGCAAGGGGCGGCGCCGACGGATGCCGCCGTGGCCCGGGGACGGACACCGGATGCGGCCGGGCGGAACCGGATCCACGATGAGGACATGACGGCTCCCCGCCCCGCCGAGAGCAGCGACGCCTTCCGGGCCCTGGCCGCCCGGCGAGGGCGGTCCGCGGACCGGCTGATGGCGTCCCTGGCCCGGGTACGGGCGGAAACGGCGGAGAGCCCCCGGGCATGGGCCCCGTCGGTCGGCATCCAGGTGGGGCTGCCGGCGGCCGCCGCCCTCGGCCCGGCCTCCTACTTCGCGGACTTCGCCACTCCGCATGGCCGCCGCCACGTCCGGGTGTGCGCCGCGACGGCCTGTTTCGCGGCGGAGGGCGGACGGCACCTCGCCGGTGTGGAGGCCGCCTTGGGGGTCGCCGCCGGGAACGTGACCCCTGACGGGGAGACATCACTGCAGGCCGTTCACTGCCTGGGGTACTGCTACGCCGGGCCTGCCGCCCTCGACGGCGACGCGCCACGCACCGGCCCGGCCCTGGCCGCCCAGCTGACCGGGCGGGAACCCCCACGGGCGCCGGAGATCCCCGCGGCCGACGCCACCGGCGACCCGGTGCTGCTGGGCGGCGTGCTCTGCGGTGAGGCCCCGTGGCAGGTGTGGCCGGGTGTGGTCACGGCACGCGGCCCGGACGCCGTCCACCGGGAGGTGGCCGTGTCCGGGCTGCGCGGACGTGGTGGCGCGGGATTCCGCGTGGCCGCGAAGTGGGCCGCGGCGGGACGTGCCCCGGACACCGTGGTGGTGGCCAACGGCGACGAGGGCGATCCCGGCTCCTACGCGGACCGGCTGCTGATGGAGGCCGACCCGGACCGGGTGCTGGAGGGACTGGCCCTGGCCTGTTTCGCCTGCGGAGCCCGCCGCGGCGTGGTGCTGGTCCGCTCCGAGTATCCGCGCGCCCTCGCCCGTATGAGGGAGGCGGTCGAGCAGGCGTACGCCGCCGGACACCTCGGCTCCCACGTGCACGGAACGGACACCGCGGTGGACGTTCAGGTGGTCTGGGGCGCCGGCTCCTATGTCACCGGCGAGGAGACGGCCCTGATCGCGAGCCTGGAGGGCGGCCGGGGATGCGCCCGGCCCCGCCCGCCGTACCCGACCCGGCGCGGGCTGTGGGACGCCCCGACCGTGGTGAACAACGTCGAGACGCTGGCGGCCGTCCCGTGGATCGTCGCCCGTGGCGGCGGCGCGTACGCCCGGCGCGGAACCGCGGAGGAAACCGGAACGAAACTGGTCTGCCTGTCCGAGCGGTTCGCCCGGCCGGGCGCGTACGAGGTCGAACTCGGCACCTCGGTGCGGCGCATCGTCACCGAGCTCGGCGGTGGTCTCCGCGACGGCGCGGAACTCGCCGTGCTCCAGGTGGGCGGCCCGCTGGGCGGCTTCCTCGCCGCCGACGCGCTGGACGTGCCGCTGACCGAGGCGGGGCTGTCGGCCGGGGGCGCCGCCCTGGGCCACGCCGGTCTCGTCGCCTTCGACCGGCAGGTGGACCCGCGGGACCTGCTGCGGCACATCTGGGAGTTCGCCGCCGCCGAGAGCTGCGGGGCGTGCTCTCCCTGCCGCGTGGGGTCGCGCCGGGGCCTGGAGCTGGCGGCCGGGCCGCTGCCGCCCGGCCCGGCCTACGGGCGGCTGGCGAGGGTCATGGCCGAGGCGAGCCTGTGCGCCTTCGGCCGGCGGATCCCCCCGGCGGTACGCAGCCTGGCCCGTGCCTGCGAAGGCCGCCTGGCGGGGTGGGAGCAATGACCGGTGTCGAGGTCGACGGCGTCGCCGTCGAGGTCCCCGAGGGAGCCTCGCTGCTCGCCGCGGTGCGCGCGGCCCGGATCGAACTGCCCGCGCTCTGCCAGGACGACCGGCTCTCCCCGGCCGGGTCCTGCCGCACCTGCCTGGTGCGGGCCGACGGACGGATCGTGGCGGCCTGCGTCACTCCGGCGGCCCCGGGAGCCACGGTGGAGGCCGCCACGGACGGCCTGCGGGCCCTGCGCCGGGACGCTCTGGAGGTCATCGTCTCGGCCTTGCCGTCCCGGGCCCTGACCGAGGACGGCCGTACCGAGCTGGCACGCGCCTGCCGGTCGGTGGGCATCGGCCCCGAGGTGGCGGCCGGCGCCGGAGGCCGGGGCGAGGACACCTCCCATCCCTATGTGCACCTCGACCGGGACCTGTGCATCGCCTGCGGGCGGTGTGTGCGCATGTGCGCCGAGGTCCAGGGCACTTTCGCCCTGACCCTGACCGGGCGGGGCGCCGAGACCGTCGTCGCCCCCGGCACCGGCGGGCCGTGGGTGGAGTCGGACTGCGTGGCGTGCGGCGGTTGCGTCGACACCTGCCCCACCGGGGCGATCAGCGAGCCGGGCCCCGCACGCGGCCTCACCACCGCGGTCCGCCCGGCGCCGCCGATGACCCGCACCACCTGCGGCTACTGCGGGGTGGGCTGCGCCCTGGACGTGGTCGCCGAGGAAGACCGGGTCGCCGCCGTGCTGCCCGCCCGGGACGGGCCGGTCAACCGTGGGCACGCGTGCGTCAAGGGCCGCTTCGCCCACGGATACCTCACCTCCCCCGAACGGCTCACCCAGCCCCTGCTGCGGGGCGAGCACGGTCTGGAACCGGTCGGCTGGGACGAGGCACTCGCCCACATCGCCCGCGGACTGCGCGCGGCCATCCGCGCGGGCGGCCCCGACGCGGTGGCGGCCATCTCCTCCGCGCGCTCCACCAACGAGGAGAACTATCTCGTCCAGAAGTTCATGCGGGTGGTCATCGGCACCAACAACGTCGACAACTGCTCTCGGCTCTGCCACTCCCCGTCCGCCGCGGGTCTCACAGCCTCCTTCGGGCTCCCCGGCGGCACCGACACCTTCGACGACGTCGAGCGGTCCGACTGTCTGCTGGTCGTGGGCGCCAACCCGGTCGAGGCGCATCCCGTGATCGGCGCGCGGCTGCTGCGACGCGTGCTCCGGGGGGCCCGTCTGGTCGTCGCCGATCCCCGCGCCGTCGGCCTGGCCCCGCACGCCGATGTGCATCTGCGGCCCCGCCCCGGAACCAACGTCGCGCTGTGCCACGGCCTCGCCCACGTCCTGCTGACGGAGGGGCTCGTCGACGACGAGTTCCTGCGGCACCGGGCCGCCGGTCTGCCGGAGCTGACCGGCCTGCTGGCCGACTACCCGCCGGACCGGGTCGCGGACCTGACCGGCGTCCCCGCCGCGGACCTTGTCGCGGCGGCCCGGCTGTACGGCCGCGCCGAGCGGCCCGCCATCGTCTACGGTCTGGGCGTCACCGAGCACCTCCACGGCACCGACGGCGTACGCGCGCTGGCCAATCTCGCCATCCTGCGCGGCGCGGTGGGCACCGGACGGGGCTTCGGTGTCAATCCGCTGCGCGGTCAGAACAACGTCCAGGGCGCCTCCGACATGGGTGCCCTGCCCGATGTGCTGCCCGGCTACGGAAAGGTGACCGACCCGGCCGTCCGCGCACGGGCCGAGGAGGTCTGGGGCGTCACCGTCCCACCCCGGCCCGGCCTGCGGATCCCCGAGATGTTCGCGGCGGCACGGGCCGGACGGCTGGGGGCGCTGTGGGTCATCGGAGAGGACGTCTGCGCCACCGATCCCGACGCCAACCGGGTGGCGCGGGCCCTGGACACCTGCCCGCTCGTCGTGTGCGACGAACTCTTCCTGTCCGAGACCGCCCGGCACGCGGACGTCGTGCTGCCGGTCGCCTCCTGGCTGGAGAAGGACGGCACGTTCGTCAACTTCGACCGCAGGTTCCAGCGGGTCCGCCCCGCCGTCGCCCCGCCGGGCCGGGCCCGTACCGACTTCGACACGGTGCGCGCCGTCGCCGAGGCCATGGGCACCGACCTGGGCTGTCCGACTCCGGCGGACGCGCTGGCCGAGTGCGCCCGGATCAGCCCCCATTTCGCCGGGCTGTCCCACCGGCGGCTGGACCGGGAGGGCGCCGTCTGCTGGCCCTGTCCGGACCCGGACCGGCCGGGCCAGGCCACCTTGTACCGGGAGCGGTTCGCCACCGCCGACGGACGGGCCCACCTCGCGGCCGTGCCCCACCTGCCGCCGGGAGAGCAGCCGGACGGCGACTATCCCCTGGTCATGGTCACGGGCCGGCGCTGGGCGCACTACAACTCCGGATCCATGACCCGCCGTGGCGGCAATCTCGCGCTCGACCCGGTCGACCACCTCGACATCCACCCGGACGACGCCGTCAGGTACGGCTTGCGGGACGGGGAACCGGTCCAGGTGGTCAGCCGGTACGGACGGGCCCGCCTCATCGCGCGCATCGGCGGCGAGACCGCGCCCGGCCAGGTCTTCTGCTCGTTCCACTTCCCGGCGAGCGGGGTGAACCGCGTCACCTCCGATCACGCCGATACGGTCACCTCCTGCCCGGAGTACAAGGTCACGGCGGTACGACTGGCGGCGGACGGCGCCGGGTGATGTCCGGTTCCGTCACAGCGGGAGGCGGCGGGCCGGCTGGGGGAGTACGGGGCCAACATGGTGGCCGGCCGGCCGATCCGCGCGTCCGCACCCGCCGTTCTCCGCCCTGCCGGATGAGGTCCGGCAGGGCGGCATCGCGTATCGGCGTCCGGTGAACCGGCCGGGGCCGTGCTGGCCGGCCGGGGTGTCGTCAGTCCTTGATCTCGCAGATGACGGCGCCGGAGGTGATGGACGCGCCGACCTCGGCGGTCAGGCCCTTGACGGTGCCCGCGCGGTGGGCGTTGAGGGGCTGTTCCATCTTCATGGCCTCCAGGACGACGATGAGGTCGCCCTCGGCCACGGTGTCGCCCTCGGCCACGGCGACCTTGACGATGGTGCCCTGCATCGGGGAGGCCAGGGCGTCGCCGGAGGCGGCGGACCCGGACTTCTTCACCGCCTTGCGCTTGGGC
>NZ_BBOX01000511.1 GCF_001553455.1 Streptomyces hygroscopicus subsp. hygroscopicus
TGACCAGTCGACGTAGGGTGCCAGGGCCTGTTCACACTCCGCCACCCGGGCCGTGAACACCGGTGAGGCGTCCAGCAGTGCGGCCCCCATTCCGGCCCATTGCGGGCCCTGGCCGGGGAAGACCAGTACCGGGCCCGGGCCACCGGCCGTCGCGGCGCGGCCGGGGTGGATTAGGGCCGGGTGGGTGCCGCCCGCGGCCAGTGCCTCCACCGCCGCCGTCAGCTCCTCACGGGTCTCGCCCACGGCCACCGCCCGGTGATCGAACACCGACCGGCTGGACACCAGCGACCAGCCCACCGCTTCCGGCGAAGCCACGGGCCCGGCGGCCACCCGCCGGGCCAACGCCGCCGCCTGCCCGCACAGCGCCTCACTGCCCCGTGCCGAGATCACCCACGGCACCACCCCGCCCACCCGTACCCCACCGTCCCGCGAGGTGTCCGGACCGGGCGCGGTCCGGACCGGCTCGGGCGCCTGCTCCAGGATCAGATGGGCGTTCGTCCCGGAAATCCCGAACGACGACACCCCCGCACGGCGCGGCCGTCCGTCCGCCGCCCACTCGACCGGTTCGGTCAGCAGCCGCACCGCACCCGCGCCCCAGTCCACATGCGGGGTCGGCGCGTCGATGTGGAGCGAGGCGGGGAGCACCCCGTGCCGCAGGGCCTGCACCATCTTGATGACGCTCGCCACTCCGGCGGCGGCCTGGGTGTGCCCGATGTTGGACTTGACCGAGCCCAGCCACAGCGGCCGGTCCTCCGCCCTGCCCTGTCCGTAGGTGGCCAGCAGCGCCTGAGCCTCGATCGGATCGCCCAGCGTCGTTCCCGTTCCGTGTGCCTCCACCGCGTCCACCTCGGACGGCGACAGCCCCGCGTCGGCCAGCGCCTGCCGGATCACCCGCTGCTGCGCGGGCCCGTTCGGCGCGGTGAGACCATTGCTGGCGCCGTCCTGGTTGACCGCGGAACCCCGGATCACCGCGAGCACCCGGTGGCCGTTGCGCCGCGCGTCCGACAGCCGCTCCAACAGGACCAGACCGGCGCCCTCGGAGAAGCCCGTGCCGTCCGCCGCCGCGGCGAACGCCTTGCACCGCCCGTCCGGGGACAGCGCCCGCTGCCGGGAGAACTCGGTGAAGCCGCCGGGCGTGGCCATCACCGTCACCCCGCCCGCCAGGGCCAGCGAGCACTCGTCCTGCCGCAGTGCCCGCACCGCCAGATGCGTGGCCACCAGCGACGACGAGCACGCGGTGTCCACCGTGACCGCGGGTCCCTCCAGCCCGAACGAGTACGACACCCGGCCGGAGACCACACTGCCCAGGTTCCCGGTGGCCACATAGCCCGCCGAGTCGCCGGTCGGCCGGCCGATGAGCGACAGATAGTGATACGAGTCCACTCCCGCGAACACCCCGGTGGCACTGCCGCCCAGCGCCTCCAGGGTCAGCCCCGCACGCTCGAACGCCTCCCACGCCGTCTCCAGCAGCAGCCGCTGCTGCGGATCCATCGCCGCGGCCTCACGCGGGCTGATCCCGAAGAACTCGGCGTCGAAATCGGCCACCTCGCGCAGGAACCCGCCCTCGCGGGCGCTGCTGGTACCGGGGTGCTCCGGATCCGGATCGTAGAGCTTGTCCAGGTCCCAGCCACGGTCCTCGGGAAACGGGGAGATGACGTCGGTCCCCTCGTCCACCACCCGCCACAAGTCCTCCGGGGTGGCCACATCGCCGGGGAAGCGGCAGGCCATCCCGATGACGGCGACGGGCTCCCGGGCGCGGTCCTCGACCTCGCGCAACTGCCGCCTGGCCAGACGCAGATCGGCGGTCGCCCGCTTGAGATAGCTGCGGAGCTTCTCGTCATCCGTCATATCGCATCAACCCGATCGTCACGGCGGTCCTGATTCGGCGGTCCTGGTTCACCGGAGGAGGTCCTGGTTCACCGGAGGCGGTCGTCGGAGGAGATGGTCAGCTCGTTGTCGAGCGCCCGGAACAACTCCTCGTCGCTGGCCGAGGCCAGATCCTCCGCGGCGGGGCCGTCGTCGCCCCCGGTGTCGTACGGCGGGCCCTCCGCCTTGCGCAGCAGCTCCCGCAGCCGCGCCGCGATCCCGGCCCGCTGCTCCCGGTCGGCGATCCCCCCGGCCAGGGCCGCGTCGAGGGAGTCCAGACCGGTCAGGAGCGAGGCCATCGGCGTCACCCCGGCCGGGGCCAGCAGCCCCCGCAGCAACCGCACCACCGCGGTGGGCGTGGGGTGGTCGAAAACCAGCGTGGCGGGCAGCCGCAGACCGGTGGCGGCCGCCAGCCGGTTCCGCAGTTCCACGGCGGTGAGCGAGTCGAAGCCCAGCTCCCGGAAGTTCTGGGCGGGGTGGACGGAGTCCGCCGTGTCATGGCCCAGCACCGTGGCCGTGGCGCCGCGCACCAGGGTGAGGAGCGCCTGCCGCCGGTCCTCCTCGGACATGGCGGCGAACGCCTCCGCCGGTGCCGCTCCGCCCGCTCCGACCGCGCCGGTGGCCGCCTGTGGGGCGGCGCCGCGCACCAGGCCCCGCAGGAGGGCCGGCAGATCGTCGGCGTGGGCCCGGCGCCGCAGGGCGGCCAGGTCGAGCCGGATGGGCGCCAGCGCCGGTAGGCCGCTGCCCAGGGCGGTGTCGAGCAGCGCCAGACCCTGCTCGGTCTCCAGCCCCACCATGCCGGCCCGCCCCAGCCGCGCCCGGTCGGTGTCGGTCATCCCCCCGGTCATCCCGGTGGCCTGCGCCCAGTACCCCCAGGCCAGCGAGGTCGCGGGCAGGCCCTGGGCGTGGCGGTGCACGGCGAGCGCGTCCAGGAAGGCGTTGGCCGCGGCGTAGTTGCCCTGCCCCGCCGCACCCAGCAGCCCGGCGGCCGCGGAGAACAGCACGAACGCCGACAGCCCCGACTCCCGGGTGAGTTCGTGCAGATGCCACGCCGCGTCGGCCTTCGCCCGCAGCACCTCGTCCAGCTGACCGGGGGTGAGCGCCTCGACCGTGGCGTCGCGCAGCAGCCCGGCGGCGTGGACGACGGCGGTGAGCGGGTGGCGGTCCGGGACCGTCTCCAGCAGCTCGGCCAGGGCGTCCCGGTCGGCCGCGTCACATGCCGCGATCGAGACCTGGGCCCCGAGCCCGGTCAGCTCGGCCGCCAGCTCCGCGGCCCCCGGAGCGCCGGGGCCCCGGCGGCTGATCAGCAGCAGCCGCCGCACGCCGTGGTGGGCGACCAGATGGCGGGCGGTGGCGGCGCCGAGGGTACCCGTACCGCCGGTGACGAGCACCGTGCCCTCCGGGTCGAGGGCGGTGGGGAGCGTCAGGACGATCTTGCCGATGTGGCGGGCCCGGCTGAAGTGGCGGAACGCCTCGGGAGCCCGGCGGATGTCCCACAGCGTGGTCGGCAGCGGCTCCAGCGTCCCGTCCTCGAACAGCGCCGACAACTCGGCCAGCATCCGCTGGATACGGTCCGGCCCCGCGTCGCCGACCAGGTCGAACGCCCGGTAGGCGACCCCCGGGTACCGGATGCCCACCTGCTCGGGGTCGCGGACGTCGGTGCGGCCCATGTCGATGAAGCGACCGCCGGGCGCCAGCAGTCGCAGGGACGCCTCCACGAAGTCGCCGGCCAGCGAGTTGAGCACCACATCGACGGATCCGGCGGCGGCACGGAACCGGTCCTCGAAGTCGAGGGTGCGCGAGGAGGCCAGGTGGCGGTCGTCGAAACCGCGCTCCCGCAGGGCGTGCCACTTCGCGGGGCCCGCGGTGGCGTACACCTCGGCCCGCCAGTGGTGCGCCAGCTGCACGGCCGCCAGGCCCACGCCACCGGTGGCCGCGTGCAGCAGCAGCTTCTCCCCGGCCCGCAGTCCCGCGAGGTCGGCGAGACCGAAGTAGGCGGTGAGAAAGGCGGACGGAGTGGCCGCCGCCTGTGCGTAGGACCAGCCCGCGGGGATCGGGGTGATCAACCGGATGTCGGTGACGACCAGCGGCCCGGTGCCGTTGAACAGGCCCATCACCCGGTCGCCCACCGCGAACCCGCCGGTGGCGGGCCCCACCTCGACGACCACGCCCGCACCGTCGCCGCCGAGCGGCCTGGGGTCCTCCACCATGCCCAGCGCCACGACGACGTCATGGAAGTTCACCCCGCCCGCCCGGAGCGCCACCCGGACCTCCCCCCGGCCCAGCGGACGGGTGTTCTCCGGGCAGTCGACCAGGGCCAGGTGGTCCAGGCTGCCGTGGCCCGTGAGCCCCAGCCGCCAGGCGGCCGAACCCTCCGGCGGAGCGAGCCGCCCGGCCGCGTCGTCGTGGACCAGCCGCGGTACGTGCGCCGTGCCGTCGCGCAGCGCCAGCTGGGGCTCGCCCGAGGCCACCGCCCCGGCCAGGGCCCCTCGTGTGCTGTCCCGGCCGTCCAGGTCGAGCAGCAGCACCCGGCCCGGGTTCTCCGACTGGGCGCTGCGCACCAGACCCCATACGGCGGAGGCGGGCAGATCGTGGACCTCGTCCTGGTGCCGTGGCGCGACCGCGCCACGGGTGACCACGGCCAGCCGGGTGCCGGCCAACTCACCGGCGGCCAGGAACTCCTGGAGCACCTCCAGGGCCTCCGTGCCGAGGTCGTGGGCGCGCTCCACCGGATCGACCCGGCCATCGGCGGGGGAGCCGAAGAAGGCGAACACCACCTCGGGGGCCGGGGCTCCGTGTCCCACGGCCGCCCGCACGGCGGCGAGGTCCGGAAGACGGGGGACGTCGGGCAGCGCGCCGGCCGGCGGGCCGCCCTCCGGCCGGATGACGGCCGCCCGGAACGCGGGGGCGCCCTCGGGCAGCGTCATCCGCGTCCAGACCGGCTGGAACAGCGCGTCCCTGCCCGCCGAACGGGCCCGGCCCAGCTGCCCGTCCGGCACCGGGCGCAGGATCAGTTCCGCCACCCCGGCCACCGCCGCGCCGGTCGGATCGGCCGCGATCAGAGTGAGCCGGTCCGGCGCCGTCGCGGTGATGCGGACCCGCAGGGTGTCCGCTCCCGTGGCGCGCAGCCGCAGCCCGCTCCAGGTGAAGGGGAGCAGGATCCGGTGCGCGTCCTCGGAGCCGGGGGCCACGGCCAGGGCGCGGGCGTGCAGCGCGGCGTCGAACAGCGCCGGATGGATGCCGTACCCGGACGCGCCGGCGCGCTCCTCCTCGGGCAGGGACACCTCGGCGTAGACGTCGCCGTCCAGCCGCCAGGCGGCGGTGAGCCCCTGGAACGACGGCCCGTAGCGGTAGCCGTGGCCGGCGAGCCGCCGGTAGAAGTCCTCGATGGGAAGCGGCGCGGCCCCGGGAGGCGGCCAGGTACCGTCGAGCGCCGCGGGACCGGCCGCGGACGAGGTGGCGAGCGTCCCGGTGGCGTGCCGGGTCCAGGCCGCGCCGCCCGTGTCGGCCGCCGGCCGCGCGTGCACCGTGATCGGACGCTCACCGGTGGGGTCGGGAGCGGCCACGGCGATCTGCACATCCACCGCCTCACCCTCGGGGACCACCAGCGGCGCGTGCAGGGTCAGCTCCGACACGTGGTCACAGCCGGTCCGCGTGGCCGCGTGCAGGGCGAGCTCGGCGAAGGCGGTCCCCGGGAGCAGGACGGTGTCCAGCACCCGGTGGTCGTTCAGCCAGGGGTGGGTCCGCGGGGACAGCCGGCCGGTGAGCAGATGGGCGCCCCCCTCGGCGACGTCCACGGCGGCACCGAGCAGCGGATGCCCGGCGCACCCCAGCCCGAGGCCGCCGGGGTCGCCACGGCGGCCACCACGCCCGTCCAGCCAGTACCGCCGCCGCTGGAAGGCGTAGGTCGGCAGGTCGATGACGGGGGGCGGGGGGTCGGTGCGGAACCAGCGGGTCCAGTCGATCTCGACGCCGGCGGTGAAGGCCGCTGCCACCGATCGCGCCAGTTGGGCGGGGCCGCCGTGGTCGCGTCGCAGGGTCGGGACGGTGATCGCGTCGATCCCGGTTTCCTCGATGGTCTCCTGCATGCCGATGGTGAGGACGGGGTGGGTGCTGGCTTCGATGAAGACGCGGTGGCCGTCGGCCAGGAGTGCGCGCAGGGCGTCGGCGAACCGCACGGGCCGGCGGAGGTTGGCCACCCAGTAGGCGGTGTCGAGTCCGCTGGTGTCCATGCGGGCGCCGGTGACGGTGGAGTAGAACGCCACCTCCGCCTGGACGGGTTCGATGCCCGCGAGCGCCTCCCTCAGCTCCTCGGCGATGGTGTCGACATGTGGGCTGTGGGAGGCGTAGTCGACGTCGATGCGGCGGGCTCGGTGGCCGGCCTTCCGGCAGGCGGCGAGGGTGTGGGTGATCTGGTCGGGGGGTCCGGAGACGACGGTGGAGTTCGGGCCGTTGATGGCGGCGATGGCGACGGCGTCGGCGGGGTGGCCGAGGGTGGCCAGGAGGTGTTCGGTTCCGGTGTGGCTGAGGGCGAGGGAGGCCATCGCGCCGTGGCCGGTGAGGTGACGCAGGGCGTGGGCGCGGGTGGTGACGATGCGGGCGCCCTCGTCGAGGGTGAGGGCCCCGGCGACGCAGGCGGCGGCGATTTCGCCTTGGCTGTGGCCGATGACGGCGGTGGGGGTGAGGCCGTGGTGGTCCCAAACGGCGGCGAGGGAGACCATGGTGGCCCAGAGGAGGGGTTGGATGATGTCGGCGCGGGTGAGGTCGGTGGGGTTGACGCCGTCGCGCAGGACGTCGGACAGGGACCAGTCGATATGGGGGGCCAGGGCCTGTTCGCATTCGGTGATGCGGGTGGCGAAGGCGGGTGAGGTGGTCAGGAGTGCGGTGCCCATACCGGCCCATTGGGAGCCCTGGCCGGGGAAGACCAGGACCGGTCCGGTGCCTGCCGTGCTCAGGGCGCCCGCGGTGGTGTGTGGTTCGGGTGTGCTGAGGTGGGGGTGGGGTGCGCCGGTGGCCAGGGCGTTGAGTCCGGCCAGGAGGTCGTCGCGGGTTGCGCCCGTGACGACGGCGCGGTGGTCGAAGACGGAGCGGGTGTTGATCAGTGACCAGCCCACCGCTTCCGGTGTTGCCGCCGGCTCGGTGGTCACCCGCTGGGCCAGTGCGCGGGCCTGGCCGCGCAGCGCCTCGCTGCCGCGGGCCGAGATCACCCACGGCACCACCCCGCCCACCCGGTCGGCACCGTCCCGCGAGGTGTCCGGGCCACGCGCGGTCCGGACCGGCTCGGGGGCCTGCTCCAGGATCAGATGGGCGTTCGTCCCGGAAATCCCGAACGCGGACACCCCGGCCCGGCGCGGCCGGTCCGCACGCGGCCAGGCAACCGGTTCGGTCAGCAGCCGCACCGCCCCCGACGTCCAGTCGGCGTGCGGCGTCGGCGCGTCGATGTGCAGCGAGGCGGGCAGCAGTTCATGCCGCATCGCCATCACCATCTTGATCACACCGGCCGCACCGGCGGCGGCCTGGGTGTGCCCGATGTTGGACTTGACCGAGCCCAGCCACAGTGGCCGGTCCTCCGCCCTGCCCTGTCCGTAGGTGGCCAGCAGCGCCTGCGCCTCGATCGGATCGCCGAGGGTGGTTCCGGTGCCGTGCCCGTCGACCGCGTCCACCTCGGACGCCGTCAGCCGGGCGTTGGCCAGCGCCTGCCGGATCACCCGCTGCTGCGCGGGCCCGTTCGGCGCGGTGAGACCGTTGCTGGCGCCGTCCTGGTTGACCGCGGAACCCCGGATCACCGCGAGAACACGGCGGCCGTGGCGCCGTGCCTCGCACAGCCGCTCCAGGACGAGCAATCCGGCGCCCTCGCCCCAGCCGGTGCCGTCGGCCGCCGCCGCGAACGGCTTGCACCGGCCGTCCGGGGCCAGACCGCGCTGCCGGGAGAACTCGATGAAGGCGCCGGGCGTGGCCATCACGGCCACCCCGCCCGCCAGGGCCAGATCGCATTCGCCCAGGCGCAGCGCCTGACAGGCCAGGTGGATGGCGACCAGCGAGGAGGAACACGCGGTGTCCACGGTGACCGCGGGCCCCTCCAGACCGAGCGCGTACGCGACCCGGCCGGACACCACACTGCCCAGGTTCCCGGCGCCGACGTAGCCCTCCACCTCGCTGGTGATGTCGCCGATGACCGACAGGTAGTCATGCGAACCCACCCCGGCGAACACACCGGTGTTGCTCCCGCCCAACGACTCCCGATGGAGCCCGGCACGCTCGAACGCCTCCCACGCCGTCTCCAGCAGCAGCCGCTGCTGCGGGTCCATGGCCTGGGCCTCGCGGGGGCTGATGTCGAAGAAGGCCGCGTCGAACGCGGTCGCGTCATCGCAGAACCCGCCCTGGTCCACATAGGACTTCCCCGGGCTGTCGGGGTCCGGGTCGAACAGCTCCTCGAGGCCCCACCCCCGGTCCGTGGGAAAGCCGGAGACGGCGTCCCCGCCGTCCCGCACCAGCCGCCACAGATCCTCCGCGGACCGCACCCCGCCCGGATAACGGCAGGCCATGCCCACGATCGCGATCGGCTCCGGCTCGGCGGACTCGGCCTCCCGCAGGCGCTCACGAGTCCGGCGCAACTCGGCCGTGACCCACTTCAGGTGGTCCAGAAGCTTCTCTTCGTTCGACATCGGGCGGAGGCTCCTTGGCGCGTCGCGGAGGGTGGGGGACATCGGGCTCACGACTTTCCGAACTCGTCGGAGATGAGGTCGAAGATGTCTTCCGCCGTCGCCGTCTCGAGTTCGCCGTGGGCCGCGGAACGCTCGGTGTCCCGTTCGGTGTCGTTCCACTTGGCCAGCAGCAGCCGCAACCGTCCGGTGATCCGCCGGCGGGCCGCCTCGTCCACCGCCGAGGGCTTACAGACCGCGTCCCACCGGTCGAGTTCGGACAGCAGATGTCCCTCGGAGGTCAGCTCCCCCTCGACGAGCCGCTCGCGCAGGAAGTCGGCCAGCTCCTTGGGGGTGGGGTGGTCGAAGACGAGCGTGGGCGGCAGGTCGACACCGGTGCCGGCGGAGAGCCGCTGTCCGAATTCGACGGCCGTGAGCGAGTCGAAACCCAGCTCCTGGAACGGCTGGGCGGGTGGCACGGCGTCGACGGTGGGGTGGCCGAGGATCGCGGCGGCATGCGTCCGGACGTGGTGGAGGAGAAGCTGGTGCTGCTGGGCGGGGGTGCCGGTGGCGAGCCGCTGCCGCAGGGAATCGCTCATGGCCGCCGTGTCCTCCGGGGCACCACCGGCGCCCGGCGACGCGGCGGCGGCCAGACCGGACAGCAGTGGACTGGGCCGCTGCGCGGTGAAACCGGCCGGGAACCTCTCCCAGTCGATGTCCGCCACGGCGACGGTGGTGTCCCCGTGGTCGAGGGCGTACTGGAGCGAGGCGATGGCGAGATCGGTGGCGAGAGGACGCATCCCGCGTCGGCGGTAGTAGTCGCTGACGGTCTCGTCGGCGGCCATCCCCGCCTCGCTCCACGGCGCCCAGGCCAGGCTGGTGGCGGGCAGCCCCCGGGCGCGGCGGTGTTCGGCGAGGGCGTCGAGATGGGCGTTGGCGGCGGCGTAGGAGGGCTGTCGGCTGCCGCCCCAGGCGGCGGCGCCGGACGAGAAGAGCACGAAGGCGCCGAGGCCGAGATCCTGGGTGAGTTCGTGGAGAAGGGTGGCGGCGAGCGCCTTGGGCCGCAGCACCGCCTCCATCCGGGGCAGGTCGAGCTCGGCGAGCGGGGTGTTCTCCGCGACACCGGCGGTGTGGATGACGGTGGTGAGGGGGTGTTCGGCGGGGATGGTGG
>NZ_BBOX01000512.1 GCF_001553455.1 Streptomyces hygroscopicus subsp. hygroscopicus
CAGGGTGGTACCGGTGGGGCGCCACGCGGCGGGCGTGGCATCCGGGACGGCCGCGCGCTCCAGTCGGCGGGCCAGGGCGGTGGAGCGGATCGCCACCTGGTCCTCCGGCTGCCCCGGCACCAGCACGGCGGCGATACGGGCGGGAGTGCGGGCGTCCAGGACGGTCGGCAGATCGATCAGACCACCCCAGAGCCGTGGGTGTTCCAGCGCCGCGACCCGGCCCAGGCCCCAGACCTGCGCCTGGTGGGGGTGGGGAAGCGGATCGGTGGCGACGGCGGCCACCGCGCCCTGGGTGACGCACCACACGGGCGCGGTGAGCCCCGTCCGGCTGACCGCCTGGACCAGGGCGGCCGTGGCGGCCAGCCCCACGGGTACGGCCGGATGGCCGGGGTGGGGCGTCTGATCGAGCGCGAGCAGACTCACCACACCCTCGGGTGTGCTGCCGTCGGGCAGGTGCGAGAGCCGTGGGACGAGGGCGTCGCGCCGGGCGTCGGCGCCATCGACCGACACCACCTCATGAGCCGCGCCATGGGCGGCGAGCGCCTGGACGGTGGCGTGGACGGCCGGGTGCTCCTCCAGCCCGGACGGGACGAGGAGCAGCCAGGTCCCGCAGAGCGTCGGCGCGGCCACGGGGTCCGGCAGCCGCTGCCACGCGACCCGGTAACGCCAGGAGTCGATGGTGGAACGCTCACGGTGCCGGCGCCGCCACGTCGACAGCACCGGAAGCGCGGGCAACAGCGCGTCGAGGCCGGGGCCGTCCTTCTCCAGCTGGAGTGTGCTGGTGAGGGCGTCGACATCGCGCTCCTCGATGGCGTCCCAGAGCCTGGCCTCGGCCGGGTCCTGGCCGTTGCCGTAGCTGTCGAGGCGAGGAGCGGGCGGGGCGAGCCAGTAGTGCTGGTGTTGGAAGGCGTAGGTGGGGAGGGGGATGGTGCGGGGGGTGGTGGGGGTGGCGGGGTACCAGCTGGTCCAGTCGATGTGGGTGCCGT
>NZ_BBOX01000513.1 GCF_001553455.1 Streptomyces hygroscopicus subsp. hygroscopicus
CTGCCGCCCCGGGCGCCCCGGCGCCACCGCCCCGGGCGCCACCGGCACCCACTCCTGGGTGGACGACATCGCCGCGCGCCTCGACGCCGAAGGCGTCCCCGTCCACCGGCCCGAGCTCGGCGTGCTCGTCGCCGCCGTGCCCGCGGACGCGCGGGAGCGGGCCACGGCGGCGGACGCCGTGGCCGCGGTGGACGACGAGCGGGTGCGGCTGCGCGCCGCCGTGAAGTCGCGGGACGGGTTCTTCACGACCTTCTGCATCAGCCCCTACTCCCGCTACATCGCCCGCTGGTGCGCGCGGCGCGGGCTGACCCCCAACCAGGTCACCACCGCGTCCCTGCTCACCGCCCTCATCGCGGCGGCCTGCGCCGCCACCGGCACCCGGCCCGGGTTCGTCTCGGCCGGTGTGCTGCTGATCGCCTCGTTCGTGCTCGACTGCACCGACGGGCAGCTGGCCCGCTACTCGCTGCAGTACTCCACGCTCGGCGCCTGGCTGGACGCCACGTTCGACCGGGCCAAGGAGTACGCCTATTACGCGGGCCTCGCCCTCGGCGCCGCCCGCGCCGGCGGCGGTGACGACGTATGGGCGCTCGCGCTCGGCGCGATGGTGCTCCAGACCTGCCGCCACGTCGTGGACTTCGCCTTCAACGAGGCCAACCACGACGCCACCGGCAACACCAGCCCCACCGCCGCCCTCTCCGGCCGCCTCGACAGCGTCGGCTGGACGGTCTGGGCGCGTCGCATGATCGTGCTGCCCATCGGGGAGCGCTGGGCGATGATCGCCGTGCTCACCGCGTTCACCACCCCCCGTATCACCTTCTACGCGCTGCTCGTCGGCTGTGCGCTGGCCGCCTGCTACACCACCGCGGGCCGGGTGCTGCGCTCGCTCACCCGCCGGGCGGAGCGCAGCGACCGGGCGGTCCGCGCCCTCGCGGAGCTGACGGACTCCGGTCCGCTCGCCGAGGCGGTCGCCAAGGCCGCGGCCCGCGGGGCGGGTTCGTTCCTCGCCCCGCTCTCGGCCGTCCTCGGGGCCGCGGCCGTGCTGGCCAGCACCGCGGCCGGCGGTTTCGGCTCCTGGCTGCCGGTCGGCTGCGCGGTGCTGTACGCGGTCCTGGCGGGCGTCGCCGTGGCCGCGCCCCTCAAGGGCCCGCTCGACTGGCTGGTGCCGCCGCTCTTCCGCGCCGCCGAATACGGCACCATCCTGATCCTGGCGGCCCGCTCGGAGGTGAACGGCGCCTTGCCGGCGGCTTTCGGGCTGGTTGCGGCGGTCGCCTACCATCACTACGACACGGTGTACCGCATCCGCGGCGGCACCGGGGCACCCCCGCACCGGCTGGTGCGGGCGATCGGCGGGCACGAGGGGCGGACGGTGCTGGTCACGGCCGCCGCTGCCCTGCTGCACGACCAGAACCAAGATTTCACCATCGCGTTGACCGCTCTCGCGGCGGCCCTCGCGCTGGCGGTGCTCATCGAGAGCATCCGCTTCTGGGTGTCCTCCGGA
Source organism: Streptomyces hygroscopicus subsp. hygroscopicus (assembly GCF_001553455.1). GTDB lineage: Bacteria > Actinomycetota > Actinomycetes > Streptomycetales > Streptomycetaceae > Streptomyces > Streptomyces hygroscopicus. The sequence continues at coordinate 1,499 of NZ_BBOX01000513.1, forward strand.
GCACCCGCAGTACACGACGAAACAGGAGAACCCGCATGATCGGCCTCGTGCTCGCGGCCGGCGCCGGACGGCGTCTGCGTCCCTACACCGACACCCTGCCCAAGGCCCTGGTGCCCGTCGACGGCGAGACGACCGTCCTCGACCTGACCCTCGGCAACTTCGCGGAGGTCGGTCTGACCGAGGTCGCGATCGTCGTCGGCTACCGCAAGGAGGCCGTGTACGAGCGCAAGGAGGCCCTGGAGCAGCGTTACGGCCTCAAGCTCACGCTGATCGACAACGACAAGGCCGAGGAGTGGAACAACGCCTACTCCCTGTGGTGCGCCCGGGACGCGATCCAGCACACCGTGATCCTGGCCAACGGCGACACCGTGCACCCGGTCTCGGTCGAGAAGACCCTGCTGGCCGCACGCGGCAACGGCCAGAAGATCATCCTCGCGCTGGACACGGTCAAGCAGCTCGCCGACGAGGAGATGAAGGTCGTCGCCGACCCCGACAAGGGCGTTCAGAAGATCACCAAGCTGATGGACCCGGCCGAGGCGACCGGTGAGTACATCGGCGTCACCCTGATCGAGGGGGAGGCCGCCGCCGACCTCGCGGACGCGCTGAAGACCACCTTCGAGCGCGACCCCGACCTCTACTACGAGGACGGCTACCAGGAGCTGGTCAATCGCGGCTTCAAGGTCGACGTGGCCCCGATCGGCGACGTCAAGTGGGTCGAGATCGACAACCACGACGACCTGGCGAAGGGCCGTGAGATCGCGTGCCAGTACTGACGAGGCTCATCCCCTCGCCGCTCGTCGTCGACATCCGCGCGGGCGCCCTGGACGATCTCGCGGGGGTCCTCGCCGACCAGCGGATCTCCTCCTCCGGCAAGCTGGCCATCGCCATCAGCGGCGGCTCCGGCGCCCTGCTGCGCGAGCGGCTGGCGCCGGCGCTGCCGGGCGCGACCTGGTACGAGGTCGGCGGCGGCACCCTGGATGACGCGATCAAACTCGCCGACGCCATGAAGTCGGGCCACTACGACGCGGTCGTGGGGCTGGGCGGTGGGAAGATCATCGACTGTGCGAAGTTCGCCGCGGCGCGCATCGGCCTTCCGCTGGTCGCCGTCGCCACCAACCTCTCGCACGACGGTCTGTGCTCGCCGGTCGCGACCCTCGACAACGACGCGGGCCGCGGCTCGTACGGGGTGCCCAACCCGATCGCCGTGGTCATCGACCTCGATGTGATCCGTGAGGCGCCGGTCCGCTTCGTCCGCTCCGGCATCGGCGACGCGCTCTCCAACATCTCCGCGGTCGCGGACTGGGAGCTGTCCAACCGGGAGACGGGCGAGCAGATCGACGGGCTCGCCGCCGCGATGGCGCGCCAGGCCGGCGAGGCCGTGCTGCGCCACCCCGGCGGGGTCGGCGACGACGCCTTCCTCCAGGTGCTGGCCGAGGGGCTGGTGCTCACCGGCATCTCCATGTCGGTCGCGGGGGACTCCCGTCCGGCGTCCGGTGCCTGCCACGAGATCAACCACGCCTTCGACCTCCTCTTCCCCAAGCGCGCCGCCAGCCACGGCGAGCAGTGCGGCCTGGCCGCGGCCTTCGCGATGCATCTGCGCGGGGCGCCGGAGCAGTCGGCGCACATGGCCGAGGTGCTGCACCGGCACGGTCTGCCCGTGCTGCCCGAGGAGATCGGCTTCACCGTGGACGAGTTCGTCCAGGTCGTGGAGTTCGCTCCGAAGACGCGCCCCGGCCGTTACACGATCCTCGAGCACCTCGACCTCTCTTCCGACGCGATCAGGGACGCATACGCCGACCATGCCAAAGCAGTCAGTCAAGCCATCAGTGGCTGAACTCCGCCCGGTCGTCCACCCCGAGGGGGTGAAGGACCGGCGGAGCGGTGAGCACTGGGCCGGGCGCCTGTACATGCGCGAGATCTCGCTGCGCTGCGACCGGCACCTGGTGAACACGAGGGTCACGCCCAACCAGCTGACGTATCTGATGACCGTCTTCGGCGTCCTCGCCGCCCCGGCCCTGCTGGTGCCGGGGATCGCGGGTGCCGTGCTCGGGGTGGTCATGGTCCAGCTCTACCTGCTGCTGGACTGCGTGGACGGCGAGATAGCCCGCTGGAAGAAGCAGTTCTCGCTGAGCGGTGTGTATCTGGACCGGGTCGGCGCCTACCTGTGCGACGCCGCGGTGCTCGTCGGCTTCGGTCTGCGCGCCGCCGACCTGTGGGGCTCCGGCCGGATCGACTGGCTGTGGGCGTTCCTCGGCACCCTCGCCGCGCTCGGCGCCGTCCTGATCAAGGCCGAGACCGACCTGGTCGGGGTCGCCCGGCACCAGGGCGGTCTGCCACCGGTCAAGGAGGCGGCCGCCGAGCCGCGCTCGTCCGGTGTGGCGCTGGCCCGCCGGGCGGCCTCGGCGCTGAAGTTCCACCGGCTGGTCCTCGGGGTCGAGGCGTCACTGCTCGTCCTCGTGGTGGCGGTGGTGGACCAGGTGCGCGGCGACCTGTTCTTCACCCGGCTGGGCGTTGCCGTACTGGCCGGTATCGCCCTGCTGCAAACCCTTCTTCACCTCGTGTCCATCCTCGCGTCGAGCAGGCTCAAGTGAGCGTGAGCAGTATGAAGGTCGGAGCGGTCGTTCTCACCATGGGCAATCGCCCCGAGGAGCTGCGCGCACTCCTGGACTCGGTCGCCAAGCAGGACGGCGACCCGGTCGAGGTGGTCGTCGTGGGCAACGGCTCGCCGCTGCCCCCGCTCCCCGACGGCGTCCGGACCGTCGAGCTGCCCGAGAACGTGGGCATCCCGGCGGGCCGCAACGTCGGCATCGAGGCGTTCGGACCCGGCGGGTCGGACGTCGATGTGCTGATGTTCCTCGACGACGACGGGCTGCTGCCGGGCACCGACACGGCCGAGCTGTGCCGGCAGGCGTTCGCCGCCGATCCGGAGCTCGGCATCATCTCGTTCCGCATCGCCGACCCCGACACGGGGGTCACCCAGCGTCGCCATGTGCCCCGGCTGCGCGCCTCCGACCCGCTGCGGTCCTCCCGGGTGACCACCTTCCTGGGCGGCGCCAACGCGGTCCGTACCACGGTGTTCCAGCAGGTCGGCGGGTTGCCCGACGACTTCTTCTACGCACATGAGGAGACCGACCTGGCCTGGCGGGCGCTGGACGCCGGCTGGATGATCGACTACCGCTCGGACATGGTGCTGCACCATCCGACCACCGCGCCGAGCAGGCACGCGGTCTACCACCGCATGGTGGCCCGCAACCGGGTATGGCTGGCCCGGCGTAACCTTCCTGCCCTGCTCGTGCCCGTCTACCTGGGCGTCTGGCTGCTGCTCACACTGGCCAGGCGTCCTTCGAAAACCGCACTTCGGGCCTGGTTCGGAGGGTTCAGGGAAGGCTGGAAGACACCATGTGGTCCACGCCGGCCCATGAAGTGGCGTACGGTATGGCGCCTGACCCGACTGGGCCGACCTCCTGTCATCTGACAAGCTCGTATCGAAGAGCATCGGGCGCGACCCGGGGCGCGGCCCCGCTCAGCGCACCCTGAAGACGAAAGTGTCAACTGTGAGCGAGACTACGCACGACGGTGCGGTAGCCGTGAGTGCCCCGCCATCAGCCGACGACGGCCTCTCCCCGGCCGAGCTGGCGCGGAAGTACGGGCTGTCGGTGAGCGGCGCCCGGGTGGGCCTCGGCGAGTACATCCGCCAGATGTGGGGCAGGCGTCACTTCATCCTGGCCTTTTCGCAGGCCAAGCTCACCGCCCAGTACAGCCAGGCCAAACTCGGCCAGCTGTGGCAGGTGGTGACCCCGCTGCTCAACGCCGCGGTGTACTTCTTCATCTTCGGCCTGCTGCTGGGCGGCAGGGGCGGTATGGAGAACGACATGTACATCCCGTTCCTGGTGACGGGTGTGTTCGTCTTCACGTTCTCGCAGGCGTCCGCGATGGCCGGGGTGCGGGCGATCTCGGGCAACCTGGGGCTGGTCCGGGCGCTGCACTTCCCGCGCGCCTCGCTCCCCATCTCCTTCGCGCTCCAGCAGCTCCAGCAACTGCTCTTCTCGATGATCGTGCTGGTCATCGTGTTGCTGGGGTTCGGGCACTTCCCGGACTTCGCATGGGTGCTGGTTATTCCGGCCCTCGCGCTGCAGTTCGTCTTCAACACCGGTCTGGCCCTGATCCTGGCCCGGATGGGGGCGAAGACCCCGGACCTGGCGCAGTTGCTGCCGTTCCTCCTGCGAACCTGGATGTACGCCTCCGGGGTGATGTACCCGCTGGAACACATGCTGAAGAAGGCGGGGGCGCACACCTGGGTGTCCGACGTCCTGCTGGCCAACCCGGCGGCGGTGTACATGGACCTGATGCGGTACGCCCTGATCAACGACTATCCCTCGTCGAACCTGCCGCCGCATGTCTGGGCGCTCGCACTGGGGTGGGCGGTACTGATCGGCGCCGGCGGGTTCGTGTACTTCTGGAAGGCAGAGGAGCAGTACGGCCGTGGCTGAGCAAACCCTTGACAAAACCGCCAAAGCGGACAAAGCGGCCAAGGCGGAGAAGGCCGACAAGGCGGGCGGGGCGGCCCAGGCGGCCCCCGGTCAGGCGCGGGTGCCCACCGTCATCGCCGACGACGTGCACATCGTCTACCGCGTCAACGGCGGCCCCAAGGGGCGGGGCAGCGCCACCGCCGCCCTCAGCCGCATCCTGCGCCGCAAGGGCTCCCCGGGCATGCGCGAGGTGCACGCCGTGCGCGGGGTCACCTTCGTGGCGTACCGGGGCGAGTCGATCGGTCTGATCGGGTCCAACGGCTCCGGCAAGTCGACCCTCCTCAAGGCCGTCGCGGGGCTGCTGCCCACCGAGCGCGGCAAGGTCTACACCGACGGCCAGCCGTCGCTGCTCGGTGTGAACGCCGCGCTGATGAACGACCTCACCGGTGAGCGGAACGTCATCCTCGGCGGTCTGGCCATGGGGATGTCGCGGGAACAGATCCGAGAGCGCTACCAGGACATCGTGGACTTCTCGGGCATCAACGAGAAGGGCGACTTCATCACCCTGCCGATGCGGACCTACTCCTCCGGTATGGCCGCCCGGCTGCGCTTCTCCATCGCCGCGGCCAAGGACCACGATGTGCTGATGATCGACGAGGCGCTGGCCACCGGTGACCGGAAGTTCCAGAAGCGTTCCGAGGCCCGTATCCGGGAGCTGAGGAAGGACGCCGGAACGGTCTTCCTGGTCAGCCACAACAACAAGTCCATCCGGGACACCTGCGACCGGGTGCTGTGGCTGGAGAAGGGCGAGCTGCTGATGGACGGCCCGACCGACGAGGTCATCAAGGCGTACGAGAAGGAGACCGGCAAGTAGCGGCTCCACGAACGCGGTCCCCGCAGGACCGGTCCCTTACGGTTCATCAGGCCCCGCCGGGCACCCCGGCGGGGCTTCGCCGTCCACGGGGGTTCCCGGTCCGGGCCCCTTTCCCGGTTCCGTTCTCCGTTCCCCGTCCCGTTCCCGGTCTCCGTCCCCGGACGGGGCGGCCGGAGGCCGCCCGCGCCCCGTTGGCGGCGCTGCGCCGGGCCGCCGAGGTTTCGCCTGCCGGCGCCGTTCGGCGGTCCGTTACGCCGTCCCCGGCTGGGGCTCCGCCCTTTCCCGTCCGCCGGAAGGGTTGTACGGACGGTAAAAGAACCGTAAACGTCGTCGCGGGGGAGCGGAGGCGGGAGAGCCGCGGAAGCGGCCCGAGCGGAACCGCTTGGGATTCCCCCAGTATTTGCGTGGGCGGGGTGGGCGTGCCGGGTTCGAACGGGTCCTGGGTGCGGTCGAGTCCTGGATGCGGGCCTCTCTTCCCGGCCCCGGATCGGCGTCGGAAAAGGGAAGTGGAATTCCGGTCCGGGCCCGGTTCCGGCGCTTTTCCGAAAAGTGGTTCCGGGAAATCGGCCACGGTATCCCGGGGTGTTCCGGCCCCGGGATACCGCGGTGCGCGCCGCGTGCCGCACGTGAATCGGCCGGGTGGCAAAGACGCTGACGGGCCGTGGTGGCGGCCCCCCGAAAGCGTTTACCGCACAGCGCGGCCCAATGGCCCGTCAACGGTTCACCGGCCGCCGGGAAAAGGGCTCGCGGGCATTCTCCCCGAATGCCTGTCCGACGCATGTACGGACGCTCTCCCGTGCCCGAAGGTGACCCGGACGGAGTCCGCTGGGCCGTCCGGCGCAGCATCCCGCCGGATCTGTGGCAGGGTCAGGGGGCTAGCAGAGGAACCAGAGGCACTGTCGCCGCCGCTGTTCACTAAACGGAGGCGCTGTATCGTGTGCGTGTACGCCGGGTTGTCGAGCGGCGCAGCATCAGGGAGGGGGACGCGTGTCGCCAGGGGAAGCGCACGTCGCACCGTACTCACGGCGCGAGCGGCTGCGCATCGCGACCATCCGTGAAATCAAGGACGTCGCCCGGACGCTCCTGGTTCAGGAGGGCCCGGAAAATGTGACCATCCGGGCCATCGCACGTGAGATGGGCATGACCGCTCCGGCCGTCTACCGCTACTTCAGTAGCCGGGATGCGCTCATCCTTCAGCTGCGGGTGGACATTTTCGAGGAGATGGCCCGCTTCATGCGGGGGGTCCTCGGTCAGCACCCCGAGGAGGAGCCGGGCCGCCGGTGGATCAGCGGCGCGCGGGCGCTGCGCGTCTGGGCGATCAAGCACCCCCATGAGTTCGGGCTCATCCTCGGCCCGTGGGCCCCCGGGCTCGGCCGCGAGGAGACCAAGCCCGAGCGCCATATGAGCTGGGTCTTCGGCTCCGTCTACTCCGATCTGGTCGCCGACCTGTGGCGGGTTCGGGGCTTCCCCGCCCCCGCGGTCGAGGAGCTCGACCCCGGGCTCGCGCGCACGCTCACCGCGCTCAGCGAGGACCAGGACGTCGACATGCCCCCCGGGGCCATCGCCGTGATGCTCCGCTGTTGGGTGCGGCTGTACGGGGTGATCTCCATGGAGGCGCTCGGGCATATGTCCTTCGCGCTCTCCGAGGGCCAGCACTTCTTCGAGTTCGAGCTCCGCGACCTGTGCCGTGTGCTGGACATCTCCGAGTTCTACGAAGAGGTCGTCTGAGGCCGCTTAAAACCCCCGGGCACCGGCCCGGGGGCGCCCGCTGATCACCCGGCCGGGCCGCCTCGGAGGTCACATGGGGGTATCGCCCCGTACATGTGTACACCGGGAGGCGTAAGCTGTGGCAATGCCCATCCGGATCATGCCGGAGCCGGGTCCTTGTCCCCTGTTCGGGGGCCGGGGGCCGGAAGCCCGTTGACAAGACGGAGCGGCGTGTCCGGATCGGCCGACTCTGGCAACCGGTGTAGAACGGGGATGTGACGGCATTGGCTACACGGCCCATCTCCAGCGTTCCCGCGGGGCCCGGTCGCCGGGATCCACGTGGCGTCCTGGGGCTCGCGCGTACGCCTGGCTGTCCACGGTGACCGTGGAGGACGACCGCAGCGGGTCCCATACCACGTCGAGCAGCCGGAGCGGTGGGCAGGAAGCGGCGCGTGCCGTGCTCGACAAGGCCGCCCACGAGAACTTCCCCGTGGCCCCCTTCTTCCTGCCCCGCGCCTGGCGCACCGATCTGATGGCCGTCTACGGCTACGCCCGGCTGGTCGACGACATCGGTGACGGCGATCTGGCCCCCGGTGGCGCCGACGCCGAGCTGCTCGGGGTGGACCGGGAGCGGGCGGACGACGCCCTGGTGATGCTGGACGCGTTCGAGGCCGATCTCCGCCGGGTCTTCCAGCCCTCCGCGGAGCCGCGCCATCCGCTGCTGCGGGCGCTGCGCCCCACCGTCCGCCGCCACGGGCTCACCCCCGAACCCTTCCTCGGCCTGATCGAGGCCAACCGCCAGGACCAGCGGGTCCGGCGGTACGCCACCTACCAGGAGCTGCTCGACTACTGCGAGCTGTCCGCCAACCCGGTCGGACGGCTGGTCCTCGGCATCACCGGTACCACCAGCCCCGAGCGGATCCGCCTCTCGGACGCCATCTGCACCGCGCTCCAGGTCGTCGAGCACATCCAGGACGTGGCCGAGGACCTCCGCAGGGACCGGATCTATCTGCCGGCCGAGGACATGAAACGCTTCGGTGTGACCGAGGCCGACCTCGCCGCCCCCCGGGGCGGCGTACGGTTGCGCGCCCTGGTCGCGAGGGAAGCGGAACGCGCCGAAGCGCTGCTGAATGAAGGCACCCCCCTGGTGGGTAGCGTCCACGGCAGGCTCAAGGTGCTGCTCGCCGGATTCGTGGCCGGGGGGCGAGCCGCCTTGCGGGCGGTCGCGGCCGCGGGACATGACGTACTCCCTGGACCGCCCAGGCCCACCAAGCTCAGCCTGCTGCGCGAGGTGGGGGCGACACTGCGAAGAGAGGGGTGAGCCGGACCGTGAAGGGATCTCCGCACGCGTCCGCGCCAGTGCTCGCGGCGTACCGTTACTGCGAGGCCGTGACCGGACACCAGGCCCGTAACTTCGCCTACGGCATCAGGCTGCTGCCGACGGAGAAGCGCCATGCGATGTCGGCCCTGTACGCCTTCTCCCGCCGCATCGACGACATCGGGGACGGGCCCCTGAGCCCGGAGACCAAGCGCGCCCGGCTGGCCGACACCCGCGCCCTGCTGGACCGGGTGCGGGGCGGCGGGATCGAGGAGGACGACACCGACCCCGTCGCCGTCGCCCTCTCCCACACCGCGCACCGCTTCCCGATCCCGCTGGACGCGCTGGACGAGCTGATCGACGGCGTGCTGATGGACGTGGCCGGGCAGACCTACGAGACCTGGGACGACCTCAAGGTCTACTGCCGCTGTGTGGCGGGCGCCATCGGACGGCTGTCGCTCGGCGTCTTCGGGACCGCCCCCGGCACCGGCCCCCGCGAGGACGAGCTCGAACGCGCCCCGCACTACGCCGACACCCTCGGACTCGCCCTTCAGCTCACCAATATCCTGCGGGACGTGCGCGAGGACGCCGCCACCGGGCGCACCTACCTGCCCGCCGACGACCTCGCCAAATTCGGCTGCACCGCGGCGTTCCGCGCCTCCACCGCGCCGCCCGACGCCGATTTCACCGGTCTGGTCCACTTCGAGGTGCGGCGGGCCAGGGCGCTCTTCGACGAGGGGTTCCGGCTGCTGCCACTGCTGGACCGGCGCAGCGGCGCCTGCGTGTCCGCCATGGCGGGCATCTACCGCAGACTGCTCGCCCGGATCGCCCGGGACCCCACCGCCGTGCTGCGCGGCCGTGTCTCGCTGCCCGGACACGAGAAGGCGTACGTGGCGGTGCGCGGGCTGGCCGGGCTGGACGCCCGCGCCGTCGAGCGCCGCGGCCCCGGGAGGCCGGTGTGACCCACTCGACCCC
>NZ_BBOX01000514.1 GCF_001553455.1 Streptomyces hygroscopicus subsp. hygroscopicus
TTCTCGGACGATGCGGATGGTACGGGGTGGGCCGAGGGTGTGGGTCTGCTGGTGGTGGAGCGGCTGTCGGACGCGCGGCGCAACGGTCACCAGGTGTTGGCGGTGGTGCGGGGCTCGGCGGTGAATCAGGATGGTGCGTCGAATGGGTTGACGGCGCCGAATGGTCCGTCGCAGCAGCGGGTGATCCGGCAGGCGCTGGCCGGTGCCCGGCTGTCCCCGGCCGAGGTGGACCTGGTGGAGGCGCACGGTACGGGTACGACGCTGGGTGACCCGATCGAGGCGCAGGCGCTGCTGGCGACGTATGGACAGGACCGTCCGGAGGACCGGCCGCTGTGGCTGGGCTCGGTGAAGTCGAATATCGGGCACACCCAGGCGGCGGCCGGTGTCGCGGGTGTGATCAAGATGGTGATGGCGATGCGCCACGGCATGATGCCGCGCACCCTGCACGTGGGGGAGCCGTCGCACCACGTGGACTGGTCGGCGGGTGCGGTGAGTCTGCTGACGGAGGAGCGGGCCTGGCCGGAGGTGGACCGGCCGCGCCGGGCGGCGGTGTCGTCGTTCGGGATCAGCGGCACCAACGCGCACATCATCCTCGAACAGCCCGGGGAGCCGGCCCGGACCGTCCCGGCCGAGGACCTTCCGGCGGCCCCGGCCGCGCTGCCCTGGCCGGTGTCGGCCAAGTCGGCGGCGGCGCTGGACGCCGCGGTGGCCGCGGTGCGGGAGGCGGCCACCGGCCTGTCACCGGTGGACGTGGGCGCCACGCTCGCCCGCCGCTCGGTTTTCGAGCACCGCGCGGTCGTACTCGACGACGTGGTGGTGCGGGGCGTCGCCGCCGCGGGCCGGGTGGGCCTGCTGTTCACCGGCCAGGGCAGCCAGCGCTGCGGCATGGGGGCCGGCCTCTACCGGACGTTCCCGGTGTTCAAGGCCGCGTTCGACGAGATCGCCGCCCTGACCGGCATGCCTCTGGTGGAGCTGGTCGTGGAGGGCGGGGACGAGGAGGCGCTCACGGCCACCGGAGTGGCGCAGGTGGCGCTGTTCGCGGTCGAGGTGGCGCTGTTCCGCCTGCTGGAGTCGGTGGGCGTGACGCCCTACGCGGTCTGCGGGCACTCCGTCGGCCAGATCGCCGCGGCCCACGCCGCCGGTGTTCTCTCGCTCCCCGACGCGTGCCGCCTGGTGGTGGCGCGAGGCCGGCTGATGCAGGCCCTGCCGGAAGGCGGCGCGATGCTGGCCGTGGAGCTGCCCGAGGACACCGTCGCGGAGGCCCTGGCGGGGCTGGCGGACCGGGTGTCCGTCGCCGCGGTGAACGCGCCGACGTCCGTGGTGGTCGCGGGAGACGAGGCTGCGGTGGCCGAGCTGGAGCGCGGCTGGCGCGCGGCGGCGGTACGGGTCAGGCGGCTGACGGTCAGCCACGCGTTCCACTCGCCGCTGATGGACCCCATGCTCGACGACTTCGCCGCCGCCGTGGACGGGCTGACCTTCCACCCGCCCGCCCTGGCCGGGCTGCCGGAGGAGGTCACGGACCCCGCCTACTGGGTGCGGCACGTCCGGGACACGGTCCGGTTCGCCGACATGGTGCGGTCGCTGAGCGACGAGGGGGTCACGCGCTGGGTGGAGGTGGGCCCCGACGCGGTGCTCGCCGCACTGGCCCAGCAGACCCTCGACGCGCCGGACGCCGACGGCCTGGACGGGCAGGTGTTCGTGCCGGTGCTGCGCGCCGGCCGCGACGACCTGGCCGCCTTCTCCACCGCCCTGGCCCATCTGCACGTCGCGGGCGTGACCGTGGCCTGGGGCGAGCTGTTCGCCACCTGGGGAGGACGCCTGGCCGACCTGCCCCGCTACCCCTTCCAGCGGCAGCGGTACTGGCTGTCCCGGAGCGTCGGCCGGGCCGGGGACGTGTCCGCGGCCGGCCTGGCCGCCACCGAACACACCCTGCTCGGCGCGGTGGTCGAGCTGGCGGGGACCGGCGGCCGGCTGCTGACGGGACGGCTGTCGCCCACCACGCACCCGTGGCTGGCCGACCACACCGTCCTGGGCTCCGTTGTCCTGCCGGGCACCGCGCTGGTGGAGTTCGCCCTGCGCGCGGGCGCGGCCGTGGGCTGCCCGACGCTCGCCGAGCTGACCATCGAGGCCCCGCTGCCGCTCGGTGACGGTGTCGACGTGCAGGTCAGGGTGGTCCCGGCCGAGGAGCCGGCCCGTGGCCACCGGGTGGACATCCACTCCCGGCCGGTGGGCGACGCGGGGGCGTGGGTACGCCACGCCACCGGAACCCTGACCGACGCGCCGGCGCCGGCGCCCGGGGAGACCGGCCTCGCCGAGCCGCCGTCGGGTGCGGAGCCCTCGGTGCCCGCCGACGAGCTGTATGTGCGGCTCGAAGCGGCGGGGCTGCACTACGGCCCGGCCTTCGCCGCCCTCCGTCAGGCGTGGCGGCTCGACGACGCCGTCCACGCCGAGGTCGCGCTGCCGGACGACCCGGATCTGGCCGTGGACGGGTTCGTCGTCCACCCCGCGCTGCTCGACGCCGCCCTGCACGCGATCGCGGCCGCGGAGGGCGGGGCCCAGGACGCCGCCGGGGCGGCGCCGACGGCGCGCGTGCCCTTCGCGTGGTCCGGGGTGACGGTGCACCGGGCCGGCGCCCGTGAGCTGCGGGTCCGGCTCACGCGCCGGGACGCGGACACCTATGCGCTGACGGCCACCGACCGGGCCGGTGCCCCCGTGGTGTCGGTGGAGTCGCTGGCGCTGCGGACGATGTCGCGCGAGCAGCTGGGCGCGGCGGGGACGGCGGGCTCGCTCTTCCGGGT
>NZ_BBOX01000515.1 GCF_001553455.1 Streptomyces hygroscopicus subsp. hygroscopicus
TCCGGGTGGACTGGATCGCCGCCGGGACCAGCGTCCCGGAGGGGACACCGGCGGTGCGGACGGTGTGCCCGGCGGGACCGGACGCGCACCTGGCCACCGCGTCGGCGCTGGCGGCGGTGCGCACGCACCTGGCCGACCCGGCCGGCGGAGTGCTGGCGGTGGTGACCCGCGGCGCGGTGACGGCCGGGCCGGACGGCGGTACGGCGGTGGATCCGGCGATGGCCGCCGTCTGGGGCCTGGTGGGGTCCGCGCAGAACGAGCACCCGGGCCGGATCGTGCTCGTCGACACGGACACCGGCACGGACACGGGCACGGGCACCGACACGGGCACGGACACCGGCACGGGCACCGACACGGACACCGGCACCGGCACCGGCACCGGTGACGCCGCCGGACTGGACGCCGTGGTGGCGACCGCCCTCGCGACGGGCGAGCCGCAGGTGGCGGTGCGCGGCGGCGCGGCGTGGGTGCCGCGGCTCGTACCCGCCGCACCCGGCCGCGACAGCCGGGCCGACGGCACCGGCACGCATGCCCGGTTCGGCACCGGCACGGTCCTGCTGACCGGGGCGACGGGCGCGCTCGGCAGCGCGCTGGCGCGGCACCTCGTCGCCACGTGGGGTGTGCGGTCGCTGCTGCTGGTCTCGCGCCGCGGCGCGAGCGCGCCCGGCGCGGCGGAGCTGGCCGCCGAACTCGGCGCGGCCGGGGCGCGGGTGGAGTTCGCGGCGGTCGACGTGGCCCACCGTGACGCGCTCGCCGCCGTCCTGGCCGGGCGCGACCTCTCGGCGGTGGTGCACGCCGCCGGTGTGCTCGACGACGGTGTGGTGACGGGGCTGACGCCGGAGCGGCTGGCGGGCGTCCTGGCGCCGAAGGCGGACGCGGCCCGGCACCTGCACGAGCTGACCGCGGACCAGGACCTGTCGGCGTTCGTACTGTTCTCCTCGGTCGCCGGGGTGCTCGGCAACCCCGGCCAAGCGGCGTACGCGGCGGCCAACCGCTACCTCGACGCGCTGGCCGAGCACCGGCACGCCCGCGGCCTGCCCGCGACCTCGCTGGCCTGGGGCCTGTGGGACTCCGCCGGCGATCTGACGCGGGGACTGGCCGACGCCGACCGCGCCCGCATGGGCCGCGACGGGGTGGAGGCACTGCCCGAGCCCGCGGGGCTGGCCCTCTTCGACGCGGCCGTCGGCGGACCCGACCCCGTACTCGTCCCCGTACGCATGAACCGGGCCGCGCTGCGCCGCCGGGCGGCCACCGAACCGGACCTCTTCCCCGCCGTCCTCCGCTCGCTCGTCCCGGCCGCACCGCGCGCCGCCGGGCGTACCGGCCACGGGGCCGCGACGGTGCTGTGGAAGGAGCAGCTGGCCCCCTTGGCGCAGGCCGAGCGCCGGCGCAGGCTGCGGGAGCTCGTCCGGTCGGAGATCGCCACCGTCCTGGGGCACCCGACCGTCGCGGGCATCGAGCCGCAGACCAGCTTCCAGGAGCTGGGCTTCGACTCGCTGATGGGCGTCGAGCTGCGCAACCGGCTGGGCAGGGCGTCCGGCCTGACGCTCCCGGCGACGGTGGTCTTCGACCACCCGAGCGCCTCGGCGCTCGCCGACGAGCTGTTCTCGCTGCTCTTCGCGGAGGGCGGGCAGGACGGCGCCCCGGCCGACGGCACGGACCCGTTCGACGAGGCGGCCTTCCGCCGCGCCCTGTCGGCCCTGCCGCTGGCCGCCCTGGAGAACGCCGGTCTCCTGGACGCGCTCCGCAAGCTCACCGGCGAGGAATCGCCCGGCGACGGCGGGACGGCGGAGGCCGAGGAGGCCGAAGCGGACGAATTCGAGGACATGGACGTGGACGCACTGGTGCGAGTGGCACTGGGCGACGTCGAGGGAAGCGGGGAGTAGGGGACATGGCTGCGTCCAACGAGCAGGTCGCGCAGGCGCTGCGCGCGTCGCTCAGGGAGAACGAACGGCTCAAGAAGGAGAACCGGCGGTACGCCGAGTCGGCCTCCGAGCCGATCGCCATCGTCGGCATGGCCTGCCGCTACCCCGGCGGCGTGCGGTCGCCCGGCGAGCTGTGGCGGCTCGTCGCCGAAGGCGTCGACGCGGTCTCCGGGTTCCCCGAGAACCGGGGCTGGGACACCGACCGGCTCTACGACCCCGACCCGGAGGCCACCGGCACCACGTACTGCCGCGAGGGCGGGTTCCTGCACGACGCGGACGAGTTCGACGCCGAGTTCTTCGGGATCTCGCCCCGCGAGGCGCTGGCGATGGACCCGCAGCAGCGGCTGCTGCTGGAGACGTCCTGGGAGGCGCTGGAGCGGGCCGGGATCGACCCGACGTCGCTGCGGGGCAGCACGACCGGCGTGTTCACCGGCGTGATGTACCACGACTACGGAACCTGGCTCCAGGAAGCGCCCCCGTCCGTCGAGGGCCTGCTCGCGGGCGGCAACGCGGCCAGCATCGCCTCCGGCCGGGTGGCGTACACCCTCGGCCTCGAGGGCCCCGCCGTGACCCTCGACACGGCGTGCTCCTCGTCGCTGGTCGCCCTGCACCTGGCCGTACGGGCGCTGCGCGGCGGCGACTGCGACATGGCGCTGGCCGGCGGTGTCACGGTGATGACGACGCCGCGCACCTTCGTGGAGTTCAGCCGCCAGCGGGGCCTGGCGGCGGACGGCCGGTGCAAGTCCTTCGGCGCCGGAGCGGACGGCACCGGCTGGGCCGAGGGCGTGGGCATCCTCGTGGTGGAGCGGCTGTCGGACGCCCGGCGGCGCGGCCATCACGTGCTCGCGACGGTACGGGGCACCGCGATCAACCAGGACGGCGCGAGCAACGGGCTGACGGCGCCGAACGGCCCGTCGCAGCGCCGGGTGATCCGCCAGGCCCTCGTGACCGCCGGGCTCACGCCCGCCGACGTCGACGCCGTGGAGGCGCACGGCACCGGCACCACCCTGGGCGACCCCATCGAGGCCCAGGCGCTGCTCGCCACGTACGGGCAGGGGCGGGACGAGGACCGGCCGCTCTACCTCGGCTCGGTCAAGTCCAACCTCGGCCACACCCAGGCCGCCGCCGGGGTGGCCGGGGTGATCAAGATGGTCGAGGCCATGCGCCACGGCGTTCTGCCCAGGACCCTGCACGCCGACGAGCGCTCACCGCACGTGGACTGGTCCGCCGGCCGGGTCGAGCTGCTGACCGAGGCCCGCGCGTGGCCCGCCGTGGACCGGCCGCGCCGCGCGGCGGTGTCGTCGTTCGGCATCAGCGGCACCAACGCCCACGTCATCCTGGAGGCCGCCCCCGACGCGCCCGCGCCCGAGGCGGACCCCGCCTCCGTGGGGACGGTGCCGTGGCTGCTGTCGGGCCGCGGGGAGGACGGCCTGCGCGCACAGGCCGGGCGGCTGAGCGTCTGGCTGGCGGACCACCCGGACGCCGCCGTGGCGGACATCGGCCGGTCGCTGGCCACTGGCCGCGCGGCGCTGGAGTCGCGCGCCGTGGTCCTGGGCGCCGACCGCGCCGCCCGCACCGCGGCCCTGGAGGCGCTGGCCGCCGGCGCGGACAGTGCGGACGTGGTGACCGCGGCCCGTACGCCCGGGGCGCTGACCCTGCTCTTCACCGGCCAGGGGAGCCAGCGCCCCGGCATGGGACGGCTGCTCGCGGAGGTCTTCCCCGCCTTCGCCGCGGCGCTGGACGAGGTGTGCGCCCTGCTGGACCCGCTGCTGCCGCACCCGGTGCGCGAGGTGATGTTCGCCGAGCCGGACACGCCGCGGGCGGAACTGCTGGACACCACCGGGATGACCCAGCCCGCGCTGTTCGCGCTCGAGTACGCCCTGTACCGGCTGGTGGCGTCGTACGGGATCGCCCCCGACATGGTGGCCGGGCACTCCGTCGGCGAACTGCTCGCGGCCCATGTGGCCGGGGTGTTCTCGCTGCCCGACGCGTGCACCCTGGTGGCCGCCCGGGCGCGGCTGATGCAGGAGCTGCCCGCGGGCGGCGCGATGCTCGCGGTGGCGCTGGACGAGGCCGACGCCGCGCCGCTGCTGGCCGGACGCGCGGACCGGGTGGCCGTCGCGGCGGTCAACGCCCCCGGCTCCGTGGTCCTCTCGGGCCCCGCCGACGACCTCGACGTGATCGCCGGGGAGCTGGCGGCGCGCCAGGTGCGCACCCGGCGCCTGCGCGTCAGCCACGCGTTCCACTCGCCCCTGATGGAGCCGATGCTCGACCGCTACCGCCAGGTGGCCGAGGGCCTGACCTACACGGAGCCGGCCATCCCGGTCGTCTCCACCGTGACGGGCCGCACCGCCGAGACCGGGCTGCTGACCCGGCCCGAGTACTGGGTGCGGCAGGTGCGCCAGGCGGTGCGCTTCGGCGACGCCGTGGCCGCCGCGCGCACCGACGGCAGCACGCTGTTCCTGGAGGTCGGCCCCGGCGGCGTGCTGACCGGTATGGCGCGGACCGTCCTGGACGGCGACCCGACGGCGACCGCGGTGGCCTCGCTGCCCGACGGACGGACCGAACCGGACGCCCTGCTGCGGGCGCTGGGCCGGCTGCACGTCGCGGGCGCGGCCGTCGACTGGCGCGCCTGGTTCGCCGACGTGGCGCCCGCCGC
>NZ_BBOX01000516.1 GCF_001553455.1 Streptomyces hygroscopicus subsp. hygroscopicus
ACCTACCCGTTCGCCCGCCGGCGCTTCTGGCTCGGGCCGGGTGGCGCCTCGGCCGGCCTGACCACGGTGGCGCACCCGGTGCTCGGCGCGGTGGTGCCGAGCCCCGACGGCGCGCTGAGCCTGGTGGGGCGGGTGTCCCTGGCCACCCACGGGTGGCTGGGCGACCACCGGGTCCTGGGCACCGCCCTGATCCCCGGCACCGGTCTGGTCGAACTGGCCCTGCGCGCCGGCTGGGAGGCGGACTGCCCCGCCCTGCGCGACCTGACGCTGCGGGCGCCCCTTACCCTGCCGGAACAGGGCGGCGTCCGGATCCAGGTGACCGTCGGCCCCGCCGGAGCCGACGGCACCCGGACGGTGGGCATCCACTCCCGCCCCGACCAAGCGGTCCTCGAGACGCCCTGGACCCTGCACGCCGAGGGCCTGCTGGGCCCCGCCGCGCCGGCGCCCCAGGGCGACGGCGCCCCCTGGCCGCCGGAGGACCCGGACACCCCGGTGGACGCCATCGACGTCAGCGACGCCTACGAGGTGCTGGCCGGGCGCGGATACGCCTACGGCCCCGCCTTCCGCGGACTGCGGGCCGCCTGGCGGCGCGGCGACGACGTCTTCGCCGAGGTCGTCCTCCCCGAGGAGGCCCAGCAGGACGCCGACGGCTTCACGATCCACCCGGCCCTGCTCGACGCCGCCCTGCACGCCGGGCTGATCGCCGACGATCCGGCCGGTGACCAGCCGCCCGTCCTGCCGTTCGCCTGGACCGGCGTCGGCCTGCACGCCACCGGCGCCACCGCGCTGCGCGTCCGCATCAGCCGCTCCTCCTCCGGCGCGGCCTCGGTGACGGTGACCGACACCGCCGGGACGCCCCTGCTCTCCGTGGACTCGCTGGCCGGCCGCCCCGTCCCGCCCGAGCACCTGGCCACGGCGGGCACCCCGGCGGACCACGCCCTGTGGGCGGTGCGCTGGACCCCCGCGCCGGACGGCACCGCCGCGGCCGGGGCGCCGGATCCCGTACCGGCGGTCGAGGCGGCCTCGTTCGCCGCACACCTGGCCGCGCTGGCCGCGGACGGGACCCCGCCGCCGTACGTGCCGGTCCTCTGCACGGCCGCGGGCGACGGCGAGCTGCCCGCACAGGTGCGGACCGCCACCGCCGGCGCACTGGCGGCGGTCCAGGCGTTCCTCGCGGACGAGCGGTTCGCCTCCTCGCGGCTGGCGGTCGTGACCCGTGGCGCGGTGGCCGTGGACCCGGTGGAGCCGGTGGACCTGCGGGCCGCGCCCGTGTGGGGCCTGGTCCGCGCCGCGCAGGCGGAGCACCCGGGTCGGATCGTCCTGGTGGACACCGACCACGACGAACCGTCGTGGCAGCGGCTCGCCACCGCCGCGCTCGGCGACGAGCCCGAGCTGGCGGTACGCGCCGGACGGGTCCTGCTGCCGCGGCTGAGCCCCCTGGCCGGCGGCACCGGCGAGGAGCCGGGGTTCGGGGCGGGCACCGTCCTGGTCACGGGCGGCACCGGCGGCCTCGGCGCCCTCGTGGCCCGGCACCTGGTGGCCGAGCACGGGGTGCGGCGCCTGCTGCTCCTCTCGCGCCGCGGCGCCGAGGCCCCGGGCGCGGCGGAGCTGGCGCACGAGCTGACCCGGGCCGGCGCCCAGGTGCGCGTCGCGGCGTGCGACGTCGCGGACCGGGCGGCCTTGGCGGAGGCGATCGCGGACATTCCCGCGGACGCCCCCCTCACCGGCGTGGTGCACGTGGCCGGTGTCAGCGACGTGGGCATGGTGGACTCGCTGACGCCGGAGAAACTCGACGCCGTGCTCGCGCCCAAGTCCGACGCGGCCTGGTATCTGCACGAACTCACCGCCGACCTGCCGCTGTCGGCGTTCGTCATGTTCTCGTCCGCCGGCGGCCTGGTGCTGGCGGCGGGACAGGGCACCTACGCGGCGGCGAACGTCTTCCTGGACGCCCTCGCGCAACACCGGCGGGCCCGCGGCCTGCCGGGCACCTCCCTGCCGTTCGGCCTGTGGGACACGCGCACGGGGCTGGCGGGCGAGCTGAGCCACGCCGGTCTGGAGCGCATCCAGCGGCAGGGCCTGCCCGCCCTGTCCGTCCAGGAGGCACTGCGCGCGTTCGACGGCGCGGTGCGCGGCGACGAGCCGGTAGCGGTGCCGCTGCGCGTGGACACCGCCGCCCTGCGGGCGCGTGCCGCACGCGTACCCGCGCTGCTGCGCGGCCTGGCGGGACCGGTGGTACGGCGAGCCGCCCGGGGCACGGCGCCCGGCGGCGCGAAGGCGGGCTCACCGCTGGCGCGGCGGGTGCTGGCGGCCGAACCCGGCGAACGCGAGCGGATGGTGCTCCGGGCCGTCCGGGAGAAGGCTGCGGCGGTGCTGGGCCACACCTCGGCGGAGGCGGTGCCGGCCGACCGGGCCTTCCAGGAGCTCGGCTTCGACTCACTGACCGCCGTCGAGCTGCGCAACGACCTGAACGACAGCACCGGCCTACGGCTGCCCGCCACCCTCGTCTTCGACTACCCGAACGCCCAGGCCGTCGCCGCGTACCTGGTCTCCGAGATCACCGGTGCCGCGGAGACCGGCCCGCTGCCGGCCGCGTCGGCACCGGCGGCGGCGCGGCCGGACGAGCCGATCGCGATCGTCGGCATGGCCTGCCGCTACCCCGGCGGCATTGCCTCCCCCGAGGACATGTGGCGGCTGGTGACGGACGGCGTGGACGCGGTCTCAGGCTTCCCCGCCGACCGCGGCTGGGACGTCGACGGGCTGTACGCCCCCGAGCCCGGCCTGCCGGGGAAGACCTACACGCGGCAGGGCGGCTTCCTCTACGACGCCGCGGACTTCGACCCCGACTTCTTCGGCATCTCGCCGCGCGAGGCGCAGCGCATGGACCCGCAGCAGCGGCTCCTGCTCGAAGTCTCCTGGGAGGCCGTCGAGCGCGCCGGCGTCGACCCGACGGCGCTGCGGGGCAGCCGCACCGGCGTGTTCGCGGGCGTCATGTACCACGACTACGGCCTCAGCACCGCCTCCGCGTCCACCAGCGGGGGAAGCCTGGTCTCCGGCCGTATCTCCTACACCCTGGGCCTGGAGGGTCCGGCGGTGACGGTGGACACGGCGTGCTCGTCGTCGCTGGTGGCGTTGCATCTGGCGGCGCAGGCGCTGCGGAACGGTGAGTGTGATCTGGCGCTGGCGGGCGGTGTCACGGTGATGTCCACGCCGGGCATG
>NZ_BBOX01000517.1 GCF_001553455.1 Streptomyces hygroscopicus subsp. hygroscopicus
CGCGGTGGCACCGCGCACAGCCGACCGCCCGGTTTTCGCCACGGCATCCCGAAAACCACTACGCCCGCACAACCGCACAACCCCGCACCGCACTCCCGTCCCCGCCGTCCCGCCACGCACACTGAAGACGCCGTGGCGGGCGGCGGTGTCGTCCCCCTTACCGAGCCCCTTACCGAGCGATGGGACCCATGGGACGACGGGATGCCGGAATGAACCTCGACCACACGGTGGTGCGCCACCGCACACTGATCGTCGAGGGCTGCGACGGGGTCAGCAGGGACGCGTTGCTGACCGGGCTCGCCCGCCGGCACGGCTACACCGTCACCCGCGCCTCCCCCGACCTCCCCCATGTGGACCCGGTGCGGCCCTACCGGGAACTCCTCCAGCACGACGGGGCACTCGCCGTCGACGCCGGTCTGGTCGGCGAACTCGTCTACGGGCCGCTGCGCCGTGGCCGTTCCCGGGTGACCTGGATCCAGGCGTTCGACTTCGCCGACGCGGTGGCCGAGCGCCACGGCGCCTTCGTCCACGTGACGGCCCCGGTGCCGGTGCTGGAGGACCGGCTGGCCGCGTCCGGCGCCTCGGCCGCGGCGCTCGCGGAGATCGACGCCGCGGTGACCGGCTACGACCACGCCTTCACCACCCTCGCCGAGCACGCCCCGGTCCTCACCGTCGAGGAGGAGCCGGCGTCCGGCGGCGGCCCGGACGCGGAGCCGGGCCGCGGTGAGGCGGCGCCCGACCCCCCGGTGACCTCGTTCGCCCGGCGCCTGCCGCGCATCCGCTCCCCCGTACCGGACTGCGCCGAGCACCGCTGAACTCCCCGGTGCCAGGCTCACGTTGGTGCCCCACGAACCACAGACGCACGGCAGGAGACGGACTCCATGACTGACGGCTCGTCCACCCCCGACCCGCAGGCCCTGAACAAGATCGACACCACGGTGCCGCATTCGGCCCGGATCTGGAACTACTGGATGGGCGGCAAGGACAACTACGAGGTCGACCGGCTCGCCGGTGACCAGTACCGGGAAGTCGCCCCGAACATCGAGACCATGGCCCGCGCCTCGCGGGCGTACCTCATCCGCACCGTCACCCATGTGGCGGGCGCCTGCGGGATCCGGCAGTTCCTGGACATCGGCACCGGGCTGCCCACCTACGACAACACCCACCAGGTCGCCCAGCGGGTGGCGCCCGAGGCCCGCATCGTCTACGTCGACAACGACCCCCTGGTGCTGCGGCACGCCCAGGCGCTGCTCACCAGCACCCCGGAGGGGGTGACCGACTACATCGACGCCGATCTGCACGAGCCCGAGCGGATCGTGGCGGCCGCGGCGAAGACGCTCGACTTCGACCGGCCCATCGCCCTGATGCTGATGGGCATCCTCGGCCACATCCAGAGCTACGACGAGGCGGTGTCGATCGTGCGGCGGCTGCAGGAGGCGTTACCGTCCGGCAGCTACTTCGTGCACTACGACAGCACCGACACCGACCAGGCGCTCAAGCAGGCCCAGCAGGGCTACGACGACACCGGCGCCGTTCCGTACGTGCTGCGCAGCGTGGAGCAGATCACCCGCTTCTACGACGGGCTGGAGCTGATCGAACCCGGTATCGTGTCCTGTCCGCTGTGGCGGCCCGGCCCCTCCGAGACGGACATCGAGACCACCGATGTGCACGGAGGCGTGGCGCGCAAGCCGTGACGGCGGTGACGACCAAACGAATGGTTCGGCCACCGGGGAGGTAACCCCCGCCCCCGTCGCGTCGTCAGACACGGCGCCGGGAAGCCTAGGCGGAGGGACGCGCGGGTGTTCGAGGTCGGAGCCTGGAGAGTGCCCTCCGTCAAGCGGCTGCTGCGGGCGTCGGTCGCCGGCGCCCCCGCGGTCGTACCTCAGCGCCGCGGCTCCCGGGACGAGGCGCCCGGCCGGCCGCGGCACCTGGCCATCATCATGGACGGCAACGGCCGCTGGGCCGCGCTGCGCGGGCTCTCCCGCACCCGGGGCCACCAGGCGGGGGTCCTGGCGCTGCCGCGGGTGGTGGACACGGCCCTGGAGGAGGGCATCGAGCACCTGTCGCTGTTCTTCTTCTCCACCGAGAACTGGAACCGGCCGCGCGGGGAGGTGGCCGCCCTGATGCGGCTCACCGCCCAGCTGGCGGACGTCTTCCGCGGCTACGGCGAGCGCGGGGTGCGGCTGCGCTGGCTGGGCTCGGAGGCCCGGCTCCCCCGGGCCACGCTGGCCGCGCTGCGCCGCGCGGAGGCCGAGACCCGCCACAACCGCGCCATGACCCTGGCCTTCTGCTTCAACCACGGCGGCCGGGAGGAGATCGCCCGCGCCGCCGGCTCGCTGGCCCGCGCCACGGCGGAGGGGGCGCTGGACCCCGGGGCCATCGACGAGGCCGTGTTCACCCGCCATCTGCCGCACGCCGATCTGCCGGACATCGACATGCTGGTACGCACCTCCGGGGAGCAGCGCATCTCCAACTTCATGCTGTGGCGGGCGGCCTACGCGGAGCTGTTCTTCGTCGACACCCTCTGGCCCGACTTCACCGGTGAGGAACTGCGCACGCTGCTGGCCGCCTTCGCGGCCCGGGAACGGCGCTTCGGCGCGGGCGTGGGGTGCTAGGGCGCGTGTTGCGAAAG
>NZ_BBOX01000518.1 GCF_001553455.1 Streptomyces hygroscopicus subsp. hygroscopicus
AGGGGCCGACGTCGAAGGGGCGCGCCCCGCTCCCGACGCCCGGCACGGCACCTCGCCGCGTTGCCGCACCGCCCTGGTGCGCCCGGTCCGAGGGCGACGCTCCGCCTCGCGATGCTCCCGGCGGTCGCCGCGGGGAGGCGCCCCCTCACCGGGCGCCGCCCGCGGCCGGACGCCCCCCTTGGGCGACCGGCCCCGGGAAACGCGGCGAGACCGTGGGGTTCCGGCCCCGCCCCCACGCGGCCGGGCCGGAACCCCGCGCGCCTCCTAGCGGATCTGGACGCCGGAGACGGTGCGGGCGATGACCAGGCGCTGGATCTCGCTGGTGCCCTCAAAGATCGTGTAAATCGCGGCGTCGCGGTGCATCCGCTCGACCGGGTACTCGCGGGTGAAGCCGTTGCCGCCGAGGATCTGCACCGCCTGGGCGGTGACCTGCTTGGCGGTCTCGCTGGCGAACAGCTTGGACATGGAGCCCTCGGCCGACTCGAACGGCTTGCCGTTCGCGGCCATCCACGACGCGCGCCACACCAGCAGCCGCGCGGCGTCGATCCGCGTGCGCATGTCGGCGATCTGGAAGGCGACGCCCTGGTTGTCGATGATGGGGCGGCCGAACTGCTGCCGGGTCCTGGCGTAGTCGAGCGCGACCTCGTAGGCGGCGCGGGCGGTGCCGACCGCCATGGCGCCGACGGCCGGGCGGGACGCCTCGAAGGTGGCCATCGCGGCGTTCTTCACGCGCTCGCCGCCCGTCCTGGCCTTCTCGCGGGCGCGGGCGAGGCGCTCGTCCAGCTTCTCCTTGCCGCCGAGCAGGCAGCTGCCGGGCACCCGCACCTGGTCGAGGACCACCTCGGCGGTGTGCGAGGCGCGGATGCCGTGCTTCTTGAACTTCTGGCCCTGGGAGAGTCCGGGGGTGTTCGGCGGGATGATGAACGACGCGTGGCCCTTGGAGCCGAGTTCGGGGTCGACGACGGCGACCACCACGTGGACGTTCGCGATACCGCCGTTGGTGGCCCAGGTCTTGGTGCCGTTCAGGACCCATTCGTCCTTGGCCTCGTCGTAGACGGCGCGGGTGCGCATCGAGCCGACGTCGGAGCCCGCGTCGGGCTCGGAGGAGCAGAAGGCGGCGACCTTCACATCGTCCGGGTCGCCGTACATCTGCGGGATCCAGGTGCCGATCTGCTCCTCGGTGCCGTTGGCGAGGACGCCGACGGCGGCCAGGCCGGTGCCGACGATGGACAGCGCGATGCCCGCGTCGCCCCAGAACAGCTCCTCCATGGTCATGGGGAGGCCGAGGCCGCTGGGGTCGAAGTACTGCTGGGCGTAGAAGTCCAGGGAGTACAGGCCGATCTTGGCGGCCTCCTGGATAATCGGCCAGGGGGTCTCCTCGCGCTCGTCCCATTCGGCGGCGGCGGGCCGGATGACGTCCGCGGCGAAGCCGTGGATCCAGTCGCGCACCTCCTTCTGATCGTCACTGAGCTCGAACGAGATCTCCGCCATGGCCCCTCCACGTGCTTATTACCTGCGGTAACCGCAGTCTGTTACCGGCGAGTAGATGATGTCAACTCCTCCGGGCACCCGGGACCTCGGCCCCCGCGGGTGTTACGTTGCGCTTCAGCGCGGAGCGCTGTCGCGCCGGCCAGTGCGGGACGGGAAGGCGCGAGTACGACATCGGGGGCGGGGAGGCAACCTCATGCAGACCGGGACCAGCCAGCGGGACGACCAGCGGCAGGCGGCCCAGCGCCGGCGCAAGGAGCTGCTGGAGGCCGCGGACCGGGTGGTGCTGCGCGACGGCCCGGAAGCCTCCATGAACGCCATCGCCGCCGAAGCGGGCATCACCAAGCCCATCCTGTACCGCCACTTCGGCGACAAGGGCGGACTGTACCGCGCGCTCGCCAAGCGCCACACCGACGCCCTGCTCGCCTCGCTGCGCGCGGCCCTGGACGCGCCCGCCGAGGACCGCCGGCAGCGGGTGGAGGCCACCTTGGACACCTATCTGGCGGCGATCGAGGCGAGGCCCCAGGTGTACCGCTTCCTGATGCACCCGGCCGACAACGGCCAGCAGGAGCTGGCGCAGGGCTCCGACGTCGGCCACCACTCCGCTCCGCTGCTGCGCCGGCTCGGCG
The DNA here is from genome assembly GCF_001553455.1 of Streptomyces hygroscopicus subsp. hygroscopicus. Classification (GTDB taxonomy): domain Bacteria; phylum Actinomycetota; class Actinomycetes; order Streptomycetales; family Streptomycetaceae; genus Streptomyces; species Streptomyces hygroscopicus. The sequence continues at coordinate 2,118 of NZ_BBOX01000518.1, forward strand.
AGGAACTCGCCACGGTGATCGCCGAGCGGCTGGAGCTGGGGCCCGGTGGCGACGAGACGGCCCGGGTCTGGGGCCACGGGATCGTCGGCATGATGCACGCGGCCGGTGACTGGTGGCTGCGCGACCGCCCCTGTGCGCGCGGCCAGTTGGTGCGCCATCTCACCGATCTGCTGTGGGGGCGGCTGTCCCTGGTGGACGACCGGGCCGGCGCACCGGGCTTCTGAGCCCCCGGCCCGCGGTCGCGCCCGGCCCGCACAGCGCTTCGCCGCGGGCCCCGCGCCCCGGGCCCTACGCCTCGTCACCGGCCGGGGCCGCCCAGGGCGCGCGGCGGACCGCCCGCAGCGCCCTGCGCCGCCGCAGCCCGGTGAGCCGGTCGGTGAACAGCCCGCCGTTCAGGTGGTCGCATTCGTGCTGGAGACAGCGCGCGAAGAAGCCGGTGCCCTCGATCCGCACCGGCTCCCCGGTCATCGTCACGCCCTCGATCACCGCGCGGTCGTGGCGCGGGGTGCCGGCCTCGATGCCCGGCAGCGACAGACAGCCCTCCGGACCGCGCACCGTCACCCCGTCGGCCGCGACCAGCCGGGGGTTGACCACATGCCCCAGATGGCGGTGGTCCTCGTCGTCCGGGCAGTCGAAGACGAAGACCCGCAGCCCCACCCCGATCTGATTGGCGGCGAGCCCCACCCCGTGCGCCGCGTACATCGTGGCGTACATGTCCTCGATCAGCAGGGCCAGCTCGGCGTCGAACGCGGTGACCTCCGCGCACGGCGCGCGCAGCCCCGGATCGCCGAGGAGCCGCAGGGGCCGCACCGCTCCGCGGCTGCCCGGGATCACGCCATGTCGCATGGCAGTCAAGCGTACGGGGCCCGCGGAGGGTCCGGCCGGGGTGACGGAATTCGGGACCGCGGCCGGATCTCGATAGGCTGCTCCCCGACCGTGGCCTCCCGGCTGGCGATTCGGCGCGGAGGGGGCGTACCACCGGTGCCCCGGGGGGCGGAAGCGGCGCCGGCATGCGAGGAGGATCGAAAGACGATGGCAGGCAACTCGGAGCCGCTGTCACCGCGGGCCAAGCTGGCCGTGACGGCGGGCAAGGCCGCGGCGGCGGTGTCGCGGGCAGCGGGCCGCGGCAGCGGATCGGTGATCGGCGGCAAGGTGGCCCTGCGGCTCGACCCCGATCTGCTGGGCAGGCTGGCGCAGCACCTGGACGTGGTCCTGGTGTCGGCGACCAACGGCAAGACCACGACCACCCGGCTCATCGCCGAGGCGCTGCGGGCGGCCGGCCCGGTCGTCTCGAACGCGCTGGGCGCCAATATGCCGGCCGGTATCACCTCGGCCCTGGCCGGCGGCTCCGACGCCCGCTACGGCGTCATCGAGGTCGACGAGAAGTACCTCGCCGGGGTGGCGCGCGACACCGAGCCCAAGGCCATCGCGCTGCTCAACCTCTCCCGGGACCAGCTCGACCGCGCCGCCGAGACCCGGATGCTCGCCGAGAAGTGGCGCGAGGGCCTGACCGGCACCAAGGCGGTCGTGATCGCCAACGCCGACGACCCGCTGATCGTCTGGGCCGCCTCCTCCAGCCCCAACGTGGTGTGGGTCGCGGCCGGGCAGGAGTGGAAGGACGACGCCTGGTCCTGCCCGTCCTGCGGCGGTGTGCTGCAGCGTCCGGGCGACGACTGGGTCTGCGCGGAGTGCGGTTTCCGCCGGCCGCTCCCCAGCTGGGCGCTGAACGGCGACTACGTCCTCGACCCGCACGGCGCGGCCTGGCCGATCCACCTCCAGCTCCCCGGCCGCGCCAACAAGGCCAACGCGGCCACCTCGGCGGCCGTCGCGGCGACCTTCGGGGTGCCCCCGCAGGTCGCGCTGGAGCGGATGTACCACGTGCAGGCCGTCGCCGGCCGCTATGACGTGGTCACCTTCCAGGGACGCGAGATGCGGCTGCTGCTGGCGAAGAACCCGGCCGGCTGGCTGGAGACCTTCTCGCTGATCGACCCGCCGCCCACTCCGGTGCTCCTCTCGGTGAACGCCCGCGGCGCCGACGGCACCGACACCTCCTGGCTGTGGGACGTGGACTACACCCGGCTGGCCGGGCACCCGATCTGCGTGATCGGCGACCGCAAGCTGGACCTCGCGGTCCGTCTGGAGGTCGCCGGGCTGGACTTCCGGGTCTGCGCGGACGTGGACGAGGCGGTGCGGATCTCGCCGCCCGGCCGGATCGAGACCATCGCCAACTACACCGCGTTCCAGGACCTGCGTCGCCGGGTCGGCAACTGACCTGCGAGTACGAGAGGCACGAAGATGCGTAGCACGAACCAGAACGGCCTGCGTCTGGTATGGGTCTACCCCGATCTGCTGAGCACGTACGGCGACCAGGGCAACGTCCTGGTCGTGGAGCGCCGGGCGCGTCAGCGCGGCCTGGACGTCTCCCGCCTGGACGTCCGTTCCGACCAGCAGATCCCCACCTCCGGGGACATCTACCTGATCGGCGGCGGTGAGGACCGCCCGCAGCGGCTGGCCGCCGAGCGGCTGATCCGGGACGGCGGGCTGAGCCGCGCGGTGTCCAACGGGGCGATCGTCTTCGCGGTGTGCGCCGGGTACCAGATCCTCGGCCACGAGTTCATCAACGACCTCGGCCAGCGCCAGCAGGGCCTGGGGCTGCTGGACGTGGTCAGCACCCGCGGCGAGGGCGCCCGGTGCGTCGGGGACGTACTGGCCGACATCGACGAGCGGCTGGGGCTGCCCCCGCTGACCGGCTTCGAGAACCACCAGGGCGTCACCCACCTCGGCCCGACCGCCCGCCCCTTCGCCCGGGTCCGGTTCGGCAACGGCAACGGCACCGGCGACGGCTTCGAGGGCGCGTACAACGACACCGTCTTCGGGACGTACATGCACGGCCCGGTGATGGCCCGCAACCCGCACATCGCGGACCACCTGCTGAAGCTGGCCCTCGATGTGAACGCGCTGCCGCCGGTCGACGACCAGTGGTACGAGGCGCTGCGCAACGAGCGGATCGCGGCGGCGACCCAGCCCGCCTGAGCCGCGCTCCGCTCGGTCGAGCGGAGCGCCCCCGCAGGGTGCCCGCATGCCGGACATCCGTCGGGATCCGGCCTCCCCGCCGCCCGGCCGCTTGTAGGGTGGCGGGGTCCCGCCGGACGACGCGGTCCGGCCGTCAGCCCCCATCGCAGACAGAGGTACGCGTGCCATGCGCATTGGTGTGCTCACGTCCGGCGGCGACTGCCCCGGCCTGAACGCGGTCATCAGATCGGTCGTGCACCGCGCCACCGTCGACCACGGCGACGAGGTCATCGGCTTCCAGGACGGCTGGAAGGGCCTGCTGGAGTGCGACTACCGCAAGCTGGACCTGGACGCCGTGAGCGGCATCCTGGCCCTCGGCGGCACCATCCTCGGTTCCACCCGGGTGCGCCCGGAGCATCTGCGGGACGGTGTGGAGCGGGCCAAGGGCCATGTGGCGGAGCTCGGTCTGGACGCGGTCATCCCCATCGGCGGGGAGGGCACCCTGAAGGCCGCCCGGCTGCTCTCGGACGCCGGGCTGCCCATCGTCGGCGTGCCGAAGACCATCGACAACGACATCGCCTCGACCGATGTGACCTTCGGCTTCGACACCGCGGTCGGGGTGGCCACCGAGGCCCTGGACCGGCTGAAGACCACCGCGGAGTCCCATCAGCGGGTGCTGATCGTCGAGGTCATGGGGCGGCACACCGGCTGGATCGCGCTGCACTCGGGCATGGCCGCGGGTGCCCACGCCATCGTCGTACCGGAGCGCCCGTTCGACATCGAGGAGCTCGCCGGGGCCGTCGGGGCGCGGTTCGAGGCGGGCAAGAAGTTCGCGATCGTGGTGGTGGCGGAGGGCGCCAAACCGCGCGAGGGCACGATGGACTACGAGGCCGGCGGCACGGACGTCTACGGCCATGAGCGCTTCGCGGGCATCGCCCGTCAGCTCTCCGTCGAACTCGAGCGGCGGCTGGGCAAGGAGGCGCGGCCGGTCATCCTGGGCCATGTGCAGCGCGGTGGCACCCCGACGGCGTACGACAGGGTGCTGGCCACCCGCTTCGGCTGGCATGCGGTCCAGGCGGCCCACCGCGGCGCATTCGGCACCATCACGGCGTTGCGCGGCACGGACATCGTCCTGGTGCCGCTCGCGGAGGCCGTGGAGCGGCTGAAGACGGTCCCCGCCGAGCGGTATGCCGAGGCCGAGTGCGTGCTGTGATCTGAGCGGTTCTAGGCTGGTGCGAGCACATATGGTGCGCACCGGGAGGAGCTTCGATGGATCACGGCGGGCACGGCATGACCATGGATCTGCCGCCGTTCACCCTCGCACGCGGGTTGGAGTTCGGTGGCGATCCGTTCTTCCTGGTCGGCTGTGTGCTGGCGCTCGCGCTGTACGGCTGGGGGGCGGCGCGGCTGTGGCGGCGCGGTGACGCCTGGCCGGTGGGGCGCCTGGTCTCCTTCGTGCTCGGGGTGCTGACCATCGTGGTCTCGATGTGCACCAAACTGAACGACTACGGCATGGTCATGTTCAGCGTCCACATGGTGCAGCACATGATCATCAGCATGGTCTCGCCGATCCTGCTGCTGCTGGGCGCCCCGGTCACGCTGGCCCTGCGGGCCCTCCCGGCGGCCGGGCGCGGCCGCAAGGGGCCCCGGGAACTGCTGGTCGCCCTGTTGCACAGCCGGTACGTGCGGGTCATCACCCACCCGGCGTTCACCATCCCGCTGTTCATCGCCAGCCTGTACGCGCTGTACTTCACCCCGCTCTTCGACTTCCTGATGGAGAGCAAGACCGGGCACATCGCGATGATGGTCCACTTCCTCGCGGTGGGACTGGTCTTCTTCTGGCCGATCATGGGTGTGGACCCGGGCCCGCACCGGCCCGGCTATGTGATGCGGATGCTGGAGCTGTTCGCGGGCATGCCGTTCCACGCGTTCTTCGGCATCGCGCTGATGATGGCGTCCGAGCCCATGGTCGGCGCGTACCAGCACCCGCCCGCCTCGCTGGGCATCGACGCGCTGTCGGACCAGACCTGGGCGGGCGGTATCGCCTGGGCCTTCAGCGAGATCCCCTCGGTGATCGTCCTGGTGGCGCTGGTCCACCAGTGGTACAAGTCCGAGCAGCGCCAGGCGCGGCGCATCGACCGCACCGCGGACCGCGACGGCGACCAGGAGCTCGCGGCGTACAACCGCTATCTCGCCTCGCTGCAGTCCCGCGGCCACTGAGGCCGGGCGGGTCCGGCGGCCCGCTAGCGGCCGGGCCCCGCACCGCGAGACCATGGCTCCGGGCCCTGGGGGCCCGTGTCCTGGCGAAGGGGCGCCAGGACCGCCGTGAGGAGGTCGGGGATGCCCGGATCCGCGAAGACGATGACGGTGGCCACGGTGGGGGGCCTGGTGCTGGTGACCGCCTACACTGTGGCCCTGGGGAGCAACGGCTGGCTCTGGTTCGGCTGGGTGGTGCTCGGCCTGCTGACCGTGGGGGTCGTGGTGGCCCGGGGCTGAGGGGCGCCGGCCGTGCTCAGGGGGCGGACCCCGAGGGCCGGCCCAGCAGCCGCCGCCATAACGCCACCCACCACGGGACGCGCCCGGCGGCCGGCGCGGCCGGCTCCTCGGCGGCCCGGCAGGGCGCCGGGGCGAGCCCCTCGGC
>NZ_BBOX01000519.1 GCF_001553455.1 Streptomyces hygroscopicus subsp. hygroscopicus
GGAGGCCGGGCGGGAGGCCGAGCAGGAGGCCGTACAGCGGGCCGACGAGCCGAAGCCGGCGCCGCGCAAGAAGCCCGGGGCGCCGGAGCGCGGCGACCGCCAGGAGCCGAAGCGGGGGGAGCCGGGCCGCCGGGCGCCCCGCCCGGGGCGCCCGGTGCCCACGCCGGCGGAGGTCTTCCCGCCCAAGCGCCGCCCCTCGCCGCCCCCGGAACACGACTCACGGCTCGGCCCGGGGACCGGAGTCCGGTCCGCCTGACCTCGGGGGTTGGGGACGGGGGTCCGGTCCGTCCGGCCTCGGGGGTCGGGGGCGGGGGTCCGGTCCGTCTGGCCTCGGGGGTCAGGGCCCGGGCTGTATCCCGGGGGCGGGGCGGGGGGCGGGGCTGTAATCCCAAGCCCCGGGTTGGGCGTCGGGCTTGTATCCCGAGGCCCGGGGGCAGGGGCCGGTCCGTCTGGCCTTGGGGTCAGGGTCCGGGCTGCTGACCGGGTCCCGGGGCAAGCCTGCGCCCCGTTCCGCCTGGTCCCGGGCTGGTTCCCGGGCGGGGCCCCGCTCCCTTCCCCGGGGCGCGGGCCCGCCCCGGCCCCCGTTCTCCCGCGCCCGACTTCCGGCCCCTGTTTCCCCGCCTTGGCCTCCGGTCTCGGGCCCTGTTCCCCGGCGCCCGTTCCCCGGCCTCCGGCCCCGGTCCCCGCGCCCGGCCCCTGGCCCCCGGGCAGCCGCGCCCGGGACCGGTGCCCGGCCTCTGGCCCTGGTCTCCCGCCCTGGCCTCCGGTCCCGTTCCCGCGCCCGGCCCCTGGCCCCCGGGCAGCCGCGCCCGGGACCGGTGCCCGGCCCCGGCTGCCTAGCCCTCGGGCCCTGCCTGGCCCCCTGGCCCCTGCCCGGCCCCCTGGCTCTGCCTAACCCCCGGCCCCTGCCTGGCCCCCGGGCCGCCGCGCCCGGGACCGGTGCCCGGCTCCGGGCGTTCGCGGCGCCCCGCGTAATCTGGTGGTCTCGAGCAAAAGGAGGCCGAGAGCCATGGAATACGTCTCCGCGCTGGTCCCGCCCGTCGTGATGGCCGTGGCCTTCACCGCGCTCATCGTGACGATGGTGAAGAGCCAGGGTGGCGCCAACAAGGCCAAGGAGGACGCCGCGGTGGACGCGGTGCTGGCGGCCCATGCCGAGGCGGAGGGCCGGACCTCGGGCCGCGAGACGGCCTGACCGGCCCCAGCGGACCCTGATCGGACGCCGCCCGCGCCGGCGGCGGCACGCCGGAGCACGCCCCGGGACGCATCGCGTTCCGGGGCGTGTGTCTTTTCTGGCGTACACATCCCGACATTCGGGACATCTCCCACTATTATTCTCGGTGTGCCTAGGCCATTGGGAGATCTCGAAGACGCGGTCATGACGCGGGTATGGAAGTGGAACCGCCCGGTCACGGTCCGGGAAGTCCTGGAAGACCTTCAGCGGGAACGCTCGATCGCCTACACCACGGTCATGACCGTAATGGACAACCTCCATCACAAGGGGTGGCTGCGCAGGGAGGTGGAAGGCCGCGCCTATCGATATGCCGCGGTCTCCACCCGCGCCGCCTACTCGGCCGCACTGATGAACGAAGCGTGGTCGGCCAGTGACAACCCGGCAGCCGCCCTCGTCGCGTTCTTCGGGATGATGTCCGAAGAGCAGCGCGACGCACTACGGGATGCGATGCGCGTCGCACAACTGGGGGAGCCAGGGGAGAGCCCCGGTGAGTCGGGGCGATGACCCGGGGCGATAGCGTCCGGGCATGTCCTCCGCACTATCAAAAGTAGTCACCGTCCGCCGCGCCCGGACCGGCGATGTACGGGCGGTGCGCCGCCTCATCGACTCCTACGTGGCCGATGGCATCCTGCTCGACAAAGCCACCGTGACCCTTTACGAGGACATCCAGGAGTTCTGGGTCGCCGAGCGCGACGAGGACGCTGAGGTCATTGGCTGCGGTGCGCTGCACGTCATGTGGGAAGACCTCGCGGAGGTCCGCACTCTCGCCGTCGATCGGTCTCTCAAGGGCAGCGGCGTAGGCCACCTCGTGCTCGACAAGCTCTTGCAGACGGCGCGCTGGCTGGGTGTGCGGCGCATTTTCTGCCTCACCTTCGAAGTCGACTTCTTCACCAAGCACGGCTTCGTGGAGATCGGCGAGACGCCGGTCGACGGCGATGTCTACAGCGAGCTCCTGCGTTCCTATGACGAGGGCGTCGCCGAGTTCCTTGGTCTCGAACGGGTGAAGCCGAACACCCTTGGCAACAGCCGGATGCTTCTGCAACTGTGACCGCGGGCCCTATGTCCGAATCGCTCCCCTATCACATAGCTCCGGAACATCGCCTTCCATGAGCCTTCCCGCTTGGTCGATCGGTCGAACCTTCCCGGGGGGTTTGTGTTTTTCCGGGAAAGGCGGTTTCCTATTCTCCCGTAGTGTAATTACATGGGGGGTGAGTCATCAGCGGCTAACGCCGCACCCCGAGCCCCCCGGTTTTCCATGAAAGGAACCCCATGGCACAGAAGGTTCAGGTCCTTCTTGTCGACGACCTCGACGGCGGCGAGGCGGACGAGACCGTGACGTTCGCGCTGGACGGCAAGAGCTACGAGATCGACCTCACCACCGCCAACGCGGACAAGCTCCGGGACGCCCTGGAGCCGTACACGAAAAGCGGCCGGCGCACCGGTGGCCGGGCCTCCGGTGGCCGGGGCAAGGCGCGCGTGGCGTCGGGCGGCAGTCAGGACACCGCGAAGATCCGCGCCTGGGCAAAGGAGAACGGTTACGAGGTCAACGACCGCGGCCGTGTTCCCGCGACCGTTCGTGAGGCATACGAGAAGGCCAACGGCTGAGCGCGTCAGCCTTCCCCGGCTCGCCGCTGCCTGGGCAGCGGCCGGGCACGCAGCAATCG
>NZ_BBOX01000520.1 GCF_001553455.1 Streptomyces hygroscopicus subsp. hygroscopicus
TGCCTGGGCAGCGGCCGGGCACGCAGCAATCGGGCTCGGTGGCACTCGGTGGCCGCCGCGGCCACGAGCCGCACGAGATCGGGGGCGCCCCCATCGCCCCCGAAGCCTGTCCTCGGCAGCGTCGGCTCCACCTCACCCTCCGGGTCGGGAGGTCGCAGCCATACGGCGGCCTCCTGCGGGCACCGCTTCCCGGGCGCTCCGGCGGCCGGCGGCGGGGGCCAGGAGGAGACGGGGCACGGCGCGGTGATCCGGCCTCCGGCGCCGATCGCGCTCAGGTCCAGCGGCACACCGCCCCACTCCAGCCAGTCGAGCAGCCCCGGCAGCTCGTCGGCGCCGCCGACGGCCACCAGAAGCCGCATCCAGGCGCCCTGCACCGCGACCGGACCGGTCCGCGGTACACGCCGCAGCATCGCGAAACCGGCCACGGCCGGCAGCTCGATGACGTCGAAGGCCACCCCCGTGAGCAGTTCGACGGGATCGCTGCCGGCCGTCGGCCATCCCAGCTCCCGTTCGTACCAGCGTGACCGGGCGGCCGGAGCGGACCGCCTCGTGCCGTGGGCCCCGGAGATCATGCCCAGCAGAACTCTCCGCCCGCCCGCTTGGTTACGTCACCCGATGACACACCGTTCCGGCCCGTGCGCGCACGGTGCCCGGAACGGGTGCTACAGGGGTGGTGAACGGGCGCAAGGTTGTTCGCCCGTAGCGGATGGAACCGGCCCGCGCGGCATGGAGTATCTGTGCTTGCGGGTAAGACATCCCTAGTGGGGAGGGGCGGTCCGCGTGTCAGGAGAACGCAGCGTTCGCCATCGGCGTACTGGTGGTGGGCGTAGATGCCTGGCCTGCGGGAACATCGTCTCGCACCATCGGGTTGAAGCAGTTGTCGGCTGTTCGGGCATGAGGCCAGTGGCTGTTTGCCCCGTGCGAGCGGGGGTGATCCGGACGGTTGTCGGCAGTTGGAATGAGCTGTCCCGGGTTGCGGGACTAGCATGCGGAAGGACAGGGAGGGGATCGTCCCCGATCTTTCTGACCGCTCTGAGGAGCGATTAACGATGTTCGAGAGGTTCACCGACCGCGCGCGGCGGGTTGTCGTCCTGGCTCAGGAAGAGGCCCGGATGCTCAACCACAACTACATCGGCACCGAACACATTCTCCTGGGCCTGATCCACGAGGGTGAGGGTGTCGCCGCTAAGGCCCTGGAGAGCCTCGGGATTTCGCTCGAGGCGGTCCGCCAGCAGGTGGAGGAGATCATCGGCCAGGGCCAGCAGGCCCCGTCCGGGCACATCCCCTTCACCCCCCGTGCCAAGAAGGTCCTGGAGCTGTCGCTCCGCGAGGCCCTTCAGCTCGGTCACAACTACATCGGTACGGAGCACATCCTGCTCGGCCTGATCCGCGAGGGCGAGGGCGTCGCCGCCCAGGTCCTCGTGAAGCTGGGCGCCGATCTGAACCGGGTCCGGCAGCAGGTCATCCAGCTGCTCTCCGGTTACCAGGGCAAGGAGGCCGCCACCGCCGGCGGCCCGGCGGAGGGCACTCCCTCCACCTCGCTCGTCCTGGACCAGTTCGGCCGCAACCTCACCCAGGCCGCCCGCGAATCCAAGCTCGACCCGGTCATCGGGCGCGAGAAGGAGATCGAGCGGGTCATGCAGGTGCTGTCGCGCCGTACCAAGAACAACCCGGTCCTCATCGGCGAGCCCGGCGTCGGCAAGACGGCGGTCGTCGAGGGACTGGCCCAGGCCATCGTCAAGGGCGAGGTGCCCGAGACCCTCAAGGACAAGCACCTCTACACCCTGGACCTGGGCGCCCTGGTCGCCGGCTCCCGCTACCGCGGTGACTTCGAGGAGCGCCTGAAGAAGGTGCTCAAGGAGATCCGCACCCGCGGCGACATCATCCTGTTCATCGACGAGCTCCACACCCTGGTGGGTGCGGGTGCCGCCGAGGGCGCGATCGATGCCGCGAGCATCCTCAAGCCGATGCTGGCGCGGGGCGAGCTGCAGACCATCGGCGCGACCACGCTCGACGAGTACCGCAAGTACCTGGAGAAGGACGCGGCCCTGGAGCGCCGCTTCCAGCCCATCCAGGTCGCCGAGCCGTCGCTGCCCCACACCATCGAGATCCTCAAGGGCCTGCGGGACCGCTACGAGGCGCACCACCGCGTCTCGATCACGGACTCGGCCCTGGTCGCCGCCGCCACCCTGGCCGACCGCTACATCTCGGACCGCTTCCTGCCGGACAAGGCGATCGACCTGATCGACGAGGCCGGTTCCCGGATGCGGATCCGCCGGATGACCGCACCGCCGGACCTCCGCGAATTCGACGAGAAGATCGCCGATGTGCGCCGGGAGAAGGAGTCCGCGATCGACTCGCAGGACTTCGAGATGGCCGCGGGCCTGCGGGACAAGGAGAAGCAGCTCCTCGCCGCCAAGGCGAAGCGGGAGAAGGAGTGGAAGGCCGGCGACATGGACGTCGTCGCCGAGGTCGACGAGGAGCTGATCGCCGAGGTCCTGGCCACGGCCACCGGCATCCCGGTCTTCAAGCTGACCGAGGAGGAGTCCTCCCGGCTGCTGCGCATGGAGGACGAGCTGCACAAGCGCGTCATCGGCCAGAAGGACGCCATCAAGGCGCTCTCCCAGGCCATCCGGCGCACGCGTGCGGGCCTGAAGGACCCCAAGCGCCCCGGCGGCTCGTTCATCTTCGCGGGCCCGTCCGGTGTGGGTAAGACCGAGCTCAGCAAGACCCTCGCCGAGTTCCTCTTCGGCGACGAGGACGCGATGATCTCGCTCGACATGTCGGAGTTCAGCGAGAAGCACACCGTCTCGCGGCTCTTCGGCTCCCCGCCCGGATACGTGGGCTACGAGGAGGGCGGCCAGCTCACCGAGAAGGTGCGCCGCAAGCCGTTCTCCGTGGTCCTCTTCGACGAGGTCGAGAAGGCCCACCCGGACATCTTCAACTCGCTGCTGCAGATCCTGGAGGACGGTCGGCTGACCGACTCCCAGGGCCGGGTCGTGGACTTCAAGAACACGGTGATCATCATGACCACCAACCTCGGCACCCGGGACATCTCCAAGGGCTTCAACCTGGGCTTCGCCGCCCAGGGCGATGTGAAGACCGGCTACGAGCGGATGAAGGCCAAGGTCAACGAGGAGCTGAAGCAGCACTTCCGCCCCGAGTTCCTGAACCGTGTCGACGACACCGTCGTCTTCCACCAGCTCACCGAGAGCGACATCATCCAGATCGTCGACCTCATGATCGCCAAGGTGGACGAGCGGCTCAAGGACCGCGACATGGGCATCGAGCTCAGTGGCGAGGCCAAGAAGCTGCTGGCCAAGCGGGGCTACGACCCGGTTCTGGGCGCCCGGCCGCTGCGCCGGACGATCCAGCGCGAGGTCGAGGACGTGCTCTCGGAGAAGATCCTCTTCGGCGAGCTGCGTCCGGGCCACATCGTGGTCGTGGACACCGAGGGTGAGGGTGAGGAGAAGAAGTTCACCTTCCGCGGCGAGGAGAAGTCCGCGCTGCCGGACACCCCGCCGATCGAGTCCGCCGCTGGTGGCGCGGGCCCGAACCTCAGCAAGGAGGCGTGACGCCCCGCGTCACGCTCCCACGGCGCCTGTGGGGCCGCCCCGGACCATCCCGGTCCGGGGCGGCCCCTTTTGCTGCGGGGGCGGCCTTTTTGCCGCACGTGCCGTTGGCCGTTGGTGGGGCTGTGGGCGGGGCTGTGGGCGGGCGTGGTGGGGTCCGGGTCTTGGGTGGCTGGGTCTTTGGGTGGGTGGGTCTGTCGTTGGTGGGGCTGTGGGCGGGCGCGTGCGGGCGTGCCGGGCGTTGGTGGGCGGCGGGCGTGCCGTGCCTGGCGTGCCTGGCCTTGGCGGGGCTGTGGGCGGGCTTGACGGGTCCCCTCCGGGCGTCTCCGGGCCCCGGCCAGGCCAGCGGCCTGCCTGGCCTGCGGGGCGTGCCTGGCCTGCCCGGCCTGCCTGATCTGCGGGCCGGGCGGGGACCCTGCTGGTGCCCGCCCTCTCCCGGGCGGGCACCCTCACGGTCCCGCCACGATGACCTGGAGGCCCTCCGGGACTCCGGTCACCTCCGCGTTGCGGTGGCTCAGCCGCAGGGTGTGCAGGTGGGGGAAGGCGGCCAGCCAGCCCAGGTCCAGGCCCTCGCCCAGGTCGTAGGCGAGCCACAGCTCGGTCAGCCGCTCGGCCACCAGGCCCTCGGTCAGCTGCTCCGGGGTGAGCGCCCCGGCCACCTGGACGCAGGGGCGGCCGCCGAGACGGCGCAGCGCCCGCAGTTCCCCCAGGTCCGACACCGGAAAGTCGAGTTCCCGCGCATCGAGATGGGCGATGATTTCGTCGGCGTAACGGTCGGTGTCATATCGCCGCCAGGCGCCGGCGAGCTGTGCCCGTACCGCCCAGGAGGTGCGGTCCCGCAGCCGCACCAGATAGTCGATGGCGCGGTCGTCGGCTATCGAGGTGGCGGTGACCGCCAGCCGGTGGGCTTCCTCATCGGATACGCCGCTGGGGTCGGGCAGCATTTCCAGCACGATAGGCCCGATCCAGCCCAGCGCGCGGGCCGCTTCCAGGGACGTCGGGCGTACCAGATCGCGGGTATAGCGGTGCACCCGGGAACGTACCTCGGGGTCCAGCTCCGTCGCGTGTTCCAGACATGAGGCCGCCAGGAGTTTGCGGTGGCGGGCGTGGATCGGCCGGGTGTCTTTGCGGGCCGCCAGCAGCCCCTCCAGGAGGTAGCCGCATTCATCGGGGCGGGCGAGAGCCACCGACATTCTGATCACTTCTTCCCAGTCGTCCAGGTGTGCGTGGTCGATCAGGAAGTCGAAATCGTGCCGTTCCACGACCGCTCGCGCGCTGAGATAGTCCTGGAACGTTCGGTGCACGAAATCGACCGAACCGGGTGTGGGCTCGCGCAATAGCCCGGTCCGGTTGAGCAGATGGCGGTAGATCTCCTCCGGCCCGCCCTGCCGTGCCGCGTGCGGAATGGCCGGGAGGTGCCGGGCCAGTGTCTCGACGGCGGTGGCCCGGTCCATTTCGGACCGGCCGTTGACGAGCATCCAGTGCGCGAGCTTCTGCAGCAGCCGGATCTTCGGTTCCTGGGGGAGGTCGATTCCATCCGGCGACTGCATGGCGCGCTCGCGGTCGCGGCGTTCCAGCAGCATGGAAAGGGCCGCGTCATAGAGGGCTTTCCGGCCGCGCGGCAGATAGCCCCGGCGGTCCCGGTGCAGTGCGCACAGCAGACCGCACATGAGTGGATTGGTGGCCAGCCGGCCGAGGTCCCGGGTAATCCGCACGGCGTCCAGCAGCGTTTCCTCGTAACCGCTCAGCCGCGCCAGATCGGCCCGGTCGGTGATGTCCTGGCGCGCTGCCGCATGCCAGCGCCGGATGAACGCGGCGACCCCTTCGCGGCTGAGCGGGGAGAGTTTCAGCTCGGTGAAGCTTTCGGAGGCGAGCCAGTTCTGCCGTACGGCGGAGGGGCGCGAGGTGACCAGCCAGACATTTCCCGGATAGCGGGTGGGAAGTTCGCGGAGTGCTTCGCGGAGCCGTTCGCGCTCGTCCTCCGGGGCCTCGTCCACGCCGTCCACGAGCAGCAGGCCGCGTCCGTCGGACAGCACGCGTTCGGCCCAGCCCGGTGGCTGTGCGGCGGCGTGCGGATAGCGGACGGCGGAGAGGAAGGCGTCGGGCTCGGGGAAGCCGTTGCGGTTGCTGTTGTGGTTGTGGTTGTGGTTGGGGTTGCTGTGGCTGTTGTGGTTGGTGCTGGGGTTGCTGTGGTTGGTGTTGGGGTTGCCGTTGTCGTTGTTGCGGCCGTGGCGGTCGTGGTTGCTGTCGTGGCGGAAGCGGCGGACCGGCAGCACGAATGGCACCCGCCCGCGCAGCCCCTCCAGCGGGGCCGGGAGGTCACCGCGCGCCACGGACACCGCCAGCCGCTGCACCAGCGTGGTCTTGCCCGCCCCCGCCACGCCCCACAGCAGCACCCGTTCGCGCCCGGCGAGGGCCTGCTCGGCGGGGGCCTGCTCGACGGGGGCGCCGGGGCCGCCGCCCCCGTCGGTCTCGGTCTGCAGGCTGAGGTAGGCGGCGTCCAGAGGCCAGCTGTCGGGGGAGTGGGCCAGGTCGATGCCGTAGATCGTCAGGTGGTCGTGGGCGGCCACGATGTCCTGGGCGTAGCGCTCCTCGAACGCGGCGTCCTCAGTAGCTGCGACGAAGCGGGAGCGGAGGACGAGGAAGCGCAGGATATGCGCGCAGACGGCCTCCCGGAGGCGGGCGTGGGTACGGGCGTCCGCCGCGTTCAGCCCCTCGTCGGCGTCGGGCGCGGCGACGGCCAGGTGCCGGGCGAAGGCTTCGGGGCCGAGGCGTACGGCTCGTACGTCGTCCAGGTCGACGGTGCCGAGGGAGTGGAGGGTGCGCGCGAGGGCGTCGGTGAGGGGGTCGGTAACGGGATCGGTGAGGGGATCGGTGAGGGCGGGGTGCGCCGGTCGCGGTTCCGCCTCGACCTCGATGAGCGCGGCGGCGATCCGGGGCAGGTCCCGTTCGGTAAGCGTGCGGTGATCGCCTTGGAAGGCGACCAGGGACGCGATGCGGACGGGGCGGTCCACCGGCCCGTCCGCGACGAAGAGTTCCTGGACCAGTGCGTGTACGGCTTCGGGATCCATGAGGCCCCGTCCCCCCGGTGACTGTCGTTCGCCGTTCAGAAGCCACCAGGGTAGGCACGGACGGCGCCGGACGGGTGGGGGTTCGGCGTGGGTTCCGGGGGCGGCCGGTGGCACGGGGCGGGTGCGGGGTGGGGCGGGATGGGTGTTGGGTGGGCTGGGGTGCGGTGCGTGGGGGTGCGCCTAATGTTCGTGGTGGGTGCC
>NZ_BBOX01000521.1 GCF_001553455.1 Streptomyces hygroscopicus subsp. hygroscopicus
GCCCCGTCGGCCCCGCCGGCGCCGCCGTACCCGCGGCGGTTTGGCCACGGCCCGCTCCGAGGCGGCCACGGCCGTCGTGGAGACGGCGGAGGCGGCCCAGCCGGAGGCGGAGCCCGCCGAGGCACCCGCCAAGCCGCGCCGCCGCCGCACCCGGGGCGCCGCCAAGGCCGCCGAGTCGGCGACAGCGGCCGTCCGGACCGCCGAGGGCACCGAGACCGAGACGGCCGAGGACGCCACGGAGGCGCCCGCGCAGACCGCCGAGGCGGCTGAGACGGCTGAGACGGCTGAGACGACAGTGACGACGGCTGAGGCTCAGCCGGAGGCCACGGAGATCGTGGAGGCCGTGGAGGCCCCTGCCAAGCCGCGCCGCCGCACCCGCGTCAAGGCCACCGAAGCCGCCGAAACGGGCCGGAGCGCCGTGGAGGCAGCCGAGGGCACGCCGGAAGCGACGGCAGCGGCGGTGAACGCCGCCGAGACCGTCGAGGCGCAGCCGGAGGCCGTGGAGGCCCCCGCCAAGCCGCGCCGCCGTACGCGTGCCAAGGCCACCGAGGCAACAGGGGCGACGGAAGCAGCCGAGGCCGCGGTCGCGACAGCCGAAGGCACCGCCGACGCGACGGACACCACCGAAACAACCACACCGCGCCGCCGCACCCGCACCAAGACCACCGAGGCAACAGAAGCAGCCGAGGCAACCGCCGACACCGCCGAAGGCACCGAGACGGCCAAACCCCGACGCCGCACCCGCACCACCACCAAAACCGACACCACCGAAGCCCCCGCCAAGCCCCGGCGCACCCGCACCAAGGCCACAGCGGCCGAGGCGGAACCGGCGGCGGACCCGGCGGCGGAGGCGGCCGAGGCCGCGCCCGCCAAGCCCAGGCGCCGTACGCGCGCCAAGGCGGCCGAGTCCGTCGAGGTGACGGCCGAGGGCTGACGCCGGACCGCGGCACAGCACATCACGGCCAGGGGCCCGTTCCGCGACACCGCGGTACGGGCCCCTGGCCGTTCACGTACCGTTTCCCGCGCCATGTATAGCCTCGTGCACATGAGCAGGCCGCCCTTCCTCACACTGCCCGCGAGCGCCCGCGCGTACCGCCTCCGGACCCCGCGCGGGGAGTTCGCCGTCCATGACGCGCGGCCCGCTTCGGCCGCACGCGGCACCGTTCTCCTGGTCCCGGGGTTCACCGGCAGCAAGGAGGACTTCATCGCGCTGCTGGAGCCGCTCGCCGCGGCCGGCTTCCGGGCCGTCGCGGTCGACGGTCGGGGGCAGCACGAGAGTCCCGGCCCCCGTAAGGAGGCCGCATACGCCCAGGACGAGCTGGCCCAGGACGTTCTGGCACAGGCCACCGCCCTGAGCACGGCGACCGAGGATCCCGTCCACCTGCTCGGGCATTCGCTCGGCGGGCTGATCGCGCGGGCCGCCGTACTGCGCGATCCGGGGGCGTTCGCCTCACTGACGATCATGAGTTCCGGCCCGGCGGCCATCTCCGCCCCGCAGCGCGCCCGGATCAAGCTGCTGATCGACGCGCTGACCGTGATGGACATGGAGTCCGTATGGCAGGCGATGCGCGAGCTCGACCCGCCCGAGGCGGCCGACGCGGCGACACCGCCCGGGGTGGCGGACTTCCTGCGGCGGCGCTGGCTCGGCACCGTACCGGAGCAGCTGATCGCCACCGGGCGGCAGCTGTCCGACGAACCGGACCGGATCGACGAGCTGTCGGCGGTGCGGCTGCGCACACATGTGCTGTCGGGCGAGGTGGACTACGCCTGGCCGGTGCCGCTGATCGACGAGATGGCGGTACGGCTGGCCGCCCGCCGGACCGTGATCGAGGGCGCCGGGCACTCCCCCAACGCCGAGCGGGCCCATCCCACCGCCGACGCCCTGATCGCCTTCTGGCGCGATCTGGGCTGAGGAGACCTTTGCCGAGCACGAGCCCGAGCACGAGCACGGGGCCTCGGCCGAGCACGACGTCCTCTCAGCGCGACCGCAGCACAACCACAGCTCAGCGCGACCGCAAGTTCAGCGCGACCGCGGCTCAGCCGCGATCCCAACCTCAGCGCGACCCGGGCCGAGCGCGAAGCGGAGCGGCGGGGCGGACCGGCTCAGTACTGCGCCTGCAGATGCTCCCAGAAGCCGTCCCGCAGGGCGCGCCGCAGATCGGCGTGGGCGCGCAGGGAGAGCCGCAGCAGCCCCTCAGCGTCGATCAGCAGCTCCTGGTCCACGGAGCCGGGGAGGTACGGGTGGCCCGGCAGCAGCTCCGCGAGCGTGTCACGGCCGCGCGAGGACAGCCACTGGGCGGCGATCTGCGCCCCGACGAAGCGCACCTCGTCCCGGGTCGGGGCGGGCCCGCACAGCGGCGAGTCGCCGTTCGGCTCGTAGCCGGTGGCCCGCCGGGTGACATACGGCTTGCAGAAGTCGAGGTCGAAGGTGCGCTGGCTGTCGACCTCCCACAGCAGCGGTTCGGCCTGGTTGCGCCCGTCCAGCGCCTCGATGCCCCACAGGTGGACGCGTGCCCCGTAGCCCTGGGCCGCCTCGACGGCGGAGACCAGGTCCTCGTCGCCGCCGATCAGCACGGCGTCGCCGATGGCGCGGTGACGGGCGAGGGATTCCAGATCGGAGCGGATGAGTGAGTCGACGCCCTTCTGCTGGTTGTTGGCGTTGAGGTTGCCCAGCCGGACCTTGACGTCGGGCAGCTCCGCGATGCTCTGCTGCTCCGGGGTGTGGATCCGGCGCCGGGCACCGTCGAACCAGTAGACGCGCAGCAGCCTGCTGTCCGGGAAAATGGTGCGCGCCTTGTCGATGAACGCCTCGATGAGCCCCTCGGCGTCCAGCTCGAAGGCTCGGCGGTCCTCCGTGCCCGCGACGAGCCGGCCGGCGGCCGCGTAGACGTACCCCGCGTCCACGAAGATCGCGTGGGTCGAGGGCGTGGTGGCGACCTCGGCGAGCACGCGCTGGAGCAACTCGTTCGTGCGCTCGATGCCCGCGACGACCGAGGCGAGGTCTGGTTGGCCCGGAGGCGTGGCTTCACTCATACGCGGTTCATTCTCCGGGCGGCCGTGTGAGCGGCACAACCGGACCCTGCTCGACCGCCGGTGGATACTTAGGCAGCGAAAAATTTTTATTAGCGTAGGGAATGTTTTCGGGGGCCCCTCTCGTTGAACACGTACAGGAGAGCGCGGCAGCGACGCTGCGCGGCTCCGTACACATCAGTTCTCCTCCAGGAGGATCAGACGAAGGGAGAAGCTTTGCGCTTCGAGATCATGCGCCTTGACGATGTCGACGGCAGCGCCGTCGACAGCACCGTTGTAGACGCCGCCTCCGTCAACCGGATCGTGCAGCAGGCCGCCGCAATCGGCCAGCGCATCTACATCCGTCCAGCCGACACCGCCGCCCAGTAGTGCCGTAAGGCTCTCCAGCCGCGCCGAGCACCGAGCGCCCGCGTACGCGACAGTACGGGGGCGCTCGTGCCGTGTCAGGCGGTGTGGACCACTTGGATGACCCCGTTGATGATCTGCTGGACCGCGATGGCGGAGAGCATCATCCCGGACAGCCGGGTGACCAGCACCACTCCGCCTTCCTTGATCACGCGAATGATCAGCAGCGAGTAGCGCATGGTCAGCCACAGCACGACGTGCATGGCCGCGATCGCGGACCACACCGCCACCTGCCCCTCGAGCCCGCGGGCGTGCTGGACGGCGAGGATCACCGAGACGATCGCGCCCGGCCCGGCCAGCAGCGGCATGCCCAGGGGGACGAGCGCGACATTGACGTCCTTGGTCTGGGTCGGCTCATCGCTCTTGCCGGTCAGCAGATCGAGCGCGATCAGCAGGAGCAGCAGCCCGCCCGCGATCATCAGCGCGGGGACCGAGACATGCAGATAGTCGAGGATCTGCTGACCGCCGATGCCGAAGACGGCGATGACGCCGAAGGCGACGGCCGCCGCCTGGCCCGCCATCCTGCGCTGCACCTTGACCGGGCGCCCCGAGGTCAGGGCGAGGAAGATGGGCGTGATGCCCGGTGGGTCCATGATCACAAAAAGGGTGAGAAAAAGGGATCCGAAGACGGCGGCGTCGAACACGGTGAAAGCCTTGCGGGGACGAGCAGCGGTGCGGTGCTGATGCGGTACGAAACAGGGGACGATCGGGAGAGGATCGGGGGAAGCTCGGGAGAGGAACCGGAAAAGGAGAGGAAGGAAGAGGAAGGACGGAGGGCAGGCAGCGAAAGGCCAGGACGGAAGGTCAGGGGGAACGTCGGGGCGGGAGGGGGCGCGCTCAGCCGCCCGCGCCCGGCACGGGGAAGGCCCCGGTCGCCCGTCGCACGATCTCGCCGTAGACCTCGGGATCGGTCGTGTACTCGCCGAGCCGACAGGTCTTACGGCTGCCGTGGTAGTCGCTGGAGCCGGTGGTGAGCAGCCCGAGCTCGGCGGCCAGACCGCGCAGCCGGGCACGGGTGTCCTCGCTGTGGTCCATGTGGTCGACCTCGACACCGTCCAGGCCCGCCGCGGCCAGCTCGCCGATGGCGCTCTCCGGTACGCACCGGCCCCGCTTGACGGCCAGCGGATGGGCGAAGACCGCGACCCCGCCGGCGCCCTTGATCAGCCGGATCGCCTCGAAGGGGTCCAGCTCGTGCTTCTCCACATGCGCCCGGCCGCCGTCGGCCAGCCATTCGGTGGTGAAGGCGTCCGAGACGCTCTCCACGACGCCGAGCTCGACCAGCGCGGTGGCTATGTGCGGCCGTCCGACGGCACCGTCCCCGGCGATCTCCGCCACCCGCTCCCAGGTGATCGGTACGTCCAGCTCACGCAGCTTCCCGACCATCGCCCGGGCCCGGGGCACCCGGTCGTCGCGCACCAGCTCGCGCTCGCGCGCCAGCTCGGGCTCGGCCGGGTCGAAGAGGTACGCCAGCATGTGCAGGCTCACCCCGTTGAGGCGGCAGGACAGCTCGGCGCCGGGGATCAGCGTCAGCCCCGAGGGCAGCGCCCGGGTCGCCTCCGCATAGCCGCCCACGGTGTCGTGGTCGGTGAGCGCGACGACGTCCAGCCCCGCGGCGGCGGCGTTCCGCACCAGCTCGGCGGGGGTGTCGGTACCGTCCGAGGCAGTGGAGTGGGTGTGCAGATCGATGCGCACGGCACGGGCTCCAAGCTGCGTTCGGGACGGACGGAGGGGACGCCCCAGCATAACCACCGCTCGACCACGCCCCGTCAGTGCCCCCGGCCGTCACCGCATGAGCGCCGCCGGGGCGGGGAGCCGCCTCGGCGCAAGGAGCCCCGAGGCTCGGACGGCACCCCTTCCACGGCGGGCGACTGCGCCGCCTCGGCGCAAGGGGCCCGGCGGCTCGGACGGGGCACGGATTCAGGGCGACAGCAGCCGGGGGGAGAGCGCGCCGCAGGGCACCAGATCGACCTCGGCCCCGGCGTCCCGCAGATCGGTGAGCACCATCTCGTCGTACATCAGCAGCCCGGTCTGCTCGGGCCAGACGACCGCCCACAGCCACAGCCCGCACGCCTCGCCCGCGAAGACCGCGCGGTCGTCCGGGGTGCCCTCGACATGCCACAGCGGGGTGGGCCGCCCGGCGGCCAGCACCTTGACGTGCGGCGGCTTGTCCACGCGCATGCCCGGCCCCGGATCGGGCCCCGGGACGCCCGCGAAGCGCGCGCCGAGCCCGACGCCCAGCTCCTCGGCGATCAGCAGCAGCTCCCCCGGGCCGCCCAGCGGCCCGGGGCCGGAGCAGGCCACGGCCGTGGCGCGGCCGCCGCTGCGGTCGTCCCCGGCACACGCCACACCGGTGAACAGCCAGCCCACGGGCAGCGGCCACGGCATCCACACGGGCACCCGGGCGCGGTTGGTGACCACCACGAGTGCTTCGACGCTCGGCGGGACGACCGGCTGGAGGGGGTGCACCGTGCCGTGCACTCCGCACTGCCAGGAGTCGGCGAAGAGACCGGGCGCTCGCACCCGGCCACCGCACTTCGGGCAACTGGGTTCGCCCCTCATAGGGCCCCACGGTCCTCCCCGGCCGTCCTCCCGTCAAGGACGATCACCCGTCCGGAGGTCAGTTCCGGCAAGAGTTCCCGCCCGGCGCCCCCGCGCGAGAGTCCGGCGCATCTCCTACGACGGTGCGGCACCCCGCGCGAGGGTGTGACGCCCCCCGGCACGACGGTGCGGCAGCCCTCACACCACGGTGTGGGGCCCCGCGCGACGGTTGTCCGTACGGGGCCAGGTTACGGGGCCAGGTACGGATCTTCGTACGGCCCCGGTCCTCAGTCCGTAGTACGGCCCCGGTCCTCAGTCCGTCAACCGCACTCCGGGGCGCTCCGGGTCACGCAGGTCCGTACCGTTCCGCAGCCAGCGGTCCTGGAGGGCGGCGGCGCCGTGCACCCGCTTCCACGCCGCCTCGTTCCCGGTCATCGGCAGCAGCGGCAGGAAGCGCACCGGCTCCATCGGCTCGAGCAGCTCCAAGTCCTCGACCAGGCCGCCCGGTTCGGCGACGAGGACGGAGGTGAAGGGGGCCCCGGGCCACAGCGGCCCGCCGAGGTCCAGCGACGCGCCGGGGGTCACCACGACCCCCTCCACCTGGGGGGAGGCGGCCAGCACGGCGAGCGGGCGGAGCAGCTGGTCGAGGACGGGGAGGTCGGGGCCGCGTCCGCCGGCCCGCACGGTCAGCACCAGCTCGGCGCGCGGTCCGCGCAGCGGGTCGGCGACGGTGGCGGTCGGGCTGGTCATCGGATGGTCCGACATGCCGAGGGTGGCATAGCGGATCACATCGCTCTCGTCCCGGAATCGCAGCACGTCAATGCGGTCCGTACCGAGGAACGTGACGGACGCGCGGGCGTCCGGCTCGCCCAGAGCGGTGATCAGCCGGGCCTCGACCAGCTGAAGAACGTCTGACATGCGGTGAGCATAGATCGCGTATCGAACGGGCAAAGCGGCGCGGGAACGGTTCTGCCGACTGATAGCCTTAATCCCTGCCCAGGGAGTTACACGTCGTCCCTCACGGGGGACCGGCCGGAGGAGGTGGGGCTGCGGTGGATCCTAGTCGACCGTGCAGTACCGACAGTTCTCCCGTCGTTTCCCCTTGGTATGCGGCTCCATGATCTGAAACCTTCCGTACCCCGCCGTCCGGCGGTGAAACACGCGAAGCAATCTCGCATCCAGGGCATCTGACGGTAGAGCGCCTTCGTACCGCTTTGTTCCGTTCCGAAGAACTTCCGTCAGCGCCATGGCACGGAGCGCCGCCCGCTTTGCGGACGTACGGGCACCGGGATGCCGTACGTCCACCTTCCGGGCGCAGCGCTGCGCCGCGCGCCCGCCGCTGACGGCCGGCCCGTGAAGGAGCCCGTCATGTCGATGATCCGTGACCTGCGCGCAGCCGTCCGCCCCGCCCTGCGCCGTGCCCGTGCCTCCAGCGACTACGACGCGACGCGTGACCCGTCGGTCACCAGCGCCGTGGTGGACTGCGGGGTCTACCGCGACGGCAAGCGGGTCAGCGACCACGTGAGCCCGGCGAGGGCCATGGAGCGGGTCCGTGAGGAGGGCGGGTTCGCCTGGATCGGGCTGCACGAGCCGACCGAGCGCGAGTTCGCGGGTATCGCCCAGGAGTTCGGGCTGCACCCGCTGGCGGTCGAGGACGCGGTGCAGGCGCACCAGCGGCCCAAGCTGGAGCGGTACGACGACACCCTGTTCACCGTCTTCAAGACGATCCACTACGTCGAGCACGCCGAACTCACCTCGACCAGTGAGGTGGTGGAGACCGGTGAGGTGATGTGCTTCACCGGCCGGAACTTCATCGTGACCGTGCGGCACGGCGGCCAGGGTTCGCTGCGCGCCCTGCGCCACCGCCTCCAGCAGGACCCGGAGCTGCTCGCCAAGGGTCCCTCGGCGGTGCTGCACGCCATCGCCGACCAGGTCGTCGACGGCTATCTCGCGGTGGCCGACGCGGTCCAGGACGACATCGACGAGGTCGAGATCGACGTCTTCTCGGCGGCGACCTCCCGGCGGGGCGGCGACGCGGGCCGGATCTACCAGCTCAAGCGCGAGGTCCTGGAGTTCAAGCGGGCCGTCGCGCCGCTGCTGCGGCCGATGCAGCTGCTGAGCGAGCGGCCGATGCGGCTGGTGGACCCGGACATCCAGACGTACTTCCGGGATGTCGCGGACCATCTGGCGCGGGTCAGCGAGCAGGTGCTGGCCTTCGACGACCTGCTGAACTCGATCCTCCAGGCCAACCTGGCACAGGCGACGGTCGCCCAGAACGAGGACATGCGGAAGATCACGTCCTGGGCGGCGATCTTCGCCGTGCCGACGATGATCGCCGGGATCTACGGCATGAACTTCGACTACATGCCGGAGCTGCGCTGGAAGTTCGGCTACCCGACCGTGCTCGTGGTCACGGTGGGCATCTGCTTCGCGATCCACCGCGGCTTCAAGCGCAACGGCTGGCTCTAGGCGTCCGCGGAACCGGCGTCCGCGGAACCGGCTCGGGGGCCGTCCGAGCGGCTCTTTCCGTCCGCCATGATGACCAGCGCGAGTCCGCCGAGGATCACCGCGAGCGCCGGGTAGGCGGCCACGGACGGCATCTGCCCCAGCCACAGGGCCGCGATCAGGGCCGCCCCCGGCGTCTCCAGGAGGATCGCGGTCGAGGTGACGGAGGGGCCGAGGCCCTTGACCACCCGGTTGATCAGGGTGTGCCCCAGCAGCTGTGCGGTCACCGTCAGCGCGGCCAGCTGCAGCCAGGCGGTGCCGCTGTAGCCGCCCAGCTCCGCGCCCGCCACCAGGCAGGTCAGCAGCAGGAGCACGCTGGTGGTGGCGTAGCAGACGTAGGCGTAGGCGGTGGTGCTCACCGAACGGCGCACCTCCGCGCCGAGCAGGACGTACCCGGCCGCCGCCATCCCGCCCAGCAGCGCGAGCGCGTCGCCCATCAGGGCGCGCGGGGAGGCGGACAGATCGACCCCGGTGAGAATCACCACGCCGAGGAACGCCAGCCCCATGCCCAGCCAGGCGAGCGCGGGCGGGCGGTGGCCGCGCAGCCGCAGCAGCAGTGCCGTCCAGATGGGGGTCGTGGTCACCAGCGCGGTCGAGGAGGCGACGGAGGTCATGTGCAGGCTCGGCAGCCAGGCCCCGAAGTGCAGCGCGAGCAGGGCCCCCGCCGCGGCCGACAGCAGCACCGCCCGGCGGCCCATCCCGCGCAGCTCGCCCCGGTGGCGCCACAGCGCGAACGGCGTGAGCGCGCCCACGGCCATGGCGTTGCGCCAGAAGGCGATGGCGAGCGCGGGTGCCGCCGTCGCGGCGGCGAGCGGCGCGGAGAGCGAGACACCGGCGATGGCGACGGCGAGGAGCGCGATGTCCACGGGGACGGCACCGCGGACAGGGTGGCCGCCACCGGGGGCGGTGGGACGGGCCGGGGTACGGGCGGCACGGGCGGTGGGCACGGCGACAGAGTAAGGCGCATGGCCATGAGACGGAACTGACATTTCACGGGCTGGGACGGGCGCACGGCCGGCCCAGGGCGCTGCCGCGAAGGCGATCCCCGAGGCCCGCAGGTCGGTGGTCGGTGGTCGGTGGTCGGTGGTCGGTGGTCGGTGGTCGGTGGTCGGCAGCAGGATCCGCGCGGTGTGGGCTCGCGGCGCGGCTCGGCTACAGCGCACGGCAGGTGCGGCGGCAGCCGACCGCCGAGCGCGCCCGACGCCCCGCGACGCGCCGCCTGAC
>NZ_BBOX01000522.1 GCF_001553455.1 Streptomyces hygroscopicus subsp. hygroscopicus
CTTCCGGCAATGGCAAGGGGCAGATCTTCGTCAAGGGCGAGGTCATCAAGACCGTGCCGGAGTCGAAGATCGTGGAGACCCTGATCGACGAGGCCATGAAGATCGCCGAGCAGATGGAGAAGGACGGCATCGCCTCCGGCGAGCCCCAGGTCTCCGTCAGCGGCGGCTGACCTGGCGCGGGCCCGGTCCGCTTCCACGGCGCCTCCGGACGCCCGGCTCGTCCGGCCGGGGGCTTCCCGGCGGTAGCCGGGGTGAGCCACAGGGGCGCCGTGGAGCACCGGGCGCTCGGGTCTTCCGGCGAGGGAGCCGAAGGGGCGCGTCGCTGCCGCACGGGAGAGCGCGCCAGGGCCGCGAGGGACGAGTGGCCGGGCACGGTCGACCGCCGAGGGCGGCCAACGCGCCCCGGAGGCACCCCGAGCCCTCGGAAAAAAGGGGGGCGCGGGGCCCGGCGGGCGTGCGCGATAGAGTCTGGAGGATCGACGTCCCCGGCCCGCGGGCCCGCACCACGTGAGGCAGACCGACACGTGCTGACCACGTCCACCACCAGGGTCCTCGAGCCGCATGAGCTCGACTCGGCCCTCGCGGTGCTCGACCGCGACCCCGTCTCCAACGCCTTCGTGGCCGCCCGCGTCCAGGTCGCCGGCCTGGACCCGTGGCGGCTCGGCGGCGAGATGTGGGGCTGGTACTCCGGCGGACGGCTGGAGTCGCTCTGCTACGCCGGCGCCAATCTGGTGCCCATCTGCGCCACCCCCGAGGCCGTGCGCGGCTTCGCCGAGCGTGCCCGCCGGGCCGGTCGCCGCTGCTCCTCGATCGTCGGCCCGGCCGAGACCACCGCCGAGCTCTGGTCCCTGCTCGAGCCCAGCTGGGGCCCGGCCCGTGAGGTCCGCGCCCATCAGCCGCTGATGGTCACCACCGCGATGCCCGCCGACATCCCGCCCGATCCGCTGGTGCGCCGCGTCCGCAAGGACGAGATGGACGTGATCATGCCGGCCTGCGTGGCGATGTTCACCGAGGAGGTCGGCGTCTCACCGCTCGCCGGCGACGGCGGGCTGCTCTACCAGGCGCGGGTCGCCGAGCTCGTCGCCGCCGGGCGCTCCTTCGCCCGCGTCGAGGACGGCCGGGTGGTGTTCAAGGCCGAGATCGGCGCCGCCACCCCGCACGCCTGCCAGATCCAGGGCGTCTGGGTCGCCCCCGAGTACCGCGGCCGCGGTCTGTCCGAGACCGGTATGGCGGCCGTGCTGCGCTACGCGCTGCGGGAGGTCGCCCCCGTGGTGAGCCTCTACGTCAACGACTTCAACACCGCGGCCCGCGCCGCGTACCGCCGGGTCGGCTTCCGGGAAGTCGGCGCGTTCATGAGTGTGCTGTTCTGATCGACGGGCCAGTAGGGTGCCGCCCATGCTGCATCTGCCCGGGGGGCGGACCCCGGAACCCGAAGACGTCGTCATCGGGCCGCTCGACCTCGCCGCACGCGTGGACGAAGCGCTCGCCGTCCAGGCCGTCGCCTTCGGGCTGACGGACGAGGAGATCGGCGTACGGCGGCACATCGTGCTGCGCCACCTCAAGAGCCCCGGCGCCCGCGCGCTCGGCGCGACCACCCCCTCCGGGCGGCTCGTCGGCTTCGTCTACGGCATGCCCAACGACCGCACGCACTGGTGGTCCACGGTGGTCCAGCCGTATCTGCGCGCGGCCGGGTACGACGACTGGCTGGACGACTCCTTCGTCATCACCGAGCTGCATGTCCACCCCGACTACCAGAACCGGGGCATCGGCCGGCGGCTGATCACGACCATCACGGACGGCGCCGCCCAGCCCCGCTCGATCCTCTCCGCCATCGACACCGACAGCCCGGCCCGCGCGCTCTACCGCTCACTGGGCTATCGCGACCTGGCCCGCCCGGTGCTCTTCCCGAGCGCCCCGAGCCCGTACGCCGTGATGGGAGCCCCACTGCCGCTGCGGCGCCGCTAGCCGCGGGTGCCGGGCCCCGGCGCATTTCCGGGAAACCGACCCGTGCGGCTAACCTCCTGAACATCCCATCGCACGCAGGAGAGACCCCATGGCCCACGCCGTCAACGTCCAGCGCATGTCCACGATCATGCTGAAGACGCTGCGCGAAGACCCGGCGGACGCCGAGACCGCCAGCCACAAGCTGCTCGTCCGGGCCGGCTACGTCCGCCGCGCCGCCGCGGGTATCTGGACCTGGCTGCCGATCGGCAAGAAGGTCCTGGAGAACGTCTCGCGGATCGTCCGCGAGGAGATGGACGCCATCGGCGCCCAGGAGGTCCTCCTGCCCGCCCTGCTGCCCCGCGAGCCGTACGAGGCGAGCGGCCGGTGGGACGAGTACGGCGATCTGCTCTTCCGGATCAAGGACCGCAAGGGCGCCGACTACCTCCTCGGCCCGACCCACGAGGAGATCTTCACCCTGACGGTCAAGGACCAGTGCACGTCCTACAAGGACCTGCCGGTCATGCTCTACCAGATCCAGACCAAGTACCGGGACGAGGCCCGCCCGCGCTCGGGCGTGCTGCGCGGCCGTGAGTTCCTGATGAAGGACTCCTACTCGTTCGACACCACCGACGAGGGCCTCGCCGAGGCGTACCGGAAGCACCGCGAGGCGTACCAGCGGATCTTCCAGCGGCTCGGCCTGGACTACCGCATCGTCTCGGCGGTCTCCGGTGCGATGGGCGGCTCGGCCTCCGAGGAGTTCCTGGCCCCGGCGGCGGCCGGTGAGGACACCTTCGTCGACTGCCCGAACTGTGACTACGCCGCGAACACCGAGGCGGTCACGGTGAGCGTGCCGCCGGTCGAGGGCGCCGAGCACGGCCCCCTCGAGGAGCTGGACACCCCCGACACCCCCACCATCGAGACCCTCGCCGAGCACCTCGGCGTCCCGGCCTCCGCCACCCTGAAGAACCTCCTGGTCAAGGTCGACGGCGAGATCACCGCGGTGGGCGTCCCCGGCGACCGCGAGGTGGACCTGGGCAAGCTGGGCGAGCACCTCGCCCCCGCCGTCGTCGAACTCGTCACGGCCGAGGACTTCGAGGGCCGCCCCGAGCTGGTACGCGGCTACGTCGGTCCGCAGGGCCTGGCGGGCAAGTCCTTCCGCTACATCGCCGACCCGCGCGTCGCCCCCGGCACCGCCTGGGTGACCGGCGCCAACAAGCCCGACACCCACGCGCGCAACGTGGTCTGCGGCCGTGACTTCGAGGTCGACGAGTACCTGGACGTCGTCGTGGTCGAGCCGGGCGACCCCTGCCCCCGCTGCGGTGCGGGCATCGAGCTGGACCGGGCGATCGAAATCGGCCACATCTTCCAGCTCGGCCGCAAGTACGCCGACGCCTTCCAGCTCGACGTCCTCGGCCAGAACGGCAAGCCGGCGCGGGTCACGATGGGCTCGTACGGCATCGGCGTCTCCCGCGCCGTGGCCGCACTCGCCGAGCAGACCCACGACGAGTCCGGCCTCTGCTGGCCCCGCGAGGTGGCCCCGGCCGACGTCCACATCGTCGCGGCGGGCAAGGCCCTCCAGACCGAGCTGGCCCTCGACATCGCCCAGAAGCTGGGCACGGCGGGCGTCCGCGTCATGGTCGACGACCGTGCCGGCGTCTCCCCGGGCGTGAAGTTCACCGACGCCGAGCTGATCGGTGTCCCGACCATCCTGGTCGTGGGCCGGGGCGCGAAGGACGGGGTCGTCGAGCTGAAGGACCGGCGCACGGGTGAGCGTGAGGACCTTCCCATCGACGAGGCGATCGCCCGCCTCACCACCGCCTGACGGCTGCGTTTCGCGTCTGCTGGTCGGGGCGTCTGTCGGCTGCCCCTGGGGTTTGCTGGTCCGTCCGTCTGATGGCCGCCGGGCCTGCTGGTCGAGGCGTCTGTTGGCTGCCCCTGGGGCTTGCTGGTCCGTCTGTCTGTCGGCTGCCTCTTGCGTCTGCTGGTCGGGGCGTCTGTCGGCTGCCCTCGGGCGTGCCGGTCCGTCCGTCTGTCGGCTGCCTTTCGCGTCTGTTGGTCGGGGCGTCTGTTGGCTGCCCCTGGGGTTTGCTGGTCCGTCCGTCTGACGGCTGCCGGGCCTGCCGGTCCGTTCGTCTGTTGGCTGCCCCTCGGGCCTGCTGGTCGGGGCGTCTGTTGGCTGCCCCTGGGGTTTGCTGGTCCGTCCGTCTGACGGCCGCCGGGCCTGCCGGGCGTGCCGGTCCGTCCGTCTGTTGGCTGCCCCTCGGACCTGCTGGTCCGACCGTCTGACGGCCGCCCCGCGCGCCTGCCGTCCCCGGGCCCCGGCTCCCACGCTCCTGGGAACCGGGGCCCGGTACGTGGCCGCCTAGTGCCGCGCCCAGCCTTCGGACGAGGCCGACCCAGCACCGCGGCCAGCGCCTGCACGACGGCCGGCGCAGCGCCGCGGCCGGGGCCCGGCCTCCGGCCAGGCCCTGCCACGCCAGCCTCCGCTACAGCCAGCCCGCGAACTCCAGCAGCAACTCCGCCCGGCGCCGGTCCCCCGCGGCTCCCCGCCGCAGGCCCGCCTCGACGGCACGGTAGAGGGTCCAGCCCCGCAGCCGGTCGCGGTCGACGTCCAGGGAGTCCGCCAGCTTGGTGATCCGGCGGCGCGCGGCCGCGGCGGGGCCGGGGCCGGCGGCGAGGTCCTCGCAGCGGTCGAGCACCAGCCGCGCCAGGTCGTAGGCGCGCTCGCCCACCACGGGCACCGGACCGACCGCGAGCCAGGGCGCCCGCTCCCCGGCCAGCACCTTCCCCTGCCGGAAGTCGCCGTGCAGCAGTACCTCCTCGGGCGGCTCGGCGGGCAGCGCCTCCCGCAGCTCCAGCGCCTCGTCGGTCAGCGGACGGGCGTCCGCCGCCCAGTCTCCCGTGCCGAGCGCCCGCAGGACCTCGCGCTCCTCCGCCGTACGCCCGGTGACCGACGCGAACGGATGCCCCTCGGGCGGCGCGACCCACAGCCGCCGCACCGCGCCCGCCGCCTCCAGCAGTGCCTTCGGCTCGGGCAGCGAGCGCAGCGACACCGCGTCGCGCAACCGCTCGATGAGCAGCGCACCGGTGTCCGGGTCGGCGCGCAGCAGCCGGGCCGCGCCCCAGCCGTTCCAGTGCGCCAGGGCGGCGCCCTCATGGCCGGACTCCGGGCCGGGGGCCGGGAACTTCAGCGCTGCCGGGGTGCCGTCGGCCTGGTGTACGAGTGCGACGAGGCTGTGACGGCCCCCGGGCGTCGGCACCCGCTCCAGGGTCAGCTCCCACGCCGCCAGCTGCCGCTCGACCGTCTCGGGCAGGGCGTCCAGCCAGCTCCGCACGGCGCTCGCCGGGCTGTCGCCCAACGCGTCCAGGAGCCGCTTCGGCACGTGGACACGGGCCGTGTCGCGGTCGCCGGGCTGTGGTGCCGATGCCATTCCGAGCTGTCCCCTCCACCATCAATGACGTGGACCCATGGAGCCCACGAACCTCGCAGAGACCTCAAGGGCCCCCATGGACCCCAATCAGTCCCATGGGCCTCGTCAGTCCCATGGGCCTCGTCAGCCCCATGGACCTATCGGCCCCATGGACCTATCGGCCCAACGGGCCTCATCGACCTCATGACCTCCGCGGTCCCACGCAGCCCACGAGCGTCCTCACACCCCATCCGCCCCACCGCTCGGTGACGCGGACGGGGTGACCGTTGTGGCGCGTTCGGTGAGCCCAGGGAAGGCTACGCCGCCGCCCCGCCAGCGCACCGCCCGGACCGCCGCCTCCCGCAGCGCGCCCGCCGCCTGGCGGCGCAGGGACCCGGTCGAGGCCCGTACGAGATCGGCGTATACGGCGGCGACCCGGTTCTCCAGCTCGGCCGCGAGCCGTACCGCGGCGGGCGCGTCCGGCACCGCGAAGGGCAGGGCGTAGGCGGGCGCCGCGCTCTCGGGATCCCCGCCGAGGTCGCGCACCGTGCGGGTGAGGTCGTCCCGCCGCGAGCGGTGCGCGGCGTAGCCCTCGCGCGCCTCTGCGAGCCGGTCGTCGCCGATCCGCCCGCCGACGACGCCGTATCCGTACACCGCGGCGTGCTCGGCGGCGAGCGCCGCCTGCGCGGCCCTGAGCGCCGCGGCGCGTTCGCCGACGGCCGTACGGCCTGCTCGAGAGGCCATGTCAGTACCCCTTCCCGGTGATCCCGAACGTGGTCATGAGTCCGTGTCAGTCCGCTTCAGTCCGCGCTAGTCCGGTCAGTCCGTGTCAGTCCGGTCGGTCCGTGTCAGTCCGCGTCGTGCCGCGTGAGGAGATACACGTGGGCGGCGCCGCAGGCCGCGACGGACGCCAGCAGCCGGGCGAGTTCGGGCGGCGCGGTGGCGAGCGCGGTGGTGCGGGCGTCGGCGGTGCGGCGCTCGGCCTGGGCGAGGGCGGAGAGGGCCTTCTTCTCGCTCTCGGGGACCTCCGGCACCCGTTCCCCGCCCGCCGAGGGCGAGCGCGACGCGGTCGCGGAGGGGGAGGCGGACCGGTCCTTGGCGGTGAAGACCGCGACGTGCCGGGCCGTCTCCTCCCGCAGCGGTGCCAGCCGCCGGGCCAGGGCGGGATGCGCGTCCACGGTCGCGTCGTAGCGGGCGAGAAGCGCGGCGGAGTCCCGCGCGCCCCGGGCCCGCAGCAGCGCGACGGCCGCGTCGCTACCCGCGTCGCGCCGGGGTTCGGAGTCGCCGGAGCAGCCGCTCAGCAGCGCGACGGCGCCCAGCGCTCCGCCGCCCAGCAGCAGACTCCGCCGCCGGGGTAACGGAGCCGCTGACGCCGCTGACGCCGTGGACGCCGAGGTCGCGGCGGACGCCGGGGAGACCAGGGACGCGCGGGACGCCGGGGGCGCCGGGGGGACCGAGGGCATCGGGTCGGAGACGGACATGGGACGAGGCGGTGGGGGAGTCGTGATCGACACGTTCCTCTTTCCGGGCTGCGGCCGCTCCCGGCCGCCGGTAGTGATCACAGCAGGCGAGCGTACCCGCGCCGAGCCCGTCTGCCCGGCAGCAGCCGCCGAATCGTCAGCCCGCCGCCGGAACAGATAGGCTTTGACCTGACACGCGACCTTCCCACAACAGCACACGCGGCCGAGGAGTCACCCGGATGAGCACCACCCAGAGCGAGAGGCTGCGCGGACTGCTGGAACCGCTCGTCAGCGCGCGGGACCTGGATCTGGAAGAGGTCGAGGTGACACCGGCCGGACGGCGGCGTGTGCTGAGAGTGGTCGTGGACTCCGACGACGGCGTCCAGCTGGACACGTGCGCGGAGCTGAGCCGGGACATCTCCCAGACCCTCGACGACACCGACGCGATGGGCCAGACCCCGTACGTCCTCGAGGTCACCTCTCCCGGCGCCGAGCGCCCCCTGACCGAGCCGCGCCACTACCGCCGCGCCACCGGCCGCCTCATGAGAGCGCGGCTCACCGACGGCGGCGAGCTGGTCGCCCGGATCATCACGGTGGACGACGAGGGGCTCGACCTGGAGATCCCCGGCGTGAAGGGGCGCAAGCCCACGGCCAGGCGGCTGGCCTTCGAGGAGATCTCCAAGGCCCGGGTGGAGATCGAGTTCAACCGCAAGCCCGTGGAAAAGGCCGTGGGCGAGGGCGACGAGAGCAAGGAGGAGGCGTAGCCGTGGACATCGACATGAGTGCCCTGCGGGGTCTGGTGCGAGAGAAGGAGATCTCCTTCGACCTGCTGGTCGAGGCGATCGAGTCGGCCCTCCTCATCGCCTACCACCGCACCGAGGGAAGCCGTCGCCGGGCCCGGGTGGAGCTGAACCGCGAGACCGGCCATGTGACCGTATGGGCCCGTGAGGACGCCGAGGACCTGGCGGAGGGGCAGGAGCCCCGCGAGTTCGACGACACCCCCTCCGGTTTCGGCCGGATCGCCGCGATGACCGCGAAGCAGGTCATCCTGCAGCGGCTGCGGGACGCCGAGGAGGAGATCACCTTCGGCGAGTACGCGGGGCGGGAGGGCGATGTCGTCGCCGGCGTCGTCCAGCAGGGCAAGGACCCCAAGAACGTACTGGTGGACATCGGCCGGCTGGAGGCGATCCTGCCGGTGCAGGAGCAGGTGCCGGGTGAGGACTACGCACATGGCACCCGGCTGCGTACGTATGTGGTACGAGTCGTCAAGGGCGTGCGCGGACCGTCGGTGACCCTTTCGCGTACGCATCCCAATCTGGTCAAGAAGCTCTTCGCACTCGAGGTGCCGGAGATCGCGGACGGTTCGGTGGAGATCGCGGCGATCGCCCGCGAGGCGGGCCACCGCACCAAGATCGCCGTCCGGTCCACCCGCCCCGGGCTGAACGCCAAGGGCGCCTGCATCGGGCCGATGGGCGGCCGGGTGCGCAGCGTGATGGCCGAGCTGCACGGCGAGAAGATCGACATCGTCGACTGGTCGGACGACCCCGCTGAGCTGGTGGCGAACGCGCTGTCACCCGCTCGGGTGAGCAAGGTCGAGGTGGTCGATCTGGCGGCCCGCTCCGCCCGGGTCACCGTGCCGGACTACCAGCTCTCCCTCGCCATCGGCAAGGAGGGGCAGAACGCCCGGCTGGCGGCGCGGCTGACCGGCTGGCGGATCGACATCCGCCCGGACACCGAGCAGCCGGGCGAGCAAGGCTGATTCCGGCCGGAACCGGCCGGGCCCAGTTCACATCGGTGACGGTTCGATCACTCCCCCCAAGGGGTGGTGTCGGCACAGGGAGGTAGACTTAAGCAGTGTCTGGCCGCACGCGCGCTCGTGCCTGCCCTGAGAGAACCTGTGTGGGATGCCGGGATCGGGCGGCCAAGAACGATCTGCTGCGCATCGTGGCGGTCGAGGGCGTTTGCGTCCCCGACCAGCGCGGTACGCTCCCCGGTCGGGGTGCTTATCTGCACCCCACACGGGTCTGCCTGGACCTGGCGGTCCGCCGCCGGGCCCTCTCCCGGGCCTTCAGGGGGCCGGGGGCGCTCGACACCACGGCGCTTCGCCGGTTTGTCGAGCAGGGTGAGCAGGCGCCACCCTGAGTAGTTGGAAGAACGGCACGGGACACCGTGCGGTCAGGTACCTCGCGAGTCGGAAGTAGGTCGAGATTGCGATGAGCACTCGATGAGTACGCGATGAGTACGCCCATGAAGTAGCGACGGTCCGGCGGCAACCCGGACCTAAAAGGAGCGAAGTGGCTAAGGTCCGGGTATACGAACTCGCCAAGGAGTTCGGAGTTGAGAG
The DNA here is from genome assembly GCF_001553455.1 of Streptomyces hygroscopicus subsp. hygroscopicus. Lineage (GTDB taxonomy): Bacteria > Actinomycetota > Actinomycetes > Streptomycetales > Streptomycetaceae > Streptomyces > Streptomyces hygroscopicus. Next base: position 9,159 of record NZ_BBOX01000522.1, read on the forward strand.
CAAGGTCGTCATGGCCAAGCTCCAAGAACTCGGTGAATTTGTACGTTCGGCGTCCTCGACCATCGAGGCGCCGGTTGTACGCAAGTTGACTGACGCTTTCCAGGGTGGCAACGGCTCCGGCCGCGCCGCCGGTAAGCCCTCGGCGCCGCGCAAGGCGACGCCCAAGCCGCCGACCCCTGGTCCGGCGGCGGCGGCCCGTCCGGCCGCCCCCAAGCCCCCGACGCCCGGCCCCAAGCCGGCTGCCGCCGAGGGCCAGCGC
>NZ_BBOX01000523.1 GCF_001553455.1 Streptomyces hygroscopicus subsp. hygroscopicus
CCACCGAGCCGCACAACGCGCCGCGCCGCGCGCCACCGTGCCGTGCGCGCCGCACCCCGTCGCGCCCCGCCCGCGTGGCCGCGTCCGCGTCCGCACCGGCTCCGGCACCGCCCCGCGACCCGCACCGCCCAGCGCCCCGCCCCGCCCCGCACCGCAACGAGCGAACCGCCGAGGAGGCCCGCCATGGCACCGGCACCACCCGACCCGCGCCCGCTCCTCACCATGTCCGCGATCACCAAGTCCTTCCCCGGGGTACGGGCCCTGGACGGTGTCGACCTCGAAGTCGAAGCGGGCGAGGTGCACTGTCTGCTCGGCCAGAACGGCGCGGGCAAGTCCACCCTGATCAAGGTGGTCGCCGGGGCGCACCAGCCCGACAGCGGCGAGATCCGCTGGCAGGGCGCGCCGGTCACCCTCAAGTCGCCCGTCGCCGCCATGCGCCTGGGGATCGCCACCATCTATCAGGAACTCGACCTGGTGGAGGGGCTGTCCGTCGCCGAGAACGTCTTCCTCGGCCATGAGATGGCCACCGCCGGGTTCGTCCGCGCCCGTGCGGCCCGCCACGCCGCCACCGCCCTGCTCACCCGGCTCGGCCACCCCGAGATCGACCCGGGGCGGCTGGTCGGGGAGTTGTCCGCGGCCGGACAGCAGATCGTCTCCATGGCCCGCGCGCTCTCCCATGACGTCCGGCTGATCGTGATGGACGAGCCGTCCGCGGCGCTCGACCCCGACGAGGTCGACAACCTCTTCCGGATCGTCGGCGATCTCACCGCCGCCGGGGTCGCCGTCGTGTACATCTCGCACCGGCTGGAGGAGATCCGCCGGATCGGCGACCGCGTCACCGTGCTCAAGGACGGCCGCGCCGCCGCCCGCGGCCTGCCCGCCCGGACCACCCCCACCCGCGAGGTCGTGGCCCTGATGACCGGCCGGGACGTGGAGCACGCGTTCCCGCGCCGCGCCACGGCCGCTCCGGCCGCCACCGCCGAACCCGTGCTGCGGCTGGAAAAGCTCGGCAGGGCGGGCGAGTTCGACCCGGTCGACCTCGACGTGGCGCCCGGCGAGATCGTCGGGCTGGCCGGGCTCGTCGGCTCGGGGCGGTCCGAGATCCTGGAGACCGTCTACGGCGCCCGCCGGCCCACCTCGGGCCGGGTCCTGGTGGACGGCCGCCCGCTGCGCCCCGGCAGTGTGACCGCCGCCGTGCGCGCCGGGCTCGGCCTCGCCCCCGAGGAGCGCAAGGCGCAGGCGCTGCTGATGCTGGAGTCCGTCACCCGCAACGTCTCGGTCTCCTCCCTGGCCCGCTTCTCCCGCGCCGGCTGGGTGGACCGCGGCGCGGAGCGGACGGCGGCCCGCCGGTGTGTCCGCGATCTGTCGCTCCACCCCGACGACCCCGAACGTCCGGTGCGCACCCTGTCCGGCGGCAACCAGCAGAAGGCCGTGCTGGCCCGCTGGCTGCTGCGCGGCTGCCGGGTGCTGCTGCTGGACGAGCCGACGCGCGGGGTGGACGTCGGCGCCCGCGCCGAGCTGTACGCCGTGATCCGCCGGCTCGCCGACGAGGGGATGGCCGTCCTTCTCGTCTCCAGTGAACTGCCCGAAGTCCTGGGCCTCGCCGACCGGGTGCTGGTGCTCCGCGAGGGCCGCGTCGTCCATACGGCGCCCGCCCGGGAGCTGGACGAGCACCGCGTCCTCGATCTCGTCATGGAAGGGAGCCCGTCGTGAATTCACCCGGGAGCAGGCCGGCACCCCACACCCCGGCCGACCCCGCGCCGGTGCCGGGCGCGGGCGCCACGCTGACCGCCGGTCCGGCCGGCGAACCGCCGGCCGGCCGCACCGGCGCCGACCCCCTGAGCAGGCTGCGGCGCCTCGCCGATCTGCGCAACCTTTCCCTGGTGGGGGTGCTGGCGGTGCTGATCGCCGTCGGCGGCTTCACCAAGCCCGATGAGTTCCTCACCACCGACAACCTCCAGCTGGTGCTCACCCAGGCGTCCGTCATCGGCGTCGTCACCGTCGGCGTGACCTTCGTGATCACCAGCGGGGGCATCGATCTGTCGGTCGGCGCGATGGTCGCCCTGGCCTCGGTGTGGGCCACCACCGTGGCCACACAGACTTACGGCCTCGGCGGCATCCTGCTGTGCGCGGTGCTGGTGGGGCTCGGCTGCGGACTGGTCAACGGGGTGCTCATCGCGTATGGCGGGATGGTCCCGTTCATCGCCACCCTCGCGATGCTGGCCTCGGCCCGCGGGCTCGCCCTGCAGATCAGCGACGGCAAGACGCAGGTCGTCACCGTCGAGCCGGTGCTGGACCTGGGGCTTCCGGACGCCTACGTCCTCGGCGTCCCGCCGCTGGTGATGATCTTCGCCGCGGTCACCGTGCTCGGCTGGCTGGTGCTCAACCGGACGACCTTCGGCCGGCGCACGGTCGCCATCGGCGGCAACGCGGAGGCGGCCCGGCTCGCGGGCATCGACGTCAGACGGCAGCGGCTGATGCTGTACCTGCTCTCCGGGCTGTGCTGCGGTATCGCCGCCTTCATGCTGGTCGTCCTGACCGGCTCGGGCCAGAACACCAACGGCAACCTCTACGAACTCGACGCCATCGCCGCCGCGATCATCGGCGGAACGCTGCTCAGCGGCGGCCGGGGCACCATCACCGGCTCGGTCCTCGGCGTCCTGGTCTTCACCACCATCACCAACCTGTTCGCCCTGAACAACCTCCAGAGCGATGTCCAGCAGATCGCCAAGGGCGCGATCATCGTCGCCGCCGTCCTGGTACAGAAGGGTCGTTCGACGCCATGAGGCACGTCATGAGGGACGCCAAGAGCTCCGCCACCAGTCGCAGAAACCTGCTCCTGGGCACCGCCGCGGCGGGCGCGCTGTTCGCCGCGGGGTGCACCAGCAACGAGAACAACGACAGCGACGGGAACAGCAAGCCGGCCGCCAACACGGCCGACGACAAGCCCGGCAAGGAGGTCACCATCGGCTTCGCCGGGCCCCAGGCCGACCACGGCTGGCTCAACGCCATCAACGAGCAGGCCAAGCGGCGCGCCAAGGAGTACCAGGACGTCACGCTGGAGAGCACCGAGGGCTCCAACGACACCGCCCAGCAGATCGGCCAGATCGAGACCCTCATCAACAAGAAGGTCGACGTCCTGGTCATCCTGCCCGCCGACGGCAAGGCGCTGACCCAGGTCGGGCTCAAGGCGATGCGGGCGGGCATCCCGGTCGTCAACCTCGACCGCGTCTTCGCCTCCGCACAGGCGTACCGCTGCTGGATCGGCGGCGACAACTACGGCATGGGCCTCAACGCCGGGCACTACATCGGCGAGCGGCTCAAGGGGAAGAAGAACGCCAAGGTCATCGAGCTGGCCGGGATCGACAACCTGGAGCTGACCCGGCAGCGCACGGCGGGCTTCGACGCCGCCCTGAAGAACTACCCCAACATCGAGAAGGTCGGCCGTCAGGCCGCGGAGTTCACGGTCGAGTCGGGCCAGTCCAAGATGGCCCAACTGCTCCAGGCCCACTCCCACTTCGACGCCCTGTGGAACCACGACGACGACCAGGGCGTCGGCGCGGAGCGCGCCATCAAACAGGCCGGGCGCGATGACTTCCTCATGGTCGGCGGGGCGGGCGCCAAACGCGCCATGGACACCATCAAGGCCGACAACACCGTGCTGAAGGCCACCGTGCTCTACCCGCCGACCATGGCCGCCTCCGCCATCGACCTCGCCCGCGCGCTCGGCCAGGGCAAGGGCGTCGGCGGGCTCGCGGAGCTGGAGATCCCGGCCTCGCTCACCCTCTACTCCGCCGTCGTCACCAAGGACAACGTGGACGAGTACCTCCCCACGGGATTCAGCTGAGCCCCCCGAAGGGCCAGACCCCCACTTCGCGTCGGTTCGCATCGTCAGAAGGAGTCCCATGGAAAGTCCTGAAGCGAAGACGCTCGGCGTCGGCATGGTCGGCTACGCCTTCATGGGAGCCGCCCACTCCCAGGGCTGGCGCACCGTCGGCCGTGTCTTCGACCTCCCCGCCCGCCCCGTGATGTCCGCCGTCTGCGGGCGCGACGCGGACGCCGTACGGGCCGCCGCGGACCGGCACGGCTGGGCCGCCGCCGAAACCGACTGGCGGTCGCTGATCGCCCGGGACGATGTGCAGCTGGTCGATGTCTGCACCCCCGGCGACAGCCACGCCGAGATCGCCATCGCGGCCCTGGAGGCGGGCAAGCACGTGCTGTGCGAGAAGCCGCTCGCCAACTCCGTGGACGAGGCGGAGGCCATGGTGGAGGCGGCGCGGCGGGCCGGGGAGCGCGGACAGGTGGCGATGGTGGGCTTCAACTACCGCCGCGCGCCCGCGATCGCCCAGGCCCGCCGGATGGTGGCGGAGGGGCGGATCGGCGTGCTGCGGCATGTGCGGGTCACCTATCTGCAGGACTGGATCGTCGATCCGGAGTATCCGCTGGTGTGGCGGCTGCGGCGGGAGTACGCGGGCTCCGGGGCGCTCGGCGACCTGGGGTCGCACATCGTCGACCTCGCGCAGTATCTGGCGGGGGAGCGGCTGATCGGTGTCTCGGCGCTGACCGAGACGTTCATCCGGGAGCGGCCGCTGCCCGCCGGGGCGGTGGCCGGGCCCGGCGGCTCCGGGGCGGGCGGGGCGGCCCGCGGACCGGTCACGGTCGATGACGCGGCGCTGTTCACCGGGCGGTTCGGCTCGGGCGCGGTGGCGTCGTTCGAGGCCAGCCGCTTCGCCGCGGGCCGTAAGAACTCGCTCAGGATCGAGCTGAACGGGGATCACGGCTCGCTCGCCTTCGATCTGGAACGGCTCAACGAGCTGTCCTTCCACGACCACACCGAGCCCGCCGCCGACTCCGGGTTCCGCCGGATCCTGGTCACCGAACCCGAGCACCCCTACCTCGAGGCGTGGTGGCCGCCGGGCCACGCCCTGGGCTACGAGCACACCTTCGTCCACCAGGCGCGGGACATGGTGCTCGCGGTCGCCGAGGGGACCGCGCCGGCGCCCTCCTTCGAGGACGGGCTCCAGGTGCAGCGGGTGCTCGCCGCCGTCGAGGACAGCGCGGAGCGGAACTGCGTCTACACACCCGTGCCCGCCTGAGGAGGAGGACCGTATGCCCAGACCCTTCACGCTCTTCACCGGCCAGTGGGCCGACCTCCCCCTGGAGGAGGTCTGCCGGCTGGCCCGCGACTTCGGTTACGACGGCCTGGAACTGGCCTGCTGGGGCGACCACTTCGAGGTGGACCGGGCGCTCGGCGAGCCCGGCTACCTGGACGGGCGGCGCCGGCTGCTGGAGAAGTACGGACTCCACTGCTGGGCCGTCTCCAACCACCTGGTCGGCCAGGCCGTGTGCGATTCCCCCATCGACGAGCGCCACCGGGCCATCGTGCCCGCCCGGATCTGGGGCGACGGCGAGGCGGAGGGCGTCCGGCGGCGGGCCGCCGCGGAGATGGCCGACACGGCCCGCGCCGCGGCCGCCTTCGGGGTCCGCACCGTCATTGGCTTCACCGGCTCCTCCATCTGGCATCTGGTGGCGATGTTCCCGCCGGTGGTGCCCGGCATGATCGAGCGGGGGTACCAGGACTTCGCCGAGCGCTGGAACCCCGTCCTCGACGTCTTCGACGCCGAGGGCGTGCGCTTCGCCCACGAGGTGCACCCCAGCGAGATCGCCTACGACTACTGGACCACCCACCGGGCCCTGGAGGCCGTCGGCCACCGCCCCGCCTTCGGGCTCAACTTCGACCCCAGCCACTTCGTCTGGCAGGACCTGGACCCGGTCGGCTTCCTGTGGGACTTCCGGGACCGGATCTACCACGTCGACTGCAAGGAGGCCAGGAAGCGGCTGGACGGCCGCAACGGCCGCCTCGGCTCCCATCTGCCCTGGGGCGATCCCCGCCGCGGCTGGGACTTCGTCTCGGCGGGCCACGGCGACGTCCCGTGGGAGGACGTGTTCCGGATGCTGCGCTCGATCGGATACGACGGTCCGGTGTCGGTCGAATGGGAGGACGCCGGGATGGACCGGCTCATGGGCGCCCCGGAGGCGCTGGCCCGGCTGAAGAGCTTCGACTTCGACCCGCCGACGGCGTCCTTCGACGCGGCCTTCGGGAGCGCTGAGAAGTAGCGCGGCCCGGCCGGCGACCGAGTACCCGCCCGAGGGCTCCCTGGGTGGGGGACGGCACACCGCGCCCCCATCCAGCTTTGTCCTGCCCGTGGATGAAGGCAAAGCCGCTTTGTGTCAAAGGGGTTTCCGGACCGGACAAACCCCGCTACCGTCCTTTGAGATGTACCGGTCACATGGGGCCCCTCTTCCCGGACCGGTCACCCCGGCGCGACGGCGCGCGCCTGTGCCAGTCCCGGCGGCCTGAAGGCCCGCCCGTACCCCCCTCTTGCCACGGAGGATCAGCGTGCACAGGAAAAGGCTTCGACTGCGCGGGCCCCTCGCGCTCGTCACGAGCGGACTGCTCGTCGGCGCCGGGCTCGCGTTCACCGCTCCGGCGGCCGGGGCGGACCGACCCGCCTCGGCAGCGGAGGAGTTCCAGCAGGTCACCCTCGCCAAGGGGGTGGCGGAGACCGGCGAGCCCATGACGCTCGCGGTACTCCCCGACCGCTCGGTGCTGCACACCTCGCGCGACGGCACCCTGTGGCTGACCGACCCGGGCGGCAACACCAAGGTGTCCGGAAAGCTCCCCGTCTACTCGCACGACGAAGAAGGGCTGCAGGGCGTCGGCATCGACCCCGGCTTCGCCGACAACCGCGCCATCTACCTGTACTACGCGCCCCCGCTCGACACCCCCGCCGGCGACGCCCCCGATGAGGGCACGGCCGCCGACTTCGCGACGTTCGACGGTGTCAACCGCCTCTCCCGCTTCACCCTCGAAGCCGACGGCACCCTGAACACCGCCAGCGAGAAGAAGGTCCTCGACGTCCCCGCCTCCCGGGGCATCTGCTGCCACGTCGGCGGCGACATCGACTTCGACGCCGACGGCAACCTGTACCTGTCCACCGGCGACGACACCAACCCGTTCGCCTCCGACGGCTTCACCCCCATCGACGAGCGGCAGAACCGCAACCCCGCCTACGACGCCCGGCGCTCGGCGGGCAACACCAACGATCTGCGGGGCAAGATCCTGCGGATCAAGGTGGCCGACGACGGCTCGTACACCGTCCCGGACGGCAACCTCTTCCCGCCCGGCACCGAGAAGACCCGGCCCGAGATCTACGCGATGGGCTTCCGCAACCCCTTCCGGATCAGCGTGGACAAGGCCACCGGCACGGTCTACGTCGGCGACTACGGCCCGGACGCCGGAGCCGCCAACCCCGAGCGCGGCCCCGGTGGCGCGGTCGAGTTCGCCCGGGTGACCAAGCCCGGCAACTTCGGCTGGCCGTACTGCATCGCCGACAACAAGCCGTACCTGGACTACGACTTCGCCACCGGCACCTCCGGCGACACCTTCGACTGCGCCGCGCCGAAGAACACCTCACGGCACAACACCGGGCTCACCGACCTGCCGCCCGCGCAGCCCGCCTGGATCCCGTACGACAACGACTCCGTGCCCGAGTTCGGCGCCGGCTCCGAATCGCCGATGGCCGGGCCCGTCTACCGCTACGACGCCTCACTCGACTCACCGGTCAAGTTCCCCGAGAGCTACGACGGGGACTTCTTCGCGGGCGAGTTCGGCCGCCAGTGGATCAAGCGGATCGAGCAGGGCGCCGACGGCACCGTGCAGAAGATCAACGACTTCCCGTGGTCCGGCACCCAGGTGATGGACTCGGCCTTCGGCCCGGACGGCGCGCTGTACGTCCTCGACTACGGCCTCGGCTACTTCAACGGGGACGAGCACTCCGCGCTCTACCGGATCGAGAACGCCACCGACGGCCACTCGCCCATCGCCGAGGCGAGCGCGAACCGCACCTCCGGCCGGGCCCCCATGAAGGTCGCCTTCTCCTCGGCGGGCACCTCCGACGCCGACGGCGACACCCTCGCCTACCACTGGGACTTCGGCGACGGCACCACCTCCGCCGCCGCCAACCCCATCCACACCTACCGCAAGAACGGCACCTACACCGCGACCCTCACGGTCAAGGACCCCACCGGCCGCACCGCCAACGCCAGTGTGCACCTCACGGTCGGCAACACCGCGCCCAAGGTGACCCTCCAGCTGCCCGGCGACGGCCAGCTGTTCAGCTTCGGCGACGAGGTCCCGTTCAAGGTCAAGGTGACCGACCCGGAGGACCGGACCATCGACTGCGCCAAGGTCAAGGTCACCTACATCCTCGGCCACGACAGCCACGGCCACCCCGTCACCTCGGCAGGCGGCTGCTCCGGCACCATCAAGACCAACGCCGACGGGGAGCACGACCCCAACGCCAACATCTTCGGGGTCTTCGACGCCGAGTACACCGACGGGGGCGGGGGCGGCCAGCCGCCGCTGACCACCCATGACCAGAGCATCGTCCAGCCCAAGCACCGGCAGGCCGAGCACTACGGGGACAGCGAGGGCGTCTCGGTGATCTCCCACGCCCCGGCCAACGGCGGCAAGACGGTCGGCGACATCCACAACGGCGACTGGATCTCCTTCACCCCGTACGTCCTCCGCAACGCCAAGGACTTCACCGCACGGGTCTCCTCGGCGGGCGCCGGCGGCACACTCGAGATCCACAGCGGGTCCCCGACCGGACGGCTGCTCGGCACCGTCACCGTGCCGGTGACCGGCGGCTGGGAGACGTTCCAGGACGTCAAGACGACGTTGCGCAACCCCCCGGCCGGAAGCACCACGCTCAGTCTCGTCTTCAAGGGCGGCGCGGGAGCGCTGTTCGACGTGGACGACTTCACGATCGGCACCGGCTGACGGGCTATCGGCACGGCTGACGGCCTATCGGCACGGCTGACGAGCTGATGAGCTGACGGGCTGTTTGAGCCGACGAGCTGACGAGCTGACGACCGGGGCCGGGGGCGGCCGTGCGCGGCGGCCCCCGGCCCGGGAGGAAGGAGCACGACGGATATGCACCCGCACTCTTCTCCGCAGCCCACCGGGCCCGACTCCGGGCCGGAGGCACGCTCCGGCCTCGGCGCCGGACTCCGCGCCGGACTCCGCGCCGGATTCGGAGCGGGATCCCGCGCCGGGGCGCCCTCTGGGGCCCGTTCCGTGGCCCGCGCTGGTTTCCGCTCTGAGGCCCGCGTCGGTTCCGAAGCGGGTTTCCGTTCCGGAGCCCGTTCCGGGGCCCGCGCCGGATCGCGCTCCGGGGTCCGGTCTGGGGCCCGCGCCCCTTCTCGCTCCGGGGCCCGGCGCGGGGCGCGCCTCGCCGCCGTCGGGGCCGCGCTGCTGCTC
>NZ_BBOX01000524.1 GCF_001553455.1 Streptomyces hygroscopicus subsp. hygroscopicus
ACCCCGCGGCGCGGGGCGCGGCGCCGGCAGTGGTGGGCGATCAGCGCGTGCGCGTCCGGCTACTGGCTGGGGTACGCGGTGCTGTGGCTGATCAGCGAGCCCCTGGTGGGCTCCGTGCCCAACCCGGCGTTCACCACCGCGGCCGGCCAGTGGGCCTTCGACCACCTCGACGCCTACGCCGAGGCCGAACCCTGGGTGCTGCGCACCGTCGCGGTGGCCGTCACCGCCGCCCTGTGCTGCCGCGCCGCCGTCTCCCGCGGCGCCGAGCGGCGCGACTGGGCGCTGCTCGCCGTCGCCTATCCCGCCTGTGTCTCGCTCCTGTTGTCCCAGTGGGGCGAGGGCGTGCCCACGATCGTGGCCCGTACAGCCGGCAGCGCCGTCTGGGCCGCCGCGATCTGCCTCGGCGTCGCCCGTACCGGTATCTGGCGGCTGGACCGCTCCACCAGCCACCGCCTCGCCCGGGTCGTCGTGCTCACCTCCCTGGCCGCCGTGGTGGTCTGCACGGTCTTCGCCGTCCAGGCCGCACTGCCCTCCGTGCGGAGCGGGGTCACCACCGTCACCGCCGGCTGCGCCCTGGTGCTCGGCTGGGGGCTGCGGCCGAGCGCCCGCCGGCTCACCCGCTGCGTCGAGCGCGCCTTCTACGGCCCCCGGGCCCGCCCGCACGAAGCCGTGAGCGCCCTCGCCGTCCGCCTCCAGCAGGCCCCGCACCCCGGGGAGGTGCCCCAGCAGATCTGCCGCAGCGCCGTGGAGGACCTGGGCGTCTCGGGCGCCGCCGTCAGCGTCGACACCCGCGCGGGGCCCCGGCGGCTGGCCTCCGCCGGGGCCCCGCTGACCGGCCCGGTCCAGACGTATCCGCTGCGCCACCACGGCCGTACCGTCGGCCGCCTCGAGGTCTCCCGCGACGGCTTCGGCACCCCGGCGGAGCGCGACGGCGGACTGCTCTCCCTCCTCGCCGACCAGGCCGCCCCCGCGCTCGCCGCGCTGCGCCTGGCCGAGGAGGCCCAGGCCGCCCGGGAGCGGCTGGTGCTCGCCCGGGAACAGGAGCGCCGCCGGCTGCGCCGGGAGATCCACGACGGACTCGGCCCGCAGCTGGCCGCCGTAAGGCTGCGCCTGGACATCGCGCAGACCTCCTGTCCGCCCGGCCACCCCGCCACCCCGCAGCTGCGCGAGGCCGCCGAGACGCTCGCCGAGGCCCTGGTCGAGGTGCGGCGGATCACCGCGGGCCTGGCCCCGGCCGCGCTGGCCGAGCGCGGACTGGCCGGCGCGGTCCGGGACCTGGCGCACCGGCTGGGCGTCGACGGGCTGCGGGTGAGCGTGGCCAGCCGCCCCGCCGCACTGCCCCCGCTGTCGCCCGGCGTCGAGACGGCCGCGTACCGGATCGCGGCGGAGTCGCTGACCAACGCCGTACGACACGCGCGGGCGCGCCAGGTGGGCGTCGAGCTCACGGCGGGACCGGACACCCTCGAGGTGAAGGTCACCGACGACGGGAGCGGGCTGCGCGAGACCGCGGTGCCCGGGGTCGGTCTCGCCTCGGTCACCGAACGGGCCGAGGAGATCGGCGGCTCCTGCTCGGTGTCCGGGTCGGAGACGGGCACGGTGGTGCACGCGGTGCTGCCGCTCGCCGGACCCGGCGAGCACGGCAACCCCGAGGAGCGCCGGAAGCCCCTCGGGCACGAGGCGTGCCGGGCGCTCCTCGCGTCGCGGAGGCCGGAGCACGCGGCGGCGGGACCCGAGGAGAGGACCACGGGGTGACAGCGGTCGCGGAACCTCCGCCGTGGCGGGTACTGCTGGTGGACGACCACCCCCTCTTCCGTGAGGGCCTGGCCGCCGCCGTCAACCTCGACGACGCGTTCGCCGTCGTCGGCCAGGCGGCCTGCGCGGACGGGGCGGTGGCCGAGGCCGTGCGCACCGGTCCGGACCTGGTCGTCATGGATCTCGGACTGCCCGGCCGGTCGGGTCTGGAGGCGACCCGGCGGATCCTGTGCGATCACCCCGGGACCCGGGTGCTGGTCATGACGATGTCGGAGGACGACGACAGCCTGCTGGCCGCCGTGCGCGCCGGGGCCCGGGGCTATCTGCTCAAGGGCGCGGGCCGGGACGAGATCCTGCGCGCGCTCCACACGGTGGCGCGCGGCGGCGCGGTGTTCGGCCCGCAGGTGGCCGAACGGCTCGGGGCGCTGCTGGGCGCCTCCGGCTCGGCGTCCGCCAAGGAGGCGTTCCCCACCCTGACCGCCCGGGAGCGCGAGGTGCTGGACCTGCTCGCGGCGGGACTCGGCTACCGGCAGATCGCCCAGCGGCTGGTGGTCACCGACAAGACCGTGCGCAACCACGTCGGCTCGATCTTCGCCAAGCTCCAGGTGCACGACCGTGCCCAGGCGATCGTGCGGGCCCGGCAGGCCGGGCTGGGAGGCGAATGACTCGCCCCTCCTCGTGGCTGATACTGGGGGCGTTATGGAATACCTCATCCTTGCCGTAGTCATCGCTGTGGTCGCGGTCGCCGCGATCAGCGGGCTCGTGATCAGCGGCCGCAAGAAGAAGCGGCTGCCCCCGCCCCCGCCGAGCAGCCCCACTGTCACCGCGCCGCCCGCCGAACCGCAGGTCGGCGAGGAGGCCGAAACCCCGCGTGAGGAACCACGCAGAACCATCGAGGAGGTGGACCTTCCGGGGGCCCCGGCCGCCACCGCGGAGGCGCCCGCCCCCGAAGCGCCCGAGGTCCCGCCGCTGGAGGTGCCAGAGCCGACCGCCGGCCGGCTGGTGCGGCTGCGTGCCCGGCTGTCCCGCTCCCAGACCACCCTGGGCAAGGGGCTGCTGACCCTGCTGTCCCGGGAGCACCTGGACGACGACACCTGGGAGGAGATCGAGGACACGCTGCTGACCGCCGACGTCGGTGTGGCGCCGACCCAGGAGCTGGTCGAGCGGCTGCGGGAGCGGGTCAAGGTGCTCGGCACCCGTACCCCCGAGGAACTGCGCGGTCTGCTGCGCGAGGAGCTGCTGCACCTCATCGGCACCGAGGCCGACCGTTCGGTGCACACCGAGAGCGGTGTGGGGGCGAACGGCGAGGAGAAGCCGGGCGTCGTCATGGTCGTCGGCGTCAACGGCACCGGTAAGACCACCACGACCGGCAAGCTCGCCCGGGTGCTCGTCGCCGACGGCAAGTCCGTGGTGCTCGGCGCGGCCGACACCTTCCGCGCCGCCGCCGCCGACCAGCTGCAGACGTGGGGCGAGCGGGTCGGCGCCCGTACGGTCCGGGGGCCGGAGGCCGGCGATCCCGCGTCGGTCGCCTTCGACGCGGTGAAGGAGGGCATCGCCGAGAGCGCGGACGTCGTCCTGATCGACACCGCCGGGCGGCTGCACACCAAGACCGGTCTGATGGACGAGCTGGGCAAGGTCAAGCGGGTCGTGGAGAAGCACGGCGCGGTGGACGAGGTGCTGCTCGTCCTGGACGCCACCACCGGCCAGAACGGCCTGGTGCAGGCGCGGGTCTTCGCCGAGGTCGTGGACATCACCGGCATCGTGCTGACCAAGCTGGACGGCACCGCCAAGGGCGGCATCGTGGTCGCGGTCCAGCGCGAGCTGAACGTCCCGGTCAAGCTGGTGGGGCTGGGCGAGGGCGCGGACGATCTGGCGCCGTTCGAGCCGGAGGCATTCGTCGACGCGCTGATCGGCGGCTGAGGCCCGTGGTGGGGGAACACCCGTATCGCGCCGGACGGGCCGGGGATGACTCCCGGCCCGTCCGGCGTTCGCGTACCGGGCGAGCCGCCTTCAGGCCCCGGCGGCCCGATGGCTCAGATAGGCGAGGGTGCCCAGGACCAGCCGGGCGTGCGGCGGGCGGCCCGCCGTGTCCAGGGCGGGCGGGCGCAGCCAGCGCACCGGTCCCAGGCCGCCGAGGTCGGAGGGCGGGGCGGTGATGTGGTCGCCCGGACCCAGGCAGCGCAGATCGAGGTCGGCGTCGTCCCAGCCCATGCGGTACAGCAGCTCGGGGAGCTCGGCGGCGGCCCCGGGGGCGACGAAGAACTGGGCGCGCCCGTCCGGGGTGACGGCCACCGGGCCGAGGGGCAGCCCCATCCGCTCCAGCCGGACCAGCGCATGGCGACCCGCGTACTCCGCGACCTCCAGGACGTCGAACGAGCGGCCCACCGCCAGCAGTACGGCCGCCCCCGGGACCTGCTCCCACGCGGCCGCGGCGGCGTCCAGGGTGGCGCCCGCCGGGACGCCGGAGGCGAAGGAGAGGGGGTGCGCGCCGGGGGAGGGGCAGTCGCGCGCACCGCATGAACAGGTGTGTCCGCCGCCCCCAGGGCCGCGCGTCGCCCGTGCGCCCGGCACCACGTCCCAGCCCCACAGACCGGTGTACTCCGCCACCGTCGTGGTCTCGGACGGACGGCCGCGGCGCCGTGAGCCGGACCGCATGTCCCGGATGCCGCCGATCGTGAAGCCCATGCCCCCTCCAACGGGTCCCGCTCTCGATGGTTACGAGCCGGAGCACGGTCATGACGCTCCGTCGTCGATGTGGTGCGGCGGCGGTGCGCTCCGATGTGGCGGAGGTGGTGAGGCGCGACTCACGCGCCCCCACGCGCATCTCTTCACCCGCTCCCGTCGCCCCGGTGTCAAGTGAATCGTGGGAAGCGGCGACCGGGTTCATTCGAAGGGGTGGCGAATGGTGGCGTTTTCGGGAATCGCCTCGCAGGGGGCGTGATCGTAGGATTACTTTCAGTGCGCAGTCCCCTGGAAGTGGCGCTCGCTCGAATGTGAGCTGACGATGGGCGGAGTACGGATCGGTACATGCCACTGGCATGAGGCGGTTCGCCGTCCGGACGGTTGATGGGCCGTATCGCGGGGACAACTGACCGTGACAGAAGGCATTCTGGTGGCGGTCCGGGAAGATTCGTGGGATGGGGGCGTTCCGGTGGGCGACGGCGGCGGCGGTGCTGGGAAGCGCCCCAATGCGCAATTGGGGTCGTGGTTCGTGCGCAGCGGCTGGTCGAAAGGGGAGCTGGCGCGCCAAGTCAACCGCAGAGCACGGCAGTTAGGCGCCCACCACATCAGTACGGACACCTCGCGGGTGCGCCGCTGGCTGGACGGCGAGCAGCCCCGGGAGCCGATTCCGCACATCCTCTCCGAGCTGTTCTCCGAGCGCTTCGGCTGCGTGGTCGGCATCGAGGACCTCGGGCTGCGCTCCGTCCACCGGTCACCGTCCGTGTCCGGGGTGGACCTCCCCTGGGCCGGTCCCGAAACGGTCGCGCTGATCGGCGAGTTCTCCCGCAGCGATCTGATGCTCGCCCGCCGCGGCTTCCTCGGCACCTCCCTCTCGCTGGCCGCCGGCCCCGCCCTCATCGAGCCGATGCAGCGCTGGCTGGTGCCCTCGCCGAGCGGACAGCCCGGCGGCGCCAGGGCGGCGGACGGCGGGCGCACGCGCCGGGTCTCCCGGCTCTCCGAGCCCGAGCTGGAGCTGCTGGAGTCCACCATCGTGATGTTCCGCACCTGGGACGCCCAGTGCGGTGGCGGGCTGCGCCGCAAGGCGGTGGTCGGCCAGTTGCACGAGGTCACCGATCTGCTCCAGGAGCCGCATCCGGAGGCGGTCACCCGGCGGCTGTTCAAGGTGGCGGGCGAGCTCGCCGAGCTCGCCGGGTGGATGAGCTACGACATCGGGCTCCAGCCCACCGCGCAGAAGTACTTCGTGCTGGCGCTGCACGCCGCCAAGGAATCCGGTGACCGCCCCCTCGGCTCCTACGTCCTCTCCAGCATGAGCCGCCAGATGATCCACGTCGGGCGGCCCGACGACGCGCTGGAGCTGATCCACCTCGCGCAGTACGGCAGCCGGGAGAGCGCCACCCCGCGCACCCAGGCCATGCTGTATGCGATGGAGGCCCGCGCCTACGCCAACATGGGCCAGCCCAGCAAATGCCACCGCGCCGTGAAGATGGCCGAGGACACCTTCGCCGAATGCGCCAAGGGCGATGGCGATCCCGACTGGATCCGCTTCTTCTCCGAGGCCGAGCTCAACGCGGAGAACGCCCACTCCTACCGCGATCTCGCCTATGTCGCCGGCCGCAGCCCCACCTACGCCAAGCTGGCCGACCCGGTGATGCGCAGGGCCGTGCGGCTCTTCGGCCAGGAGGCGGAGAAGGACGGCGGCCCCCAGCGTTCGTATGCGCTCAACCTGATCGGCATGGCCACCGTCCACCTCCTCCAGAAGGAGCCCGAGCAGGCCGCCGCGGCCGCCCATGAGGCGCTGCCGCTCGCCACCCGGATCCGCTCGGAGCGGGTCAACAACCGGCTGCGCAAGACCGTGGACACGGCGGTGCGCCAGTTCGGCGATGTGCCGGAGATCGCCGCTCTCGGCGAGCGGCTGGCCACCGCGATGCCCGACACCCCCGACACGACGGGGCCCGGCCGGGCCGTCTGAGCGGCCCCCGCGCCGGTTGCGACACGGTAACGGAGGGCCTCGCCCGCCGAACCGCGGTTCATCGGCGTGTAACACCCCGGCGCCCTTCGTCACGGCGGCGAAACATCGGGTGGCATCGACTGAAACGGCCCTGCGCCAACCTCGAAGCGAATACCGGCCCCCGATGTCCTGCCCGCACGGGCCGTCGTTTCGAGGAGACGTCCACATTGAATGGCGCAAATACCACGTTCGTATTGATCAGCGCCGCGCTCGTGATGCTGATGACCCCCGGCCTGGCCTTCTTCTACGGCGGCATGGTGCGGGTGAAGAGCGCCCTCAACATGCTGATGATGTCCTTCATCTCGCTCGGCGTCATCTCGCTGTTGTGGGTGCTGTTCGGCTACTCGCTCACCTTCGGCGACGACATCGGGGGCGGGCTGCTCGGCAACCTGGACCACATCGGCTTCAAGGGCATCGAGCCGACCTCGCTGTGGGGCGACAAGCCCGCCGCGATCCCGGTCCTGGCCTTCGCGTTCTTCCAGTTGATGTTCGCGGTGCTCACCCCCGCGCTGATCAGCGGAGCCGTCGCCGACCGCGTCAAGTTCGGCGCCTGGACCCTGTTCATCACCCTGTGGGCCACGATCGTCTACTTCCCGGTCGCCCACTGGGTCTGGCAGGCCGAGGGCTGGCTGTTCAAGAAGGACGTCATCGACTTCGCGGGCGGTACGGCGGTCCACATCAACGCGGGCGCCGCGGGCCTGGCCGTGGCCCTGGTGCTCGGCAAGCGCATCGGCTTCAAGAAGGACCCGATGCGGCCGCACAACCTGCCGCTGGTGATGCTCGGCTCCGGACTGCTGTGGTTCGGCTGGTTCGGCTTCAACGCCGGCTCCGCCCTCGCCGCCAACGCGACCGCCGCCAACATGGCCTTCAACACCCAGATCGCCACCGGTGTCGCGATGCTCGGCTGGCTCGCCTACGAGCGCGTCCGGCACGGCGCGTTCACCACGCTGGGCGCCGCCTCCGGCGCGGTCGCCGGCCTGGTCGCCATCACCCCCTCCGGCGCGGCCGTGAACGCCTGGGGCGCCATCGTGATCGGCCTGGTCGCCGGTGTCGTCTGCTCCTGGGCCGTCAGCCTCAAGTACAAGCTGGGCTTCGACGACTCACTCGACGTGGTCGGGGTGCACCTGGTCGGCGGTGTCCTGGGCACCCTCCTGGTCGGCGTCCTCGCCACCGGCGGCGTCGGCGGCGCGGCCCAGCTGGGCAGGCAGGCGCTCGGCGCCTTCACGGTGCTGATCTACTCCTTCGCCGTCTCCTGGGTCCTCGCCAAGCTCATCGACGTCACCATCGGGCTCCGGGCCAGTGAGGACGACGAGATCGGCGGCGTCGACCAGGCGTACCACGCCGAGACCGCCTACGACTTCAGCGCGGTCGGCGCATCGCCCCGTAGTACGGTGCCCGCCACTGGCCAGGCCGCGACCGGCGCCACCGCGCCGCAGAAGCCGCACAACAAGAAGGTGGACGCGTGAAGCTCATCACCGCGGTAGTGAAGCCGCACCGGCTCGACGAGATCAAGGAAGCGCTTCAGGCGTTCGGCGTCCAGGGCCTGACCGTCACCGAGGCCAGTGGCTACGGCCGTCAGCGCGGCCACACCGAGGTCTACCGGGGCGCGGAGTACACCGTCGACCTGGTGCCCAAGGTGCGCATCGAGGTGCTGGTCGAGGACGACGACGCCGATGACCTCGTCGACGTCGTGGTCAAGGCCGCCCGCACCGGAAAGATCGGGGACGGCAAGGTCTGGAGCGTCCCCGTCGACACCGCGGTCCGGGTCCGCACCGGCGAGCGCGGCCCGGACGCCCTCTGAGGGCCCGCCACGATCCGGACAACCAGCCGTACGGCGGTACGGCCGTACGCCGACAGGGAGCCGAGTTGACGGAAAGCCTCGAGACCACGACCGACACCGCCGACTCGGGGCCCGGCGGCTACGCGGCGGCCCGGCTGCGACTCCTCCGGGAGGGGTCGCGGTCCGGGCCGCCGCGCCGTTCCGCCCTGGCCGAACTCACCGACCAGTGGCTGGCCGCGCTGCTCACCGGCGGCGCGGAGACCGCGGGGATCGGCCGGGGCGTCGCCCTGGTGGCGGTCGGCGGCTACGGGCGCGGCGAACTCTCCCCGCGCAGCGACCTCGATGTGCTGCTGCTGCACGACGGCTCCGCCGACCGCCCGGCCCTCGCCGCGCTCGCCGACCACGTCTGGTACCCCGTGTGGGACATGGGCCTCGCTCTCGACCACTCCGTGCGCACCCTGGACGAGGCCCGGAGCACCGCCGCCGAGGACCTCAAGGTCCAGCTCGGCCTGCTCGACGCCCGCCACATCGCGGGCGACGCGGCGCTCAGCGCCGAGCTGCGCACCGCCGTCCTCGCCGACTGGCGGGCCCAGGCCCCGGGGCGGCTGCCCGAGCTCCGTGAGCTGGGCCAGGAGCGCGCCGAACGCCACGGCGAGCTGCAGTTCCTGCTCGAACCCGATCTGAAGGAAGCCCGCGGCGGGCTCCGCGACGCCACCGCGCTGCGCGCCATCGCCGCCTCCTGGCTCGCCGACGCGCCCCGCGAGGGCCTCGACGACGCGCGGCGCCGGCTGCTGGACGCCCGCGACGCGCTCCATCTGTCCACCGGCCGCGCCACCGACCGCCTCGCGCTCCAGGAACAGGACCAGGTCGCGGAGGCCCTCGGACTGCTGGACGCCGACGCCCTGCTGCGCCAGATCTACGAATCCGCCCGCACCATCTCCTACGCGAGCGACGTCACCTGGCGCGAGGTCGAGCGGGTGCTGCGCGCCCGCTCGACCGCCCGGCCGCGGCTGCGCGGACTGCTCGGCGGCCGCGGCGGGCGGGCCGGGGGCCGCTCGGGCGCCGGACGCGGTACGGACGGGGAG
>NZ_BBOX01000525.1 GCF_001553455.1 Streptomyces hygroscopicus subsp. hygroscopicus
CCCCGGGGGCACGCCCGCCGATCCGGCCGGGAACGGCGGCCGGCCGCTACTTCTTGAGCCCCTGCTTCACCAGCGGGGTGAACTGGTCCGGAGTCATCGGCGGATTGCCGTTGACCTCCAGCTTCTTCCCGTTGAGCTTGAAGGACGGGGTGCCGGTGATGTCCTTGGTGTCGTCGAACGACTTGGACATGGCCAGCGCCCACCGGTCGTAGGTGCCCTTCTTCACGGCCTTCTCGAAGGCCGCGTTGCCCTTCAGCTCCTTGACCTGCTGGGCGACGTCGATCAGCTTCTGGTCGTTGGCGAAGGCGTCGTCGGTCTCCGCCGGGTGGTTCTTCGGCGCGTACAGCGCCGCCTTGTAGTCCAGGAACGCCTGCGGGCTGACGTCGAGGGCCGCGCCGAGCGCGCTCAGCGCGTTCTTCGAGCCGGCGCCGGGCGCCTGCTTGTTGTCGTCGAGGAAGGTGCCCATCGTGAACTGCGCCTTGTAGGTGCCGTCCTTGATGTCCTTCTGCACGGTCGGGCCGGTGTACTGCTCGAACTGGGCACAGACCGGGCAGCGCATGTCCTCGTAGACGTGCAGGGTGTTCTTGGCCTTCTTGTCGCCGATGACGACCGTCGTGCCCTGCGGGCCGCTGGTGTTGGCGGGCTTCACGAACGCCTGCTTCTCGGCCGCCGACCGCCACTTCTGGTTGGCGTCGTCCGAGTTCATGTTGGTGACGGCGTAGCCGATGCCGCCGGCTATCGCGAGGACCGCGACGACCGCGCCGCCGACGAACATCTGGCGCCGCGTCCGCTCCCTCTTGGCCTGGCGCTCACGCTCGGCACGCAGCCGCTCGCGTGCGGCCTGCTTGTTCTGGTGGCTGTTGCGGTTGCTCATGATGGACTCGATCTCCGTGGGTGTGCGTCGTCGGGTGTGTGTACGGGGTGGGGAGCGCTCTGCTCAGGCAGCGGCCGAGCAGGGCGGTCCACGACGCACCACGGAGTGCACGAGGAGGGGGAGGGCCGGTGCCGGGCGCACCGGCCGGGCGGGCCGCGGGGCCGGGCGCAGGGGCCGGAACGCCGCGGCGCGGACCGCGGCGGCCAGCAGCAGCGGCCGGAAGGCGAAGGCAGCCAGGGCGCCCAGCAGCCGGCCCACGGCGGCCTCACCGCGCCGCAGCCACGCCGAGGCGAGCAGACCCACCGCGACATGCGCGGCGAGCAGCAGCCAGGGGGTGGCGGAGTTCACGGTGGCCGCCAGCGGGGTGGCGACGCCGTTCTGGGAGACCCCGGGCAGCGGACCGCCGAGATCGCCACCGCCGCACAGCACGGTGACCCCCATGGAGCGCAGGGAGCCCGCCACCGGGCCGCCGGACTCTCCGTAACACGCCTGCTGGCCGGTGGTGAAGATGGTGTCGGCGGCCAGCTCCAGCGGGATCAGCAGGGCGGCGATGGACCAGAAGCCCCGCTCCCGGCCCGCGAGGGCGTAGGCGAGGGCGAAGACGGCCACCGAGAGCGCGGCGACGGTACCCAGCGGCAGCGGGACCCGCGACAGCAGGACATGCGAGGCCGAGGACAGCGTGACGCACAGCGCGGTGAAGAGCGCCGCGCGCACTGCCCTCAGCTGCGGTCCGGTGCCGTCCATGACTTCGAATTCTGCCACGTTCACCCGTATGGGCCAGATGAAGAACCGGACCCGGTGGCTAGTCGTCCTTGATCCGCTGGTTCACCGCTTCCCGGAATTCCGCCGCGGTCACGGGGAAGGAGCCGCCGCTGCCCCGCAGCGGGGAGCCGTCCAGCTCGACGGTGGGGGTGCCGCTCACCCCGGAGGCGTCGAAGGCCGCGACCGCCTTCTTCGCCCAGGGGTCGTAGGTGCCCTCGCGCACGGCCGCCCGGAACGAGGCGTTCGTCCTGAGCGCGTGGACCTCCTGGGAGACGGTCAGCAGGTAGTCGTCGTCGGAGAAGGAGTCCTCGGACTCCTGCGGGTGGTGCTTGGCCGACATCAGGGCGGCCTTGTAGTCGAGGAAGGCGTCGGTGGACACGTCCAGGGCCGCCCCGAGGGCGCTCAGGGCGTTGGTGGAGCCGCTGCCGCCCAGGTTTTTGTCGAGGATGGCGGCGAAGTGGAAGGACACCTTGTACGTGCCGTCCTCGATGTCCTCGGCGATGGCGGGCCCGACCCCCTGTTCGAAGGCGGCGCACGGCGGGCAGCGGAGATCCTCGTAGAGGTCGAGGGTGTGGCCGGCGCCGGCCTCGCCGATCACCACGGTGGTGCCGTCCGGACCGGAGCTGTGGGCGGGTGTGACGAGCTTCCGCGAGCCCCCCGAGCCGTCCGAGCCCCCCGAGCCGTCCGGGCCGCCGGAGCCGGCCGGTCCCGAGGGGCCCTGGACGGCGTCGGCGGCGGAACCGGCCCCGGAGCCCTTGCCGTCATCCGTGATCACGAGGACGCCCGCGACCACGGCGGCGGCCACTGCCACCGCCACGACGGCGGTGAGCCCGGTCCTGCGGGGCCGGGCGTCCGGGGCGGGAGCGCCGCCCCACGGCCCGCCGCCCGGACCCGGTGGCCGGCCCGGCGGCGGGGGAGCGGGCGGGAAGCCCGGGGGCCGGTCCGGCGGCGGGGGAGGGCCCGCCTCCGGATTCCCCGGCTGCTGATGAGGATGGTGCTGCGGATTCGGCTCGCCCCCCGGCGGCTGCTGTCCAGGCCACATGACCGGAAACGATAGAGGAGCCGACGGGGGTGATGCTCACGGCCGTCGCCGGGGCCACGGCCCCGGGAGCGCTCGGCGGCCGGTGACGCTCGGCGGCTGGTGATCAGACGCCGGTGACCAGACGCCCGCTGTCAGCTGCCGTAGATCAGAGGCCGGTGATCAGACACCCGCTGATCAGCTGCCGGTGATCAGAGGCCGGGGATGCGGCCGTTGCGGAAGAGGTCCACGAAGATCTGGTGGTCGGCACGGGCGCGGGCACCGTAGGAGTGCGCGAAGTCCACCAGGAGGTCGGCGAAGCCGTCCTCGTCGGCGGCGATCACCGCGTCGATGGCGCGCTCGGTGGAGAACGGCACCAGCGAGTGGCCGCTCTGGTCGTCCGCGGCCGCGTGCATGGCGGCCGTGGCCCGCCCGAGGTCGGCCACGACCGCCGCGATCTCGGCCGGGTCGTCGATGTCGGACCAGTCGAGGTCCACCGCGTACGGCGACACCTCGGCGACCAGCTGCCCCGCCCCGTCCAGCTCGGTCCAGCCCAGCCACGGGTCGGCGTGGGCCTGCAGCGCGCGCTGGGAGATGACCGTGCGGTGGCCCTCGTGGCGGAAGTACGACCGCACCTGCTCGTCGGTGATGTGCCGGGAGACCGCCGGGGTCTGCCCCTGCTTCATGTAGATCACCACATCGTTCTCCAGGGCGTCGCTGTTGCCCTCCAGGAGGATGTTGTACGAGGGGAGCCCGGCACTGCCGATGCCGATGCCCCGGCGCCCCACGACGTCCTTGACGCGGTAGGAGTCGGGGCGCGCGAGACTGGACTCGGGGAGCGTCTCCAGATAGCCGTCGAAGGCGGCCAGGACCTTGTAGCGGGTGGCCGCGTCCAGTTCGATGGACCCGCCGCCGGCCGAGAAGCGCCGCTCGAAGTCGCGGATCTCGGTCATCGAGTCGAGGAGCCCGAAGCGGGTCAGCGAGCGGGCGTCACGCAGCGCGTCCAGCAGCGGGCCCTCCGCGGTCTCCAGCGTGAAGGGCGGCACCTCGTCGTCCTTGGCGCCGGTGGCCAGGGCGTGGACGCGCTCGCGGTAGGCGCCGGCGTACGTCCGCACCAGCTCGGTGATCTTCTCGTCGCTGAGCGCCTTGGTGTAGCCGATGAGCGCCACGGAGGCGGCGAAGCGCTTCAGGTCCCAGGTGAACGGGCCGACGTACGCCTCGTCGAAGTCGTTCACGTTGAAGATCAGCCGGCCGTTGGCGTCCATGTAGGTGCCGAAGTTCTCGGCGTGGAGGTCGCCGTGGATCCACACCCGGCTGGTGCGCTCGTCCAGGTACGGCCCGCCGGCGCGCTCCCGCTCCACATCGGAATAGAACAGGCAGGCGGTACCGCGGTAGAACGCGAACGCCGAGGCGGCCATCTTCCGGAACTTGACGCGGAAGGCGGCCGGGTCGGCGGCGAGCAGCTCGCCGAAGGCGGTGTCGAATACGGCGAGGATGTGCTCGCCGCGCTGCTCCGCCTGGGTCTGCTGGGTCGACATCGCGGAACGCCTCCTGAGGGCATGAGGGATCTGGTCGGGATGGCAGATACGACAGGGTATGTTCCGTCCCGCCGGGTGCGTGGGAAGAGCCGGACGACCCGTCGGGATCAACGCCCGAGGCTACTCGCGAGTGCCCGGCCGGTGTCAGTGCGGAGGGGTAACCTTCGGTGCTGGCTCCCCCTGCCGTCATCGATTGTTCGCCGGAGGTCTTCCACCGTGACCAAGCCGCCCTTCACGCACCTGCACGTCCACACCCAGTACTCGCTGCTGGACGGTGCGGCGCGGCTCAAGGACATGTTCAAGGCGTGCAATGAGATGGGCATGACCCACATCGCCATGACCGACCACGGCAACCTCCACGGCGCGTACGACTTCTACCAGCAGGCGACGGGCGCCGGGGTCACGCCGATCATCGGCATCGAGGCGTATGTGGCGCCCGAGTCGCGGCGCTACAAGCGGCGGGTGCAGTGGGGCCAGCCGCACCAGAAGCGCGATGACGTCTCCGGTTCCGGTGGTTACACCCACAAGACCATCTGGGCGGCGAACAAGACCGGTCTGCACAATCTCTTCCGGCTCTCCTCGGACGCCTATATGGAGGGCTATTTCGTCAAGTGGCCGCGGATGGACAAGGAGACCATCGCCCAGTGGTCCGAGGGCCTGATCGCCTCCACCGGCTGCCCCTCGGGCGAGTTGCAGACCCGGCTGCGGCTCGGCCAGTTCGACGAGGCCCTCAAGGCCGCCTCCGAGTACCAGGACATCTTCGGCAAGGACCGGTACTTCCTGGAGCTGATGGACCACGGCATCGAGATCGAGCGCCGGGTCCGCGACGGGCTCCTGGAGATCGGCAAGAAGCTGGGCATCCCCCCGCTGGTCACCAACGACTCGCACTACACCTACTCCCGCGAGGCGGAGGCCCACGACGCGCTGCTGTGCGTCCAGACCGGCAAGAACCTCTCCGACCCGGACCGCTTCCGCTTCGACGGCACCGGCTACTACCTGAAGTCCACGGAGGAGATGTACGCCATCGACTCCTCCGACGCCTGGCAGCAGGGGTGCGCCAACACCCTGCTGGTCGCCGAGCAGATCGACACCACCGGGTGGTTCGAGAAGCGCGACCTGATGCCGCGGTTCGACGTCCCCGAGGGGTACACCGAGGTCACCTGGTTCCAGGAGGAGGTCCGCAAGGGGATGGCCCGCCGTTTCCCCGGCGGCGTCCCCGAGGACCGCCAGAAGCTCGCCGAGTACGAGATGGACGTCATCATCCAGATGGGGTTCCCCGGCTACTTCCTCGTGGTCGCCGACTTCATCATGTGGGCCAAGAACAACGGCATCGCGGTCGGCCCCGGCCGTGGTTCGGCGGCCGGTTCGATCGTCTCGTACGCGATGGGCATCACCGACCTCGACCCGGTCGAGCACGGGCTGATCTTCGAACGGTTCCTCAACCCCGAGCGCGTGTCCATGCCCGATGTCGACATCGACTTCGACGAGCGCAGGCGCGGTGAGGTGATCCGGTACGTCACCGAGAAATACGGCCACGACAAGGTCGCCCAGATCGGCACCTACGGCACCATCAAGGCCAAGAACGCCATCAAGGACTCGGCCCGCGTCCTGGGCTATCCGTACGCGATGGGCGACCGCATCACCAAGGCCATGCCCGCCGACGTCCTGGGCAAGGGCATCCCGCTCTCCGGCATCACCGACCCCAGCCACCCCCGCTACAGCGAGGCCGGCGAGGTGCGCGGAATGTACGAGAACGAGCCGGACGTCAAGAAGGTCATCGACACCGCCCGCGGGATCGAGGGCCTGGTGCGCCAGATGGGCGTGCACGCGGCCGGCGTGATCATGTCGAGCGAGACGGTGACCGACCACGTCCCGGTCTTCTCGCCGAAGAACGACGGCCAGGTCGTGACCCAGTGGGACTACCCCACCTGTGAGTCGCTCGGCCTGCTGAAGATGGACTTCCTGGGCCTGCGCAACCTCACCATCATGGACGACGCCGTCAAGATGGTGCGCGCCAACAAGGGAATCGATCTGAAGCTGCTCGATCTGTCCCTGGACGACCCCAAGACCTTCGAACTGCTCTGCCGCGGTGACACCCTCGGCGTCTTCCAGTTCGACGGCGGCCCCATGCGCTCCCTGCTGCGCATGATGAAGCCCGACAACTTCGAGGACATCTCCGCCGTCTCGGCCCTGTACCGGCCGGGCCCGATGGGCATGAACTCGCACATCAACTACGCGCTGCGGAAGAACGGGCAGCAGGAGATCACCCCGATCCACCCGGAGCTGGAGGAGCCGCTCAAGGAGGTCCTCGGCATCACCTACGGCCTCATCGTGTACCAGGAGCAGGTGCAGAAGGCCGCCCAGGTGCTCGCGGGCTACTCGCTCGGCCAGGCCGACCTGCTGCGCCGTGCGATGGGCAAGAAGAAGCCCGAGGTGCTGGAGAAGGAGTTCGTCAACTTCCAGAAGGGCGCCCGCGACAAGGGGTACTCCGACGAGGCCATCCAGGCGGTGTGGGACGTGCTGGTCCCGTTCGCCGGATACGCGTTCAACAAGGCGCACTCCTCCGCGTACGGCCTGGTCACCTACTGGACCGCGTACCTCAAGGCCAACTACCCGGCCGAGTACATGGCGGCGCTGCTCACCTCGGTCCGTGACGACAAGGACAAGTCAGCGATCTACCTGAACGAATGCCGCCGCATGGGCATCAAGGTGCTGCCGCCGAACGTCAATGAGTCCGAGGCCAACTTCACCGCCCAGGGTGATGATGTGATCCTCTTCGGTCTTACGGCGGTCCGGAACGTCGGTCAGAACGTGGTGGAAGCGATCATCCGTGGCCGTAAGGCCAAGGGGAAGTACGCCTCGTTCCCCGACTACCTGGACAAGGTCGAGGCGGTCGCCTGCAACAAGCGCACCACCGAATCGCTGATCAAAGCGGGCGCGTTCGACGAGATGGGCCACACCCGCAAGGGGCTGATCGCGCACTACGAGGCGCTGATCGACAATGTGGTCGCGGTGAAGCGCAAGGAGGCCGAGGGGCAGTTCGACCTCTTCGGCGGCATGGGCGGGGACGGCGGGGACGGCGACGGGCCGGGTTTCGGCCTCGACGTCGAGTTCTCGGACGTCGAATGGGACAAGGCCTATCTGCTGGCCCAGGAGCGGGAGATGCTGGGCCTGTACGTCTCCGACCACCCGCTGTTCGGCATCGAGCACGTGCTGAACGAGAAGGCGGACGCCGCGATCTCCGCGCTCACCGGGGGTGAGCACGCGGACGGCGCGATCGTCACCATCGGCGGCATCATCTCCGGCCTCCAGCGCAAGATGACCAAACAGGGCAACGCCTGGGCCATCGCCACCGTGGAGGACCTGGCGGGCTCCATCGAGTGCATGTTCTTCCCGGCCACCTACCAGCTGGTCTCCACCCAGCTGGTCGAGGACGCGGTCGTCTTCGTCAAGGGCCGGCTGGACAAGCGGGAGGACGTGCCCCGGCTGGTCGCCATGGAGCTGATGGTCCCCGACCTGTCCGAGGCGTCGGCCAACGCACCCGTGACGATCACCATTCCCACGGTCAAGGTCACCCCGCCCCTGGTCGAGAAGCTCGGTGAGGTGCTCACCCACCACCGCGGCTCCACCGAGGTGCGGATCAAGCTCCAGGGGGCCCGGAAGACCACCGTGCTGCGGCTCGACCGGCACCGCGTCACCCCCGACCCGGCGCTCTTCGGCGACCTCAAGGTGCTGCTGGGGGCGTCCTGTCTGGCCGGGTGACCGCCCGGCCCCGCTGATCCGGCCCCGCTGATCCGGCCCCGGTGATCCGGCCCGGCCCGGCACGAGGGGCGCGCCCGACG
>NZ_BBOX01000526.1 GCF_001553455.1 Streptomyces hygroscopicus subsp. hygroscopicus
GCCCCGGGGCCGCTGCCGCGCGGCCTGCCACCGCGGCGGCCCAGCGCCGCCGCGCGGTGCGTCAGTTGTGACCGAAACTCTTCTGCCGGTCCTTGCGCGCCGTCGAGGGGCCGCCCTCCGATCGCATCGCCTGCGACGGCGCGTCCATCGAGGACTGCTGCTCGGCGGGGCGGTCGGCCATGCCGCGCTCCTGGCGCCGCTCCTGCCGCTGTTTGCGATCGCGGTTCTTGTTCTTACCCATGGTGGTGTTCCTCCAGTTGGGATCAGCCCCCCGGTGAAGAGCCCTCCGGGAAGCCTCCCGGAGCCCGTCGGGGAAGCCCTCCGGGAAACCCTTGGGGAGAAGCCCTTCGGGAAGAACAGTGACATGTCGCAGCAACCCGTGCATGTCGGGCAATTACCGTGAGTGAGAAGGAGGGTACGGGCGGGTAGGCCGTATCCGCCACGCCGGTGATCCAGTTCGGACTGATAACCCCCGTACGGTCGGGCAGACTCGAAGGAAAGCCGAAGGAGAAATCCGGGGCACGGCTGTGCGCGGGGGGCGAACCGAAGGACTGGACCGTCAGGAAAGAGGGTGGAACGTGGACCGCTGCGTCGTCCTGGTGGACGCCGGATATCTGCTGGGCGCCGCCGCGAGCCTGCTGGCCGGGGAGCCCGCCCGATCACGTATCTCCGTCGACCACGCGACCCTCATCCAGGGCCTGCGGGAGCGGGCCGAGGCCGAGACCGAGCGCCCGCTGCTGCGCATCTACTGGTTCGACGGCGCCCCCGATCGCGTCCCCCAGCCCGAGCACCGGCGGCTGCGCGTGATGCCCCGGGTGACCGTCCGGCTCGGCGCGCTCACCCGCAGCGACGGCCGCTGGGCGCAGAAGGGCGTGGACGCGGCCATGCACGCCGAACTCACCGAGCTCGCCCGCAACCGCGCCTGCTCCGACATCGTGCTGGTCACCGGCGACGGGGATCTGCTGCCCGGACTGATGTCGGCCAAGGAACACGGCGTCGCCGTCCACCTGTGGGCGGTCCAGGCGGCCGACGGCGACTACAACCAGTCCGAGGACCTCGTCGCCGAGGCCGATGAGCGGCGTGTCCTCGACCGCGCGTGGATCACCCGGGCGGTGCGCGCCAAGGAGCTTCCCGGGCCCTGCGCGCCCGCCTCCGAGCCGCGCCCGGAGATCGC
>NZ_BBOX01000527.1 GCF_001553455.1 Streptomyces hygroscopicus subsp. hygroscopicus
GGGCCGGACCCGGGAGCCGGGGCGGCACAGGCGTCGGCCGGGGCGGCAGCGGTGGCGCCGGGGAGGTCCGCCGGGTCGGGCGCGGCCGCCAGGACCAGGTGGCAGTTGGTGCCGCCCATGCCGAACGAGCTGACCCCGGCGATCAGGGGCGCCTCCGGGCTGGGCCACGGGCCCAGCCGGTCGTGCACGCGCAGCCGCCACTCGTCCATGGGGATGCGCGGGTTGGGGGTGCGGTAGTTGCGGCTGGCGGGCAGCTCGCCCTCGCGCAGCGCGAGAACCACCTTGAGCAGGCCGGTGATGCCGGCGGCGGCCTCCAGGTGGCCCACGTTGGTCTTGACCGAGCCGACGTGCAGCGGCCGGGCGGCGGGCCGGAGGGCGCCGAGCGCCGCGCCGAGCGCCTCGGCCTCGACCGGGTCGCCGGCGCGGGTGCCGGTGCCGTGCAGTTCGACGTACTGGACGGCGGCCGGGTCGACGCCCGCCTGGCGGTACGCCTCCTCGATCACCTCGCGCTGCGCGTCCGGCTCGGGGTGGGTCAGACCGGGACCGCCGCCGTCGTTGTTGACCGCGCCGCCGCGGATGACGCACCAGATGTCGTCGCCGTCGGCCAGGGCCCGGCGCAGCGGCTTGAGCACCACCACCGCGCCGCCCTCGCCGCGGACGTAGCCGTTGGCGCGGGCGTCGAAGGTGAAGCACTCGCCATCCGGGGACAGGGCGCCGAACCGTTCGACGTCGGCGGTCGCGGCGCCGCTGAGGTTGAGTTGCACGCCGCCCGCGAGGGCGAGGTCGCACTGGCCCGACCGCAGGCTCTCGCAGGCGAGGTGCACGGCCACCAGGGACGAGGACTGGCCGGTGTCGACGGTCATGCTGGCGCCGCGGGTGCCCAGCAGGTACGACAGCCGGTTGGCGATCAGGCTGCGGCCGAGACCGGCCAGGGTGTGCGGGGAGAGGGCGTCCGGGCCCGCGCCCGCGGTGAGCCGGGCGTAGTCGTCGGCGACCGCGCCGAAGAAGATCCCGAACCGGGTGCCGCGCAGGCGCGACGGCACGATGCGGGCGTTCTCCAGGGACTCCCAGCCGAGTTCGAGCGCGAGGCGCTGCTGGGGGTCCATGGCTGCCGCCTCGCGCGGGGTGACGCCGAAGAAGTCGGCGTCGAAGTCCTCGACGCGGTCCAGGAAGCCGCCCCTGCGCAGCCGCACGGGGGCGTCGCTCCAGCGGTCGGCGGGGGCCTCGGCGACGGCGCCGCGCCCTTCGCGCAGCAATTGCCAGAACGCGCCGGGGTCGGGTGCTCCAGGGAGTCGGCAGGCGATTCCGACAACCGCCACGGGCTCCGGGGGACGGGGTTCGTCATGCACGTCTACGGCCACGAAACCGACGGTATGCGCGGGGCTCCACCGCCCGGCAACTGGCCGGAATCCGGGCCGGGGCCGGGCGCGATGAACGGGCGATTACCTGGCGGCACTAGGTTCCGCAGCAGGCCGGACTATGCCAGGGAGCAGCCGTGAACCCATTCCTGGAAGCGATTCTCGACAACCGACCACCTGAGGTGTTCGAGAGTCTGGACCTTCCTGACACCTACACCGCCGCGCATCTGCGCGCGGAGGACACCGAGATGTTCCGCGACGCCGCCGACAAGGACGTCAGGAAGTCGCTGCGGGTCGGCCCGGTGGAGATGCCGGAGCCGGCCCCCGACGAGGTCGTCGTCGCCGTGATGGCCAGTTCGATCAACTACAACACGGTGTGGTCGGCGACGTTCGAGCCGATGCCGACGTTCACCTTCCTGCGCAAGTACGCGGCGCAGGGCGGCTGGGCGGCCCGGCACGACCGCCCGTTCCAGGTGGTCGGCTCGGACGCCGCGGGCGTGGTCGTGCGGGTCGGTTCCAAGGTCAGCCGGTGGAAGCCCGGTGACCATGTCGTGGTGCACCCGGTGCACGTGGACGAAGAGGAGCCGGTGACCCACGCCGACGCCATGCTCGGCACCGAGATGCGCGCCTGGGGCTATGAGACCAACTACGGCGGGATGGGCGAGTTCGCCATCGCCCGCGCCAGCATGCTGGTGCCCAAGCCGCCCCATCTGACCTGGGAGGAAGCGGCCGTCGTCCCGATGTGCGGCAGCACCGCCTACCGCATGCTCGTCGGGCCGAACGGGGCCCGGATGACCCAGGGCGACGTGGTCCTGGTCTGGGGCGCCGCCGGGGGTCTGGGCGCGTACGCGGTGCAGTTCGTCAAGAACGGCGGCGGCATACCCGTGGCGGTGGTGGGTTCGCAGGCCAAGGCCGAGGCCGTCCGCCGGCTGGGCTGCGAGGTGGTGGTGGACCGGTCCGAGATCGGGCTGAGCGACGACCCCGATCCCTCCCCCGAGGACACCATCGCCGCCGGGAAGCGGCTGGGGCGCATCATCCGCCGGGAGACCGGCAGCGACCCGCAGATCGTCTTCGAGCACGTGGGGCGGGCCACCTTCGGCATCTCGGTTTTCGTCGCCGGGCGGGGAGGCACGGTGGTCACCTGTGGTTCGAGCACCGGCTACCACCACGCGTACGACAACCGCTACCTGTGGATGCGGCTCAAGAAGGTGGTCGGCAGCCACGGCGCCAACCTGGACGAGGCCGCGCGCACCAGCCGCCTGCTGTCCCAGGGCGGGATCGTGCCCACCCTGTCCGCGCTGTACCCGCTGGAACGAGCCGGTGAGGCGACCCGGCTGGTGCAGAACAACGAGCATGTCGGCAAGGTCGGCGTGCTGTGCCTGGCGCCGGCACCCGGCCTGGGCGTCACCGCGCCGGAGGTGCGGAAGCGCATCGGGCCGGAGCGGCTCAACCCGCTGCGGGAGTTCGCGCCCGCGTCCTCACTGTGAGAGGAGTACTGCCGATGGAAGAGCTGGCGGAACGCTATCTGGGAAACGCCCTGTCCGCGTGGGGCCTGGACGTGGAGTACGACCGCGCCCAGGGCGACACCGTGTACCTGCCGGGCCCCGACGGGGGGCGGACCGCGGTCACCGACTTCGTGGGCGGCTTCGGCTCGCTGTTCTTCGGGCACAACCACCCGGAGCTGGTGGCCCACGCGAAGGCCCTGCTGGACGCGGGCACGCCGAGCCACGCGCAGCTGTCCAAGCGCACCGAGGCCCAGCGGGTCGCCGCGGCGCTCGACGCGATCGTCCGGCGGGAGCTGGGCGCCACGGAGCCGTACGAGGTGGTCTTCGCCAACACCGGTGCCGAGGCCGTCGAGGCGGCCATGAAACACGCCGAGCTGGCGCGGGT
>NZ_BBOX01000528.1 GCF_001553455.1 Streptomyces hygroscopicus subsp. hygroscopicus
CGCCGGCGACGCCGAGGAGCGGGCGCGGGCCGGCGGGGTCCGGCTCACGCCGGCCGCCGCCGAGGTGGCCGGGCCCGGCGGAGACGTGGCGGCGCTGGTGGCGGAGGCCGGGCGGCGCAACGCCGAAGCCCTGGGCCGGGCGCCGGAGTTCTTCGCGCTGGACGGCGGATTCCACGGCAAGCTCGTGGGCAGCCTCCAGCTCACCCACAACCCCGCCTTCCGCCTGCCGTTCCAGGGGCTCGGCGCACGCGCCCGCTTCGTCCCCGCCGACCGGCCCGAGGAGGCGCTGGAGTACGTCGAGGCCGAGCAGCCCCATCTGCTCGACGTCGTCGCCGAGGACGGGGTGGTGGACGTGGTGCGGCGGCCGGTGCCGTTCGTCGCCGCCTTCGTCGTCGAGCCCATCCAGGGCGAGGGCGGCATCCACGAGCTCACCGCCGACCAGGCCAAGCGGATCGCCGACGTGTGCCGGACGCTCCAGTGCCCGCTGGTGGTCGACGAGATCCAGACCGGCGCCGGGCGCACCGGGGCCTTCTTCGCCAGCGCGGGCATCGGCCTGACCGGCGACTACTACACGCTGGCCAAGAGCGTCGGCGGCGGCCTGGCCAAGACGTCGATGCTGCTGGTGCGGCGGTCGGCGTACGTCAAGGAGTTCGAGCTGCTGCACAGCTCGACGTTCGCCAAGGACAGCTTCTCCTGCGCGATCACCGAGAAGGTGCTGGAGATGCTGGAGCGCGACGACGGGGCCGCCTACCGGCAGGCCGCCGAGCGGGGGGCGCGGCTGCGCGCCGCCCTGGAGGAGGTGCACGCCGAGTTCGGGGACGTGGTGCGCGGCGTGCGCGGGCGGGGCCTGCTGCTCGGGTTCGAGTTCGCCGACCAGTCGGCGTCCGGCTCCGCGGTGATCCGCAACTACGCCCGCGGCGGGTTCTTCGGCTTCGCCGTCTCCGGATTCCTGCTGCGCAAGTACCAGGTGCGGCTGATGCCGACGGGCAGTTCCCCGCACACGTTGCGGATCCAGCCGTCGTACGCCGTCGACGACGCCGCGATCGACCGGCTGGCGGCGGGCCTGCGGGAGGTGTGCACGCTGCTGCGGCACCAGGACGCGCTGCACCTGGTGCACCCGCTGACCGGTGGGGACACCCCGCTGCCGCGCACGGACGTACGGGACTTCCGGTCCGCGGCGCCGGCGGGCGAGGACGCCGGAGCGGCGGCCACGGCCACCCGGGTCGCGTACGTGGCCGACCTGGGCACGCCTGAGGCGCTGCGGCGTTTCGACCCCTCGCTCGCGGAGCTGGACGACGCCACGCTGCGGTCGTTCGTGGCCCGTTCGGCGCCGGTGCGCGCCATGGCCCCGTGCCCGCCGTCGCGATACCGCGCGGCGGACGGCGGCACGGTGGAGGTGACCGTCTTCCCCCTGCTGGTCGAGGAGTCGGCCGGCGACACGGCGGGCACCCTGGCGGCCGATGTGGCCGGGCAGGTCGCGGCAGCGCGGGCCGCCGGGCACACGTCCGTCGTGGTGAGCCCCGCGCTGCGCCGGCTGACCGGAGAGGACGTCCCGGCGGAGGCGATACGCGCGCCCGAGGGGCTGGTGCTGCCCCCGGGCTTCGGCCTCGACGGCGCCCCCGGTCTGCCGCCCGCGGCGCCGGCGCCCTGAGCGCGTTCCGGCGGGTGAACGGCCCTGCCCGGTGCGCGGAGCACCGGGCAGGGCCGTTCACCATGTTCCTGATGTGGGTTCCTGATGTGGGTTCCCGATGACGTTCCTGATGACGGTTCCTGATGACGGGCGGAACGTTCCCGTGACGGACGGGCATGCGGCGCGGGCCCGCGGCCGGTGGTACGGC
>NZ_BBOX01000529.1 GCF_001553455.1 Streptomyces hygroscopicus subsp. hygroscopicus
GGCCGAGGGCCCGCGCCGACGGACGGTCAGAACAGCAGCGACACCGGAGCGCCGGTGCCGAGCAGCGACCGGGCGTAGTCTTCGAAAATCATCGGCCGGTTGAGCGCCGTGTGCCGGCTGCCGATCTCCAGGTCCCGCCAGTACCGCTGCACCGGGTGGGTCTGGGCGAACCCGCTGGTGCCCGCCAAGTCCAGCAGGCGCTGCATCGCCTCGCGGCAGCGCTCCAGCGAGCTGACCATGTGCATGCGCAGCCGGGCCCGCTCCTCCGGGGTCGCGTCCTCGCCCTCGGGCACGGCGTCGAACCCGTCCGCCACCGCGAGCATGTGCAGCATGCCCGTGTCGATCAGGTGGGTGGCCTCGGCGAACTCCTGCTGCACGGACAGCGAGTCGATGGCCCGGGAGTAGGTGGAGAAGGCGAGGGGCTTGTGCTCCTCCAGCTTGTCCCGGACCACGTCCAGCGCCCCGCGGGCGGCGCCCACCAGGGACGACAGGGAGTGCAGATTGCCCTTGATCAGGACGGTGGCGGGGACCGGCGAGTCGGGCTCGCCGTTCTCCTTCAGCGGCGCGAACTGCATGAAGCGGTCCGGCACGAACACATCCTCGGCCACCATCGCGTGGGTGCCGGTGCCCAGCAGGCCGGCCACGTTCCAGGTGCGCTCGATGCGCAGGTCGGTGGGGGGAGCCAGCAGGTTGGCCACGCCCGTCTGCTTGCCGTCCTCGTAGACCGGCACCCAGGCGAGGAAGGCCCAGTCCGAGATCTCGCAGCCCGAGGCGTAGGGGAAGCGGCCGTTGACCTTCACACCGCCGTCCACCTTGTCACCCCGCAGCTTGGGGTCGAGGCTGGCGGCCGAGAGCATGACGGCGTCCGGGTTGGCGCCGTAGATCTCCCGCAGACCGGGCTCGGGCATGAGCATCACGAGGTCGACGGAGGCGGCGTGGTTGGCGGCGATCCAGCCGGTGGACGGACATCCGCGGCCCAGCTCGCACAGGACCTCCACCTGGTGACGCATCGGCAGCTCCCAGCCGCCCCACTTCCGGGGCGTGCTGAGCCGCAGCAGACCCGCCTCGCGCAGGGCGGTCATGCTCTCGTCCGGGACCCTCGACTCCTTCTCGGTCTGCTCGGCGTTGCGCCGCAGCAGAGGGATCAGACCCTGTGCCCGTTCGATCAGCTCCGCACGGGTGGGGACCCGCTCGGCGGTCGTCTCGGACATGGTGGTTCCTCCTTGGGTGCCGTTCGCGGGTGACTTCGTCCCACGTCCACGGGCAGTTGAGGCGAAAGGGCCGGCGGACGCGCGGCGGCGGTGTGCCCGCCGCGCCCTCCGTTACGCGAAGTGCCCGCGGCGGCACACGTTAGCGGCGGTTGCCCCGAGTCCGTCCACGGCGCTGTAATCGCCCGTCCGCCCACCGCCGAGCGCCGCGTTACCCGCGATAGAACGGGCGATGGAACCCGCTGCATAGAGTCGGGGTGTGGATCACGGGACAACGGCGTACACGGTGCAGCGACCCGTCAACGTACTGGGCATCGGCGGCTCGACCCGGCCGGGTTCGACCGCCGAGCTGGCCCTGCGCGCCACGCTGGCCGCCGCGGAACGCCTCGGCGCGAAGGGCACGGTCATCGGCGGCGCCGAGCTGGTGATGCCGCTGTACGACCCGGCGGAACGGGATCTGTCCCGGCCGGCCAGGCGGCTGCTGGAGGCGGTGGCCGAGGCCGACGCGCTGGTGATCGCCAGCCCCGCCTACCACGGCAGCACCTCGGGCCTGTTGAAGAACGCCCTGGACCACATCGAGGAGTTGCGCACCGACGAGCGCCCGTACCTCAGCGGCCGTGCCGTGGGGTGTCTGACGGTGGCCCAGGGCTGGCAGAGCGGCGTGGCCACGCTGGGCGCGTTGCGTACGATCACGCATGCGCTGCGGGGCTGGCCGACACCACTCGGGGTGGTGGTGAACACCTCGGCCACCGGGTTCACCGAGGACGGCCACTGCGCGGACCCCCGGGTGCGGGAGCAGATGGAGACCATGGCCCGGCAGGTGGTCGAGTTCGCCAGGATGTCCCATCGGTGACGCCTCGTCACCGCGTCGCGACAGGCATCCGCTCCTCCTCCGGTTCACTCGCGTACCACCACCTGAGCGCGACCGGGCCCGGCGACCCCGGCCACGCCGGCGCCCGACCGCTTCCGCCCGGAAGGCCCGGGGGAAAGGCCCGGGTCCCCTTCGGCGGCCTCCGGGATGTTGTCCCGTCCGGCCCTCGCCCCGGCGGGCGAGCCGGGACGCTCCCCGGAGTCCGGCGGCGACGCCTCCCCGGAGCCCGGCGGCGACGCGTCCCGCTTCCCGCGCCGGCCGCGCACGACGCGCGCCCCGACCCGGGCGGCCTTGGTCTCCCGCGGGTACCCGCTGGAGCTCTTCGCCCCCGTCGGGCCGACCACCGAAAGGCGGCTCCGGCTCCATACGCCGCCGCATGGCCGCCCACACCGTCCGGAGCCGTGTTTTAGGTGTATCCCTAAACAAATTTCCGTAAGGGTGTGCTTGATTGGCCGAAAAGGCCACGTCAAGAGGGAGGTGCCATGGGCAGAGGCCGCCTGTGGGGACGGCAGGACGAACGCGCCGCCCTGGACCGGTCGCTGGCCGACGCGGCCGGGCGCGGCGCGCTGGTCGTCCTCCGCGGCGCCCGGGGCATGGGCAGGACCGCGCTGCTGAACGCCGTGGCGGACGCCTGGCGGGCCGCGGGCGTCCAGGTCCTGGCCACCCGGTTCGGCGATACCGCGGACCCGGCGGACACGTTCGGGTTCCAGGCGGTCGTACGGGCCGTCCGCGACCACGTCGAGCAGCTGGACGAGCCGCGCCTGACGGACGCGATCGGGGGGCTGGTCCGGCTGTGCGCCGGCCGGCCGTGGACCCGTCCGGAGCGTACGGTCTCGTTCGTCCTCGAACTGGCCGCCATGTTCGACTCGATCAGCGGCCCGGCCCCGGTCGCGCTGCTGGTCGACGACGCCGACGGGGTGGCCGGACCGGCGGCGGCCCTCGACGCGGCGCGCCGGCCGGGCTGTCTGGTGGTCGCCGCGGTCCGGGACACCGCTTCCACCGGCCGGGGCGCCGCCGCGATGACCCAGTTGGTCACCCTGGCCGACCTGGTGATCGACCTGCCGCCGCTGACCGGGGACCACCTGGACCGGCTGGTCGCCGAGCGGTACCCCGCCCCGCCGGACGAGGCCCTGCTGCCCGCGCTGTGCCAGGCCCTGGGCCCGCTGGCCGGGAACCCCGGCGCCGTACTCGCCACGCTGGCCGACCTGGAGGCGAGGGGCCGGCTGACGCCGGTGCACGGGCGGCTCTGCCTCGGTGCGCCGGACCGGCCGATCGCCCTGGCCGCGGACGGCCCGGCCGGCCCGCTCGAGGAGCTGGGCGAGGGCGCCGCGGCGGTGGCCGGCCTGATCGCGCTCGGCCCCGTCGGCCTGGACGAGCTGCCGCTGCTCGCGGCGGCCCGCGGGATGCGGCCCGCCGGCTGCGGACAGCTCGTCGACACGCTGGTCGACCGCGGTGTGCTGGAGACGGACACCGACGGCCGCCTGCGGCACCGCTCCCCCGCGCTCGCCACGCTGCTGCGGGAGCGGACGGACCCCGCCGTCGCCGCCGCGCTGCGCAGATCGCTGGCCGACGCGCTGCGCCGAAGGTTCGCCGCCGGGCTGCCGGTGGACCCGGCGGCGCTGGCCGATCGGGTCGCGGACGCCGGCCGGGCGCTGCCCCGCGACCTCGCGCTCGGGAGACTGCTGGCCACCCTCGCCGCCCGCCCGGACGAGGACCCGGCCCGGGCGGCGGCGTGGCTGCGGGCCGCCTGGTGGCACGCCGCCGACGATCGGCTCCGCGTCCGCCTCGCCGGCCCGCTGCTGCGGCTGCTGGTCCGCGCCGGGCACTAC
>NZ_BBOX01000530.1 GCF_001553455.1 Streptomyces hygroscopicus subsp. hygroscopicus
GTCCGCGCGGGCGCCCTGCTCCACGACATCGGCGTCTACCGGCTCTACGACGACGCGGGCCGGCTGGGGGTCGGTGAATACGTCCGGCACGGGGTGCTCGGGCACGAGATCCTCCGCCAGGAGGGCTTCCCCGAGCGGCTGTGCCGGTTCTGTTCCTGCCACACGGGAGTCGGGATCACCCGGCACGACATCCACCGCCTGGAGCTGCCCCTGCCGCCGGCCGACTACGTGGCGGAGACCGGCGAGGAACAGCTGGTGATGTACGCCGACAAGTTCCATACCAAGACCACCCCGCCGGCCTTCCTCTCCTTCGACGCCTCTGCCGCGCGGATGCGCCGGTTCGGCACGGAGAAGGTCGACGCCTTCCATGCTCTGCGCGGCCGGTTCGGCGAGCCGGACCTTGTGCCGCTCAGCGCTCGGTACGGCCACGAGCGGATCTGACGCCCGCCACCGGACGCCACCCGAGAGTGTCCGCGGAGAGCCCGCGGACAGCCAACCCGGGGTGGTTCGGGGACAGCGGGCACGGGCGGGCCGCTCCACGGTCTCGGACCGGTACGCGCGGCGGGCAACGTGGCCGCGACGCACGTTGGTTGCCGTCGGGCTCGTTCGCCGCTTCCGCCGGTTCATGCCCGGGGGAAGCCGGACGGCCCCGTCACAGCCGCCGTGCCCCGAAGAGGCGGTCATTGGCCAGCACGCCGATCGTGCACAGCAGCACGAGAAGAGCGCCGATGGCGGCGGACGCGTCGCTGAAGGAGCGGCCGGCCAGCAGCAGGAGCCACGTCGACAGCAGGGGAGTGACGTAGCCCAGGGGAGCGAGACTGCCGCCGCTTCGTGCCATGCCGGCGCTCCACAGCAGGAAACCAGCGGCGCTGGGGCCGATGCCCACGTACACCATGGCGAGCCAGGCCGTGCTCGGTTCCCAGTCGGCGTGGGTGGCGAAGGCGATCCCGAGGGCCAATACGGTGCCTGCCACTCCGCCGACCAGCATCACATGGACCGCCGAGGCGCGGGCCTGCCACGAGGCGAGTGTGTAGTAGGCCATGCACAGGGCCGACATCAGGGCGGCGACATCTCCCAACAGGCTGCCGCCGCCGGACCCGGAGTGCTGCCCGGCGGTCATCATGGCGACACCGAGGAACCCCACGAACGAGAAGAAGACCCCGATGATCGTCTGACGGCGGGGACTGGTGATGGCCAGCCAGATGGCGGCGAACATCGGCCAGGCGTACGCGATGATGTTCGCTTCGACGATGGGTGCGGCCGCGAACCCCGTGTATTGCATGGTCTGAGTGCCGCAGAATCCGATCAGTCCGAGGACACCACCGTGGAGACGGTCGCTCCGGGTCATCGGTTCGGCGGGCCGGGCCCGGCCGGGTTTCGCGCGGACGTTCCGCACCAGCATGATGACCGTGAGCGCCAGGGTGGCGGAGGCGAACTGCAAGGTCAGCACGATGCCCAAGTCCAGCCTGCGCAGCGCGCTGGAACCGGCGAGAGCGTTCGTGCCCCAGAAGCCGATGCCGCCGCATGCGAACGCGACCGCGCTCAGGAACCTCCGTCGAGGGGATACCCGCTCCGGGTCCGGCGCGTCCGCCACCGCGACCCCGGTACCGGACGACACGTTCTCACTCTGTTCGGGCCGGGTCATTTCACCGCGCGGAGCCGTGTGGGAGCGGTGCCTTCTGGTGGTCCAGGTAGGCAGGGATATGCACCTCGTGTACGTCCTGGAGGTATTCTTCCTCCCATTCGAGCTCCGGGTTGTCCGCCGCCAGATAGGTGATGGTGTTGTCGTCGATCCACGGCTTGGACACCGAACGCCAGTTGAGGTTCAGCGTGATGCGGTGACCCGTTTCGATGGGGGCGACGCGGTGGGCGGTACGCATCAATTGGCCGAGGATGCCCCAGCCCGGTTTGTGGCTGATCTTGAGTATCCGGTCTTCGGGAACGGGATCGCCGCCACGGGACTGCCGGGCGATGCCTTCCTCGTAATCGCCGCGGTAGATCTCCAGCTCGCCGCCCACCAGATTCTCGATCTCCAGCGGGATCATTTCGGTGACCGGGACGCCATCGGCATGCCAGGTGACGGAACCGTCCCGGTCGGCGTCCTGAAAGGTGATGATCGCGGAAATGACCGGCAGCGGATAGGGCTCCAGCTCGGCTCCGGCCAGTTCCGAAGCGCGTTCGCGTCGCCCCGGCCAGTTGATGAGTTCGGTGATCTCTGGTA
This sequence comes from Streptomyces hygroscopicus subsp. hygroscopicus, assembly GCF_001553455.1. Taxonomy (GTDB): domain Bacteria; phylum Actinomycetota; class Actinomycetes; order Streptomycetales; family Streptomycetaceae; genus Streptomyces; species Streptomyces hygroscopicus. Next base: position 2,222 of record NZ_BBOX01000530.1, read on the forward strand.
TGTAGCGGTGCGCGCCCCGCATGTAGTTGAGGTTCAGATGCCGCTTGTGAGCCTTTTCCTGCTTCAGCTGTTTCGCCCTGGCCGCGATGGCTGCCAGTAGTTCCGGATCGTAGTCGTGCCTGAATTGCACGATGCCGAGGTCCGATACGCGGTGCCAGGTCGGATGCCCGATGATCTCGTCCCGGGTGACCGACAGCGACACCTCTGTGTCATGGCGTGTCCCTGACCGCGCCGAGTGACGAGTCATGCGTCGTGCACCTTCTTTCCGGTCATCGCCACGTAGTGATACGCCTCTCCTCGCGCGCCCAGCCGGTGCAGGTACCGGCGGCTGGTCCGGACCTCGAGCGCCCCGGAGCCCGACAGATCCCTGATCAGGCGGCAATAACCTGACCGGTCGTCACCTTGCAGGAATTCCTCTTTGAGGGTGATCGCGACCCAGCCCCCGGGCACGATCGAGTTGTACGCTTCGCGGAACGCCCGCGGGGGGATATCGGCGAAGCCGAGTGCCGCGACACACGTCAGGACGTTGAACGTGCTCTCCCGCAGTGCGTCCCGTTCCCCCGGGGAGAGGTGGGCCAGGTCGAGTACGTGGTAGTCCTTGTAGACTCCGGCCCGGTCCCGGTGTGCCGCCTCTGCCGCCTCCGGGAGAATGTCGACACCCACCGTGAAGCCGACACCCCAGTCGGAGAGTTCCTCGGCCATGAGCCCGTTGCCGGCCCCGACGTCGAGCACGCGCAGATGCGTCCGCTCTCCGCCTTCCCTGTCGACTTCCTCTTCCAGAAGCCTTCTCACCACGGCTGGTGACTGGCAGCGCAGCAGGTCGTGGAACAGGTGCTCATACAGTCCCGGGATCTTGAAGATCGCCGCGTAGTCATGGAATTTTATCTCTCGCCATTCTCCCTGGTCTTGTCTCACCAGACACCACTCTTCGCCCTGCCGGCCTTGCCGGGAGCTCCCGGATAACCTGACCTCCAGGCCGCCGTGACGCGTGCGTGAGCGTATCCGCTGAACCATGGAAATGTTCCCTTGTATCCGTATCGCGGAGGGCGGTCGCGGGGTGTTCGCCGTGACGCACCGCTCACGGCAAGAGATCGCTGGCGGTACGCGCCATTGACGGTTCACGAAGCCCTCGGGGCTGTCGTCGTCCACTCCCTTCCGGAGGCTCTGGAAAAGCTAGTGAGCGGAATGGGGAGCCGCAACACCCCCTCCCCGCGATGGCCGATAAGCGTCACCCCAGCCGATCTTCGTCATTCCCGGCCGGTGGCCGTGCCCGATCATCCGGGCGGTCACATCGGCTGTGAGGAGCCACGGGCGGTCGAGGCCCCGTCCGGCAGGCCGGCCCGGTTGAGCACATGGTTTTTGCCGTTCCGGCAATCTTTCGTGCCGATTTCCCTGAGCACGGGCACCATCGCGGCATGACTGCCCATGACGTCCTCATCGCCGGTGGGGAACCGGCGAGTTCGGGCGCGGCCGGGCACACCCGGACCGGAGCGGGGGTGGCCGAAGGCGTGTGCGCGCGAACGCGGGCACGGCCTGACGCCGTGAGACATCGTGAAGGCGGGCAGCGGCGGATCTCCCGATCCGGTCGTTCCGAGAAGTACCAGAAGTGCGAGAAGTACGGGAAGGGAAGCGTGCGATGACCGACCATCGACAGATCACCGAGGACGAGGCGGCCGCCCTGTTCGAGCCGCCGGCCTGGGACGAGCGGTACACCGGCCAGGAGAATGTCTGGAGCGGAAACCCCAATCCGCAGCTCGTCGCCGAGGCCGCCGGGCTGACCCCCGGTACCGCGCTGGACGTCGGCTGCGGTGAGGGCGGTGACGTGATCTGGCTGGCTCAGCAGGGCTGGACGGTGACCGGTGCCGACTTCTCGGCCAACGGCCTGGCCCGCGCCGCCCGGCACGCCGCGCAGGCGGGAATCGCCGATCGCGTCGACTGGTGGCAGGTCGACGCACGCGCCTTCGCGGCGGACGGGCGATCCTACGACCTGGTGACCAGCCACTACCTGCACCCGCCGAACGGCGGCATGGTGGAGGTGACCCGCCGGCTGGCCGACGCCGTCGCGCCCGGCGGCCATCTCCTTGTCGTCGGCCACGCGCCGTCCATGGATCTGCCCCAGCTGACCGCGAGTCACCGCAGGGCGATGTTCCTCGCCGAGGATCTGCTGTCCGGCCTGCCGGACGACTTCGAGGCCCTCGTGGTCGAGCAGCGGCCACGCACGATGACCCGTGAGGGAACAACGGTCGACACGCACGACTCCACGCTGCTGGCCCGCCGCCGGCTCTGAGCGGCGGGCCGAGCAGCGCGCCGAAACCCCGGCAGACGCGGCGTTGGCGCGCCGCCCGGCCGCGCCCCGGACTCCCGTGTCCCGCGGGGTGCGTGCCCCGGACGCCGGGGGGCGGGTTTCAGGCCATGGAGATGGCGGCGTTCATCTCCCACATGAGCACCTCGGCGCCGTCGGGGCCGCCGGTGAGACGCTGGCCCTCCGCGCCGGTGACGCGGACCGCGTCGCCGGTGGCCAGTGTTCCCGCGCCCTCCAGTTCGGCGCTGCCGCGCGCCACGAAGAGGTGGGCGAAGGGAGCGGTGACGATCTCGCGGGTCTCGGCGGGGCGGAGGCGGGCGACGTGCAGGGCGGCGTGCTTCTGCCGGATGCCGATGGCGCGCTGGTTGCCGTGTTCGGGCATGCCGGAGGCGAGGGTGGTCCAGCCCCCGAGGGCGAGTTCGGCGTTGATGTCGAGTTGCTCGTAACCGGGGCGGATGCCGGACTCGTCGGGGATGGCCCACATCTGGATGAAGTGGACGGGGTCGTGGTGCGCGGGCTCACCGGTGAGGGTCCAGGAGTCGTTCTTCTCGCTGTGGAGGATGCCGGTGCCGGCGCTCATCCGCTGGGCGAGGCCGGGGTAGATCACGCCGTTGTGGCCCTCGGAGTCCTGGTGTACGAGGGCGCCGTCGAGGACCCAGGTGATGATCTCCATGTCCTGGTGGGGGGTGGGTCTCGAAGCCGGTGCCGGGGGCGACGACATCGTCATTGGACACCAGCAGGAGTCCGAAATGGGTGTTCGCGGGGTCCCAGTGGTGCGAGAAGGAGAAGGAGTGGTGGGAGTCGAGCCAGCCGGTGCGGGTGTGGAAACGTTCGTTGGCGCGCCGGATGTCGAGGCGGGAGGCCATGGTGGTGTCCTTGCTGTCCGTGCGGCCGGGGGTGCCGACCCGTCGATTAGTTGAACGTTATACAACCTGCCGCGCGGAAATATTTCACCCCCCCCGCGAGGCCGGTCGGCCCTCGTATGGTTTACGGTTCAACTAGCCTGTGTCGACGGGAACGGACCGCACGGCCCGGACCTGTCATGGGCATCTTTCAGCCGCACCGAACGAACGACACCGACGGAACGGAGAACGCAACCATGAGCACCCCGATCAAGGTGGCCGTCGTCTACTACTCCTCCACGGGCACGATCGCCGAGGTCAGCAAGCAGATCGCCCAGTACGCGGAGAAGGTCGGCGCGGAGGTCCGTCTGCTCAAGGCGGCCGAACTGGCTCCGCGGTCCGCGATCGAGGCCAACGCCGCCTGGGCCGCCAACGCCGCCGCCACCGCCGACGTCCCCGAGGCCACCCCGGGCGACATCGAGTGGGCCGACGCCGTGATCTTCGGCTCGCCCACCCGCTTCGGCAACATCGCCTCGCAGCTGAAGCAGTTCATCGACACCCTCGGCGGCCTGTGGGCCCAGGGCAAGCTGGCCGACAAGGTCTACAGCGGCTTCACCTCCTCCGCCACCACCCACGGCGGCCAGGAGTCCACCCTGCTCGCCCTGTACACCTCCTTCCACCACTTCGGCGGCGTCGTCGTCGCCCCGGGCTACACCGACCCCGCCAAGTTCGCCGACGGCAACCCCTACGGCACCTCCCACGTCGACGCCCAGGGCAACAACCCCGTCGACCAGACCACCCGTGAGGCCGCCCGCGTCCAGGCCGAGCGCGTCGTGCGCATCACCACCGCCCTCAAGGCCGGCCTGGCCGCTTCCTGAGCCCCGGCAGCACGCTATCCGGGTCGGCCGGCCGCAGGACCTCGCACGGCCGACCGGCCCCGGGGTCATCGAAGAGGCACCGAGGCCGCCGTCACGTCACCGTGCCCCGTCCTTCGCGGGCGGGCGCCGTGGGTGGTCGGCGGTTCCACCGTCCAGTTCCTGCTCGCGCAGCAGGAACCAGGCCGCGACGGCGGTGGCCAGCAGTACCGCGGCGCCGGCCCCGGCGGCCAGTCCCAGGCCGTCCACGAAGGACTGCCGGGCCGCGTCCAGCAGCGCCGTGGCGGTGCCGGCGGGCAGGTGACCGGCGGCCTCCACGGCCCCGCCGAGGGACTCGTGCGCCGCCTCCGGGGTGCCGGCCGGGCCGGTGAAGTCGCGGTAGACACCGGTCACCACGGAACCGAGCAGCGCGATGCCGAGGGCGGTGCCGAGTTCGTACGCCGTCTCGGAGACCGCGGAGGCGGCGCCCGCCTGTTCCTTGGGGACGGCGGTGAGGATCACGTCGGCGGTGACGGTGAACGAGATGCCGGCGCCGAAGCCGACGACCAGCAGGGCGGTGCCGAGCAGCGGGTATCCGGTGGTCCGGTCGACGACGGTGAGCGCGGCCAGGGCCAGGCCGACGGTGGCGAGTCCGCCGGAGACGACGGCCCGGACGGAGAAGCGCCGCGCCGCGCGGCCGGCGATCAGCCCGGCCGCCACCGCGCCGACGGCGGCGGGCAGTTCCGCGAGTCCGGCCTCGAGGGGTGGCCTCTCCTGCACCAACTGCAGGTACTGGGAGAGGAAGAAGACCAGGCCGGACAGTCCCAGGATGGTCAGCAGGTCGGACAGCACGGCGCCGCTGAAGCCGCGGCTGCGGAACAGCCGCATGTCGAGCAGCGGGACCGGAAGGGTCCGCTGGCGCCGGACGAACCCGTAGAGGGCGGCGGCGCCCAGCAGACCCGCGGCGAACGCGTCCCACGCGACCCCGTGCGCGGCGGCCTCCTTGATCGCGTACACGACGCCGACCATGCCGACCAGTGACAGGAGGACGCTGACCAGGTCCCACGGACCGGGGTCCGGGTTGCGGGATTCCGGCAGCAGCCTGCTGCCGACGAGGACCAGGACGGCCATCACCGGCAGGTTGATCAGGAAGACCGAGCCCCACCAGAACCGCTCCAGCAGGAAGCCGCCGACGATCGGGCCGATCGCCATTCCGGCGGAGGAGGCCGCTCCCCAGACGCCGATGGCCAGGCTGCGTTCGCGGGGGTCGTGGAAGAGGTTGCGGATCAGCGCGAGCGTGGCGGGCATCAGGGTGGCACCGGCGACGCCGAGCAGCGCGCGTGCCGAGATCATCAGCTCCGGTGTGGTGGCGTAGGCGTTGAGCACGGACAGCGCGCCGAACGCGGTGGCGCCCAGCAGCAGGATGCGCTTGCGGCCGATGCGGTCGCCGAGGCTGCCCATCGAGACGAGCAGCCCGGCGATCACGAAGGAGTAGACATCGCCGATCCACAGCAACTGGGTGCCCGACGGCTTCAGGTCCTCGCTGAGGTAGGGGGTCGCGAGCCCGAGGACGGTGGCGTCGACGGCCACCAGCAGCACGGCCAGGACGAGGACGGCGAGCGCCAGCCAGCGGCCGGGGCTCCGCCTCGCCGATCCGTTCGGGTCGGCCGACCACAGGGTGCTGGTCACGGTTCCTCTCTCCGGCAGACGCCGCCGAGCAGCAACTCGACGATCATGTAGGTGAAGTCGTTACGGGCCACCCGGCCCTCCGCGACGGCCCAGGCACCCGAGCCCAGCAGGCCGTACAGAGCCTCGGTGAGCCAGGCCGGGCTGAGGTCGATGCGGAACTCGCCCCTGTCCTGGCCGCGCCGGAACAGGGCGGCCAGCCGGGCGTCGAGGCGGGTCCAGCCCTCGTTCTGCTCCTCGCCCTCGAAGAGCTGGTTCTCGGTGTAGAGGAAGGCGAGCAGGGCGGCGGAGGGTTCGAGCGCGCGGACCAGCCGGCGCACCGCGTCGGCGGCCGGTCCCTCGTCCGGACGGGCTGCCTCCAAGGCGGCCTCGCACTCGGCGATGCCGAGATCCTCCAGGGCGCGGATGAGGGCGTCGCGCCCGGCGAAGTGCCGGTGCAGCGTCGCCCGGCTGATCCCGGCGGCCCGGGCGACCTCGTCCATGGTCGCGGTGGCTCTCCGGGTCAGCAGGGCGGCGGCGGTGCGCAGCACATGGTCATGGTCGACAGCCATGAAACAAACATAGACCATGTGAGACGTGGACGTCTCAGAAGGAATATGTGTGACTCATGCGGCGTGCCGCCGCGCGTCGGCGCCGACGGGACGCCGGTCCCCTGGGCGCATACGACGGCCCGACCCCGCGCCTGGCCGAGGTCGCCGTGGGGCCCCATGCCGCAGACGGCCGTGAACGCGTCCGGAGACGGGCCTTCGGCCCGCTCGGCCGGCCGTGACGCCGGTGCGCCGCGGACGCGGTGCGGGGC
>NZ_BBOX01000531.1 GCF_001553455.1 Streptomyces hygroscopicus subsp. hygroscopicus
GCCCGCAGCCGCCGCGCCCGCCGTCCGTCGCCCGCCAGGTCCTCGGCGGTGACGGCGGCGGCCGCGCCCTCCGCGGCCGGCAGGTCGTCGTCGACGTCCCGGCGGCGGCCCGGCAGCGCGAGCACCAGCAGCACGACCGCGAGCAGCCCCTGCGCCCACACCCATGCGGTGTGCGCGATGGGCGTGTCGTAGGTGAGGTCCAGCCGGCCGCCGTTCGCCGGGAGTTCGAAGCCCTGCGCCCAGCCGTCGACCGTCACCGGCTTCAGCGGCTTGCCGTCGAGCGTGGCCTGCCAGTCGGGGTTGGCGCGGTCGGCGATCCGCAGCACCCGCCCGGCCGTGCCGCCGGGCACGGTGGTGTGGGCCTCGACGGGCCCGGAGGCCACGTGCACCGGCTTGGCCGCGGCCCCGTCCGCCGAACCCGCCGAGGACTCGGCCGGGACGATGGAGACCCGCGAGACCCGCTGGTCCACCCGCCACAGCACCCCGCCGTGCACCCGGCTGAGCTGGGTGAGGCCCGGGGTGGTGTTCAGCACCCGCTCGATCTCGCGGGGCGCGCCCTTCTGGACGTACACGTACCGCACCGCGTAGCCGCCGAGCCGGCGGGTCTGGTCGGCGCCGGAGCCCGCGATCAGATGGGCCACCACGTCGTCGAGCCGGGTGTCGGAGCCGCCGGCCGCGGCGAGCTCGCCGTCGCCGAGCCGGGCGCCGGAGCCGCGTACCAGGGCGTAGTCGGCGTGGGCGCCGCTGCTGCCGCCGCCGAGCACCAGGGTGCGGGCCTGGTCCTCGGTGGCGCTCTCGGCCGCCACGAACGCCGGGACCTGCGCGGGGTCACGCCGCCCGACCGGGCCGTCCGCGCCGCTCACCATCCAGCTCACGGCGGCGTAGAGCGGGGCGGCGACCGTGGCGACCGCGATCAGCAGCGCCACCGGCTGGCGCCAGCCGAAGCTCTGCGCCGCCACCCGCTCCCGTGCGCCCTCGGCACCGACCACACCGGCGGTCAGCAGCGCCAGGCCGTAGACGAGGGTCGCGGGCCCGGCCCAGCCGGAGCCGCCTGCCAGCGCCGCGAAGAGGAAGCCGGTGAGCGCCACGACCCATGCCGTGCCCACCACCGTCCGCCGCTCCCCGCGCATCAGGGCGGCGAGCGCGGCCAGCACGAAGCCGATCAGCAGCAGCGTGCCGCCGCCCTTGGGGCCGCCGGGGCTGAGCGCGAGCAGGTCCAGGGCGGACGCGGAGCCGGCGCCGCCGTCCAGCCCGGCCTCCTCGAAGAAGCGGGCCGGGTCGGTGAGGAGGTCCAGCGACCAGGGAGCGAGGACGACGAGCGGGGTGACGGCCACGATCAGGAACCGCAGCCCGTATCCCATGAGCTGCTCGGTGCCGCTCCGCCGCTGGCGCAGCACCAGCACGCCGACGCCCAGGAGGAGGGCCATCGGCCAGACGACCGGGGTGAAGGCCATGGTGAACGTCAGCAGCAGCGCGTACGCCCACGCCGCCCGCCAGCTCGGCAGCTTCCCGCCGCTGGTGAACCCGCTCGCGGCGGCCGCGGCCCGGGCCATCAGCGGCAGCAGGACGGCGAGCACGGCGGTGCCGAGCCGGCCGCCCGCGAGCGCCCCGGTCACGGCCGGCAGGAAGGCGTACGCGACGCTCCCCCAGGCGCGCAGCAGCCGGGACTCGACCAGCGGCCGGGAGGCGAAGTACGCGCTGAACCCGGCCAGCGGCACCGAGCAGACCAGCAGCAGGGTGAGCGTGAAGCCCGTGGAGCCCAGGAAGACCGTCGCCAGCGCGGCGAGGGCGGCCAGGTAGGGCGGCGCGGACTGGGTCCCCCCGGTGCCGACCGGATGCCAGCCGTCCACGTAAGCCGACCACAGCGCGGAGACATGGGCGGGCGCGGGCAGCAGGGCACCGCCCGCGAGCGCGCCCGAGCCCAGCAGGTTCCGGCAGGCGACCAGCGAGACCACCAGCAGGACGAGGAAGAGCATCGGCCCCGGCTTGCGGGCGATCCGCTTGAGCCGGGCGAACTGCTCGACCTCCAGGAAGTCGGCGTCCTCGTCGCCGGGCCCGGACTCGACCGCGCCGTGCCGCCCCCCGGAGGACAGCTCGGGCTCGGAACGGCCGCCTATATTGCTGGCGACCTGCTCGACCGTCGCCCTGACGGTCGCGCCGGGCGGCGGGAAGAGCGGCCGCAGCTCGCTCGGCTCCACCGCGGGGCGGCCTCTGCGCTTGCGCGCGGCGAGGATCCGTTCCGGCCGCAGCAGGGTGCCGAAGAGACCGGCGACCTCGTCCAGCGCCTGTCCGGGCACCTTGCCGACGAGATAGGCCAGGGTGCGCAGCAGGGTGCCGAACAGGAGCCGCAGCATCACATAGGGCAGCAGCGCGCCGCGGGTGTTGACCAGCAGCGTGTAGACGGCGCCCGCCTTGTCCACGCGGTGCGGGTTCGCAACCGAGCGCCCCACGCAGTCGATGGGCCTGCGCTCGCGGGCGGACGCCTCCGCGTGCCGCAGTACGGCGTCCGGTGCGACCAGCACCTGGTGCCCGGCCGCCTGGGCGCGCCAGCACAGGTCCACGTCGTCCCGCATCAGGGGCAGCCGGGCGTCGAAACCGCCCAGCTCCTCCCACACGTCACGGCGCACCAGCATGCCGGCGCTGGACACCGACAGCACGGGGCGCACCTGGTCGTGCTGGCCCTGGTCCTGTTCGCGCCGCTCCAGACCGGTCCAGCGGCGGCCGCTGCGGGCGATGCTGACGCCGACTTCGAGCAGCTGCCGGCGGTCGTACCAGCCGCGCAGCTTGGGGCCGATGATCGCGGGTTCGCGGTTCGCGGCGAACTCGGCGTCGGCGACGCGCAGCAGTTCGGCCAGGGCGTCGGGCTCGGGCGCGCAGTCGTCGTGCAGCAGCCACAGCCACTGGACGGGCTCGCCGTGCGGCAGCTCCGGCAGGTCGTAAGCGTCGTCGCGCCAGGCGCGGCTGACGGGGTCCCAGCTGCTGGGACGCTTGAGGTACGTCAGCTCCTCGGGGCCGAGCACCGGGGCCGTACGGACCGCTTCGGCGACGGCCGTGCCGAAGCCGCTGCGGCGGGCCATGTGCAGCACCCGGTCCTCGCCGAGGGCCTCGGTGAGGAGCCGGGCGGAGTCGTCGGAGCTGCCGGTGTCGGCGGCGATGACGCTCTGGACGGGGCGCTCCTGGCCGAGCAGGCCGGACAGCGCGTCGGGCAGCCAGCGGGCGCCGTCGTGGGCGACCAGTACGGCGGTGACGACATGACGCGGGTAGGCCGGCGTGGGCTCCGGTTCTTGAGCGGGCGCAAACGCGGCGGTGGCGGCCGGATATTGGGCCGCCGGATGGCTGTGCACGGACATCGAGGTACGGGCCCCGGTTCGCTGGACTGCGGTGGACGCGCTCGCCCCGTGGGGGCGTTGGAGCGTCTCGGACGGGGCCCCACACTAACGGCTGTGTACGCGACCGGTCCGCCTCGCGCCGCCGAGGGGGCCGGGGGCGGACCGGGCACGGCGGCTCACTCCGCCGTGAGCGGTGTGGATGTGCCACAGCAGCGGACGGGCCCGACGGGTCCGGGGACTCCGAGGTCCGGCGGGTCGGCGGGACCGGCGGGTCCGGCAGGTCCGGCAGGTCCGGCAGGTCCGGCAGGTCCGGCGGATCCTGGGACTCCGAGGTCCGGCGGGTCGGCGGGACCGGCGGATCCGGCGGGTCCGGCGGGTCCGGCGGATGTCAGACGGCGGCCTTCTTCAGGCGACGGCGCTCACGCTCGGACAGACCGCCCCAGATGCCGAAGCGCTCATCGTTGGCCAGGGCGTACTCGAGGCACTCGGACCGGACCTCACAGGCGAGGCAGACCTTCTTCGCCTCACGGGTGGATCCGCCCTTTTCCGGGAAGAACGATTCGGGATCGGTCTGGGCGCACAGCGCGCGCTCCTGCCAACCGAGCTCCTCGTCCGCCTCTTCGACCAGCAGTTGCTGGAACAACTCGGTCATGTGCGCCCCTCGTCTGTCTTTACGTCCCCGCGCCTGCTGCCGTCGGTGAGTCGGCAGAACGACACGAGTGAAATTACAAGTGTGCCGATCCGGGCCAGTCAAGCCGAGATCTGCTATTGGGCCCCTTATTCACTCTGCGGAACCAAGGCTGCGCGGAAAGTGTTCAAATCGTCCTAAACGCGACACCTTCCCCGTCCGTTCCCCGAATCCCTCCTCTCGCCTCACTGAGGAGGACGCCATCGGCGCCGGTCCCGTTGCGTTCACGGGCGAGGTGGCACGTGTTGATGCCGTGTCACCGGAACAACGCACGCACAAACCTTTCTGCCTCCACTCCGACCGGATGAGGTGAACCTTCATCCGAAAGCTGAGACCGAGTTGACAGCGGTGCGACGATCCGGGTCTCCTTGGTCGCATGTCAGTGACCCACGCGCCCCTGCCGACCCGTGACCACGGGTTCCGCTGCGCTGTGCGGGCTCGCTGTCGCTGTTCGAGCTGTTGATGTCTCGTTCCCGCTGTTGATGCCTCCCGAGCTCCAGCTTTCTCCGCGCTCGTCTCGCGGCGTCTCGTCCTGACACCGCGCCCCCATCGGACTTCGCGTCCTTACCGCACTCTTGCTGCTCCCTTCCGCCCCCTGCCGCGCCCTTTCCGTGCCCTTTCCGCCGAGGAACCCCCCGCCATGAACAGCGACGTCCAGATCGCCGGTGACCCGCTCGCCATCCCGCATCTGCTGCCGCCCGTACCCGCGCACCCCTCCACCGTCTCCGCCTTCGCCGGACTGGCCCGCGCCATCGCGGCCGACCGCGACAGCTGGGCGCCCCTCGTCCAGTACGACGCCACCAGCCGCTGGTACCACCGGCTGCGCACCGGCCCCGGCTACGAGGTGTGGCTGCTCAGCTGGGTGCCCGGACAGGGCAGCGGGGCCCATGACCACGGCCGTTCCTCCGGGGTGCTGACCGTGCTCCAGGGCGCGCTCACCGAACGGGTGGGAGCGCGCGGCGTGCCGCACCGGCTGCGCGCCGGCGCACAGCGGGTCTTCGCGCCCGGCTATGTGCACGACGTCGTCAACGACTCCCTCGAACCGGCCGTCAGCCTGCACATCTACTTCCCCGGGCTGACCGAGATGCCGCTGCACCCCACCCAGAGCGCCGAGTCGGCCACCGCCACCCTCAACGGAACAGCCCTCGGCCGACAGCCCCACCCGTCACCCACCACCACCCTCAACGGAACAGCCTTCGGCTGACAGCCCCACCCGTCACCCACCACCACCCTCAACGGAACAGCCTTCGGCTGACAGACTGTTCTCATGCGCATTGTGGTTCTGGCAGGCGGTATCGGCGGCGCCCGTTTTCTCCGCGGTCTGAAGTCGGCGGCTCCGGACGCCGACATCACCGTCATCGGGAACACCGGCGACGACATCCACCTCTTCGGCCTCAAGGTCTGTCCCGACCTCGACACCGTGATGTACACCCTCGGCGGTGGCATCCACGAGGAACAGGGCTGGGGCCGGGCCGACGAGACCTTCGCCGTCAAGGAGGAGCTGGCGGCCTACGGGGTGGGGCCGGAGTGGTTCGGCCTCGGCGACCGCGACTTCGCCACGCACATAGTCCGTACCCAGATGATCGGCGCGGGCTATCCGCTGAGCGCAGTCACCGAGGCGCTGTGCGCACGGTGGCAGCCGGGGGTGCGGCTGCTGCCCATGACGGACGACCGCGTCGAGACCCATGTCCTGATCGACGCCGCGGACATCGACGGCTCCGGCGCGGAGCGGGGCGAAGGCCGTAAGGCGATCCACTTCCAGGAGTACTGGGTGCGGCTGCGCGCCTCGGTGCCCGCCCACGCCGTCGTCCCCGTCGGCGCCGACCAGGCCAAACCGGCCCCCGGCGTCCTGGAGGCCATCGCCGACGCCGACGTCGTCCTCTTCCCGCCGTCCAACCCCGTCGTCAGCGTCGGCACGATCCTCGCCGTGCCCGGGGTCCGCGAGGCCATCGCCGACGCCGGTGTCCCGGTCGTGGGCCTGTCCCCCATCGTGGGCGACGCGCCCGTGCGCGGCATGGCCGACAAGGTGCTCGCCGCCGTCGGCGTCGAGTCCACCGCCGCGGCCGTCGCCAAGCACTACGGCTCCGGGCTGCTCGACGGCTGGCTCGTCGACACGGTGGACGCGGGCGCGGTGGAGGAGGTCGAGGCCGCCGGGATCCGCTGCCGGGCGATCCCGCTGATGATGACGGACCTCCAGGCCACGGCGGCGATGGCGGCCGAGGCGCTGGCGCTGGCGGAAGAGGTGCGGGGATGAGCGCGCCGCCGTCGTACCAGGTGTGGGCCCTGCCCGGCGTGCCCGAGGTGCGGCCCGGAGACGACCTCGCCAAGCTCATCGCCGACGCGGCGACCTCCGACGGTCTGCCGGGGCTCGCGCACGGCGATGTGCTGCTGGTCACCTCCAAGATCGTCAGCAAGGCGGAGGGGCGGATCGTCGAGGCCACCGACCGTGAGGCGGCCATAGACGCCGAGACGGTGCGGGTCGTGGCCCGGCGCGGCCGTACCCGGATCGTCGAGACGCGCCACGGACTGGTCATGGCCGCCGCCGGGGTCGACGCCTCCAACACCCCCTCCGGAACGGTCCTGTTGCTCCCCGAAGACCCCGACGCCTCGGCGCGGGCGATCCGGTCCGGGCTGCGGGACGCGCTCGGCGTGGAGGTCGGCGTCATCGTCACCGACACCTTCGGGCGACCGTGGCGGACCGGGGTCACCGATGTCGCCATCGGGGCCGCCGGAGTGCGGGTCCTGGACGATCTGCGAGGCGGAGTCGACGCGTACGGGAACGCGCTGAGCGCGACCATCGTCGCCACCGCGGACGAGCTGGCCGCCGCGGGCGACCTGGTCAAGGGCAAGGCCGAGGGGCTGCCGGTGGCCGTGGTGCGGGGGCTGCCGCAGGCGGTGACGTCCCAGGAGCCGGCCGACGAGGGGGCGCGCGCCCTGGTGCGCGGCGCCGCGGACGACATGTTCCGGCTGGGCACCTCCGAGGCCGTCCGGGAGGCGGTGACGCTGCGCCGTACGGTCCGGGAGTTCACCGACGAGCCGGTGGACGGCGCTGCGGTGCGACGCGCGGTCGCCGCCGCCGTCACCGCGCCGGCCCCGCACCACACGACGCCCTGGCGCTTCGTCCTGCTGGAGTCGGAGGAGTCGCGGACGCGGCTGCTGGACGCGATGCGGGACGCCTGGATCACCGATCTGCGCGGGGACGGCTTCTCCGAGGAGAGCATCGCCAAGCGGGTGCGGCGCGGGGACGTGCTGCGCACGGCGCCGTATCTGGTGGTCCCGTGCCTGGTCGCCGACGGCGCCCACGCCTACCCCGACCCGCGGCGGAACACGGCGGAGCGCGAGATGTTCGTGGTCGCGGCGGGGGCCGGGGTGCAGAACCTGCTGGTCGCGCTGGCGGGTGAGCGGCTGGGGTCGGCGTGGGTGTCGTCCACGATGTTCTGCCGCCCGGTGGTGCGTGAGGTGCTGGGCCTGCCGGACGACTGGGACCCGATGGGTACGGTGGCGGTGGGCCACGCGGCGGCCGAGCCGGCGGCACGGCCGGGGCGCGGGGTGGAGGAGTTCGTGGTGGTGCGGTAGGGGCCGGGGGTTGTGCGGAGAGGTCGTGTGCGCGGGGCCCGGGGGGCGCGCGTTGCGCGGGGAGGTCGCTGGGGTGCACTCGGGTGCATCGTAGGGTGGCGGCGTGTGTGTCAGACGTACCTGGAGCCCGTCGGGCCCCTACGACCTCGCGCGTAACCTCGGGGTGCTGCGGCGAGGGCCGGGGGACCCCGCGTTCCAGGTCGGCGCGGACGGCGCGTACTGGCGGGCGAGCCGGACGCCGGCCGGGCCCGGGACCCTACGGATCGCGCACGTGGGTGCGCGGATCGAGGGCCGGGCCTGGGGACCGGGTGCGGAGTGGCTGCTGGACGGGCTGCCCGCCCTCCTCGGGGCGGACGACGACCCGTCCGTCTTCGTACCGCGCCACCGGCTCGTCCACGAGGCCCACCGCCGCCACCCCGGCCTCCGGCTCATCCGCACCGGACTGGTCCTCGAATCCCTGATCCCCTCGATCCTGGAACAGAAGGTCACCAGCACCGAGGCGTACCGCGCCTGGCGGCTGCTGCTCCAGCGCCACGGCGAACCCGCGCCCGGTCCGGCCGAGCGGATGCCGACGCGGATGCGGGTGATGCCCGATCCACGGGCCTGGGCGCTGATCCCCTCATGGGAGTGGCACCGCGCGGGCGTGGACGGCAAGCGCTCCTCGACGATCCTGCGGGCCGTCCGCGTCGCCCGGCGGCTGGAGGAGGCCGCGTCCATGGACCTGGCCGCCGCCTCCGCCCGGCTGCGGCTGATCCCGGGCATCGGGCCCTGGACGGCGGCGGAGACCTTGCAGCGCAGCAATGGCACCCCGGACGCGATCACGGTCGGCGATCTGCATCTGCCACGCATCGTCGGCTACGCGCTCACCGGAGAGCGCGGCGCGGATGACGAGGCGATGCTCGAACTCCTGGCCCCCTACGCGGGACAGCGCCACCGCGCGGCACGGCTGATCCTCCTGTCCGGCCGCACCCCGCCCCGCCGCGCCCCCCGCTTCGCGATCAGGGACTTCCGGGCGATGTAGCCGCCGGCGGGGCGGCGGAGGCGGCACCGTGCCGCCGGACGGCCCGGCCTGCGGCCCGGCGAGCGCCCCGGTC
>NZ_BBOX01000532.1 GCF_001553455.1 Streptomyces hygroscopicus subsp. hygroscopicus
CGGTGGCGCTGCCGTGCGCGCCGGGGGCGCTGGTGAACCCGGCCGCGTGCGGCGGCCCCCTCCGCCGGGCCGGCGCGGTCCGTGTGCCGGTCGGGGCGCTCACCGCTTCCGCTCCGGAATCCGGTGCGGGGCGGCGGGCACGCGTTCGGCGTGGTCCTCGCGGGCGGCGGGGGACAGCGCCGGGAGGCGGGCGGCGTCCCGCGCCCCGCGTGCGGAGGGGTTCGGGGAGACGGCCCGTCCTTCGGCCTGCCCGGCCGGCGTGATCGCGCGGGCGGTGCCGTCGGGGATGCCCGGAAGCGCGGGTACGGCCCACCCGCCCTGGCCGAGCGGGAGCGCGCCTGGCCCGTGCGGCTCGCGCCGGACCGCCGCCCGGGGCCGGGACGGCCCGGCGGGTGGTTCGACCACGGGGAGGAGCCATCGGATCGCGGGTTCTGCGCTCGGCACATCTTCGGACGTAGCGGGTGTTACACCGGCGATGGTAGTCGGGAGTGCACATAGGCCGTGAGTCCGGTGCCCGGCAGGCGGTGCGCAGTCCAGGTGCGGGCGTAGCGGGGCGGACCGGAGCGGGTCCTGGCGAGGGCGGCGGCGGGTTCGCGGGCGGCGCGGCGCAGCAGGGTGTGCGTGGTGGTGTCGCGGTTGTTGCCGCCGACGTTCGCCGATGCGCAGCCGGCGTAGTAGCCGATGGGCGGCGCGTGTGCGCCGCTGACCAGGCAGGGCGGGGTGAGCCCGAGGCGGCGCAGGTCGTGGGCGGCGGTGCGGTAGCGGTCGGCGGTGACGCGGGCGTCGGCGGTGTTGTGGTGGAGTACCTGGACCTGCGCGGACAGGTGCAGGGCGAGCAGTACGGCCGCCGACCCGGCGGCCAGGACACGTAGGCGGGGCGGGCGGACGGCCCGTGCGCAGTGTGCGGCCACGGTAGCGAGGGGGAGGGAGAGCAGGGCGTAGGCGGGCAGCAGGAAACGCGGTGCGGAGTAGTCGATGAGCAGCAGGTACGGGATGCTCAGGGCAGCGGCGCAGGCGATGGGCAGCACGATGACCCCGGCGCGCCGGGTGCGCTGGGCCAGCACGCAGGCGATGAGGACGAGCGCGGGCAGGGCCAGCCACCACAGGGTCAGCTCGGGGTGGCCGAGCCGCACGTGGCAGGGGCGGCAGAGCAGGGGGCCGTTGAGGCTGCGCCACGCCATGCCGCCCGCCCAGTGCGCGCCCATGCCACCCTCGGTGGCGCTGGAGGCGTGCAGCCGGGCGCCGACCCCGCCCCAGCGGGCGTATGCCTCCGCGATCCACTCGGCGCTGCCCACGGCGAGCCCGCCGACCACGGCGAGCGCGGGCGCGGGGCGTCGCCAGGCCGGGACGACCGCGCACGCCGCGAGCAGGGGCAGGGCGAGCCACACGCCGTCGGAGAAGCGGAAGCAGGTGCCGGCCGCGACCATGGCGCCCAGGCCGAGCAGGGCGCGTCGCCGCGTACGGGGGAGCGGGGCGCGCAGGAACCAGCCGGTCGCCGCCACCGCGGACAGCGCCACCCACAGGTTGGGCATGGCCTGCGGCCCGTAGAGCACGGTGGTCCACAGGCCGGCGAACAGCAGCGCGGCCAGCGCGGTCCGCCCGGGGCCCAGCAGCGGCTGCCAGACGCGGTAGGCGGCGTACAGGGCGGCGGCGGACGCCAGCGCCAGCACGGTCCGCAGGACGGTGGTGGAGTCGGTGACGGCGAGGACCGGGGCGGCCAGAAGGCTGATGCCGCGTGAGCGCGGGGCGCTGAAGTACGCCGCCGGGCGGTGCGGATCGACCTGGGAGAGGTACACCGTCTCGTCCCAGCCGAGCCCCAGGTGCGGTACGACGAGGGCGAGTTGGGCCGCCGCGTAGGCGAGGGCGACCAGCGCCGGCCACCACCTCCGGCGGGGCGGTCGGATGACGGTGCGCGAAGTGGTCATGCGGTGAGCACCCCGGTACCCAGCAGACCGAACAGCAGCACGCCGACGGCCACGCGGTAGATGACGAAGGCGTTGAAGGAGTGCTTGGCGACGAACTTCAGCAGCCAGGCGATCGAGGCGTAGGCGACCACGAAGGAGACAGCGGTGCCGACGACGAGCGGGCCGGCGCCGACTCCGGCGCCGACGGCGTCCTTCAGCTCGTACAGGCCCGCGCCGGTCAGCGCCGGAATGCCGAGGAAGAAGGACAGGCGGGTGGCGGCCACGCGGTCCAGGTCGAGGATGAGCGCGGTGGACATGGTGGCGCCGGAGCGTGAGAAGCCGGGGAAGAGCAGCGCGAGGATCTGCGAGCAGCCGACCAGCATGGCGTCCTTGAAGGAGGTGTCGTCCTCGCCGCGCTTGTGGCGGCCCATCTGGTCGGCCGCCCACATCACCCCGGACCCGGCGACGAGGGAGCCGGCGACCACCCACAGGGATGCGAGGGGGCCTTCGACGAGCGGCTTCGCGGCCAGCCCCACGATCACGATCGGGACGGTGGCGCAGATGACCCACCAGGCGAACTTGTAGTCGTGGTGGTACCGCTGTTCGCGGTGGACGAGTCCGCGGCCCCAGGCGGAGACGATCCGCACGATGTCGGTGAAGAAGTACACCAGTACGGCGGCGATCGCGCCGACCTGGATGACGGCGGTGAAGCCGACCACGGAGGCGTTGTCGACCGGGATGCCCATCAGCCCTTCGGTGATCTTCAGGTGGCCGGTGGAGGAGACGGGGAGGAACTCCGTGATGCCTTCGACGATGCCGAGGACGGCCGCCTGGCCGATGCTGATGGCGCTCATCTGGAATCCGTTTCTGTGATGGCGAAAGCGGGCCGGGTCCGCAGCGGAACGGCGCGGTATGCGGTATGGCCGCGGGGTGTCGGTGGGAGAGGATCAGCCGCGCACGCGGGCCAGGGT
>NZ_BBOX01000533.1 GCF_001553455.1 Streptomyces hygroscopicus subsp. hygroscopicus
CTTCCCGGCGGTGAGGAAGACTCCGGCCGGCCGGTGCGGCGGCGGGTCGGCTGCTGCGGCGGCGTCCGGGCGCGGGTCGGCCAGGGCGCCACCGTCCCCCGTGGCTCGATGCCGCACCGCGGGCGGGCGCGGTGGCGCGGCCTCGGCGAGGCCGTCACCTCGTGCCGGGCGGCGGGCGCGGTGGCGAGGTTGGGCGTGGTGCGGATCGTGCTGCCGATCGCGGACCCGTCGCGGATCGGGGATGAGCTCCTCACTCGGCGCTCCCCGTGGTCGGTTCCGCGGTCGTGCGGCGCCGGCGGGACCGGAGCACTTCCAGGGCCGGCGGCAGCAGGGAGACGGCGACGATCACCGCGACCAGGGGGAGCAGATAGCGGTCGATGTTCGGGACGCTCGCGCCCAGGGCGTAGCCGCCGAGCACCAGGCCCACCGTCCACACCACGCCTCCGGCCACCTGCCACAGCGCGAAGGTGCGGACGGGCACGCCGGCCATCCCGGCGAGCGGGTTGAGCACGGTCCGCACCACCGGGACGAAGCGGGCCAGCACGATCGCCTTGCCGTGGCCGTAGCGGGCGAGCAGCCGCTCCGCGCGCCGCACGCCGTCTCTCAGATGCCGGCCGCGGGTACGGCCCAGCAGGGCCCGCCCGGCGCGGCGGCCGATCAGATGGCCGGTCTGGGCGCCGAGCAGCGCCCCGGCCGTGGTGGCCAGCAGCACACCGGGCAGCGACAGGTGGACACCACCGCCCGAGGACGTGCACAGCACGCCGGCGGTGAACAGCAGGGAGTCGCCGGGCAGGAAGAAGCCGATCAGCAGCCCGGTCTCGGCGAACAGCACCAGAAAGAGCCCCGCCGTGCCGAACGCTGTCAGCAGTTGGGCGGCGTCCAGCGGATTGAGGGCCAAAGGCACCGCAGGTCCTTTCCGGCCGTGCGCGCCCAGGGCAGAGTTCTGCCCCGGCACGTGCGCATGGCACACTTGGGAGACAGCGGCTTTTACACCGGTGTAGGAGTCCTACACGAGTGTAGGAGATACGGAAAGGGACACCAAACCCATGGGCACCCGCACGCCAGGACACGGCCCCAAGCGGCCCAACGGTGCACGCGAGGCCGAAATCCTCGAACTGCTGCAGCGGGCCGACGGCGCGCTGACCCCTCGGGAGGTCACCGAACGCCTCGGCAACGAGCTGGCCTACAACAGCGTGGTGACGATCCTCACCCGCATGCACGCCAAGCAACTGCTCACCCGCACCCCGCGCGGCCGGGCCTACGCCTACGCCCCCGTGACCGACGACCCCGGTTTCGCCGCCCGCCGCATGCGATCGGTCCTGGAAGAGCGGGCGGACCGCCAGGACGTCCTCGCCCGCTTCGCCGACGGCCTGTCCACCACCGACGCGGACCTGCTGCGCCAACTGCTCGACCCCGGCCAGTAGGGAAGAGGCCGCCCGGATGCGCATCGCCGTCTACGTCCCGCTGCTGCTCTCCCTGCTCGCCCCCCTCGGCGCACGCCCCCTGGCGGAGCGGTGCGAACCCCGCCTGGCGACCTGGCTGCTCACCGCGTCGGCCCTGGTGCTGGGCGCGGCGACCACCATCTCCCTGGGCCTGCTGGCCGTCACCGGACTGATCCGCGTACCCCAGCTGGCCGCCCTCGGTCACTGGTCGGCCCACACCGCGCAGCGCGACGACCCGGCCGAACTGTCCGTCGCCCTGATCGCCGGCCTCCTGCTCGGCGCCGCCGTCCTCATGGCCGCCCGCATGCTCTGGCGGCGCGCCCGCACCCTGACCGCCGCCATCCTGGAAGCGGAGTGCATGCCCGCGAAGGACGGTCTGGTCGTGGTCGAGGACGAGGCCCCCGATGCCTTCGCGATCCCCGGCCTGCCCGGCCGCGTCGTCGTCTCCACCGGCATGCTGGCCACCCTGGACGAAACCGAGCGCCGGATCCTGCTCGCCCACGAACGCGCCCACCTCACCGCACACCACTACGCCTTCGTCGCCCTGGCGCAGCTCGGCGCCGCCGCCAACCCCCTGCTGCGCCCCCTCGCCACGGCCGTGACGTACACCATCGAACGGTGGGCCGACGAGAACGCGGCCGCCGCCACCGGCGACCGCGAACGGGTCGCCCGCACCGTCGGCAAGGCCGTCCTCGCCGCCCACCACGCTCCCGGTGTCCGCGCCCCGGGCGCCGCCCTGGCGATTCTCGGCCGCCGCACCCCGCTCGCCACCGCCGGGCCCGTGCCCCGCCGCGTCGCCGCCCTGCTGGCTCCTCCGTTCGGCCGTCATCCCGTCCTGGCCGCCGCGACAGCCGCCGTCCTGGCCACCGCGGCCCTGTCCACCGCCGAAGCCGCCCACGACCTGCATCTCCTGCTGGAAGCCGTCGGCGCCTGACCGGCCCCGGCGACGCCCGGGGCCGGTCAGGCGCCGACGCACCGGAGACCGAAGACAGGAGAGGACAGGAGTCGCGCCACCGCGGCGCACACCGCGGGCCGCCACGTGAGGACCGCGCCCCGGAAACCGGTGTGCCGCGCGTTCCGGCGGGCGAACCGGTGGCCGGAACGGGCCCTGGGGGCCGCCGGAGCCGAGTGGCCGGCGCGGTTCGGGTACGGCGGTGTCATCCTCGCCCGCCAGGGAAAGGACGGCCCCTTCGGGATCTGTCGGCGACACGTTCACATCGCGCCATGTCTGGCACCTCGCTTTCCGGCCAACCCGTCGGTCCGCACCCCGTCGGACCTGGACCGGCGCGATCGCGGCGATGGGAATCCCTTTACCGCGGTGGGAATCCCTTTACCGCTCGCGGGGAACCAATGCGGACAGCCGGACCGGAACTCGCTGCCCCTTCCGTGATGAATTAAAACAAGGCTAAATAATTGGTGAATATTGATTAAAAGAGCCGCTGTGGAAGTCCCGGAAGTCGCAGTCAAAAGCGCTGTCTAAAACTTCACGGATGCGGCGTTAAGTGAATCCATTTTGTCCGCATTCGCACATCAATGTATCCGTCAACGTTTTATCGCCTCGGCCTTGACCGGCATCGACGGACCCTTCTACGTTTTTGCCGCCGGATTCAAGCGTTCCACCTGGCGCGGCGGAGAACGGAAAACGCTCGCCGCAAAATCAACAAGAGGATGCGATGGAGAAGATCGCGAGGTCATCGGACGTCTCGTTTCTGCCGAGCGGGCAAAGGCGGGGCGCGGCGATCGCCGGGGCGCCGGGCACAAAGGGCCGGATGGCCCCGTGAAAACGTTCCGTCCGGCCCACCCGACACGAGAAGCATTTGCGATAACGGGATTCCGTGATGGCTCGACGCGGCCTGGTCGGTGCGGCGAGCGCAGCAGTAAGTGACCGTTGTTCCTGGAAATGATCTGGTGGGTTTCTTCATGACGTTCGCGCGGGCTCGTCGGCGGGCCTCGACCATGGCAGGGCGGGAATGCAGTTCAGGGACGGAGGCGGTGCGCATGGCCCTACCGCAGGGGCGCAGGAGCAGTGACGTGGCCCGGCTGCTGCGGCACGGTTTCACCGACCCCTCGACGGCCCAGCGGCTGCTGGACGCGCCGGAGCTGGCCGGGGTGCGCAGCCATCCGGCGCTGCTGGACGGGCTCGCGGCGACCCCCGACCCCGATCTGGCGCTGCGCGGACTGGTGCGGCTGGTCGAGGCGCTCGCGGACGTCCCGGAGGACCGGGACGGCACGGAGCGCGCCGACTCGCGGCAGGCGCTGCTGGACATCCTCGTCACCGCCGAGCCGCTGCGTGACCGGCTGCTCGGGGTGCTCGGTGCCTCCGAGGCGCTGGGCGACCATCTGGCCCGGCATCCGCGGCACTGGCGGGCGCTGATGACGTACGGGGCGGCGGACCCGCGCCCGACCCTCTCCGACGTCGAGAAGGCGCTGGCCGACGGGGTCCGGGGCGAGGCGGGGGCGGGGCTGCCGCGGTCGGACGCGCTGCGGGTGGCGTACCGCCGGGCGCTGTTGGCGATCGCGGCCCGCGATGTGTGCGGCACCGCCGATGTCTCCCGCACCGCCGCCGAACTGACCGACCTGGCGACCGCGACGCTGCGCACCGCCTTGAAGATCGCCGCCGCGGAGCGGCCCGAGGACGCCGCGGCCTGCCGGCTGGCGGTGATCGGGACGGGCGAGTGCGGCGGGCGCGAGCTGAACTACGCATCGAACGTGGACGTCGTCTTCGTCGCCGAGGCCGTGGACGGGACGGAGGAGCCCGAGGCGATGCGGGCGGCCACCCGGCTGGCCTCCGAGATGATGCGGATCTGCTCGGACGTCACGGTCGAGGGCACCATCTGGCCAGTCGACGCCGGTCTCCGCCCCGAGGGGCGCGACGGCCCGCTGGTGCGGACCCTCTCCGGCCACCTGGCGTACTACCAGCGCCGGGCCGGGGCCTGGGAGTTCCAGGCGCTGCTGAAGGCCCGTCCGGTCGCGGGCGACGGCGCGCTCGGCCAGGCGTACGTGGACGCCCTCGCGCCGATGGTCTGGCAGGCCGCCGAGCGCGAGAACTTCGTGCCCGAGGTGCGGCAGCTGCGCCGCCGGGTGGCCGGGAACATCCCCGCCGCCGAGGCCGGGCTCGAGCTGGGCCCGGGGGGCCTGCGCGACGTCGAGTTCGCCGTGCAGCTGCTGCAGTTGGTGCACGGGCGGTCCGACGAGTCGCTGCGCGGCGGCACCACGCTGGACGCGCTCGCGGCGCTGGCCGCGGGCGGCTACGTGGCCCCTTCGGACGCGGCCGCGCTGGACGCCGCGTACCGCTTCCTGCGCTCGATGGAGCAGCGCATCCAGCTCCACCGGCTGCGCCGCACCCGTCTCGTACCGGAGGGCGAGGCGGATCTGCGGCGGCTGGGGCGGTCACTCGGCGCCCTCTACGGCTGGGACCGCCGCACCGAACCGGTGAGCGAGCTGGAGACGATGTGGCGGCGGTGCACACGCGAGGTACGGCAGCTGCACGTGAGGCTGTTCTACCGGCCGCTGCTGGACGCGGTGGCCCGGCCGGGCCCGGCCGGGACCCGGTTGAGCGCGCAGGCCGCGGGCCGGCGGTTGAAGACGCTGGGCTACGCGGACCCGGCCGCCGCCCTGCGCCATGTGGAGGCCCTGGCGTCCGGGGTGAGCCGTAAGGCGGCGATCCAGCGGACGCTGCTGCCGGTGCTGCTGGGCTGGTTCGCCGACTCCGCCGACCCGGACGCCGGGCTGCTGGGCTTCCGCAAGGTCTCCGATGCGCTGGGCCGGACGCCCGGGTACCTGCGGCTGCTGCGCGACGAGGGCGCCGCCGCGGAGAACCTGGCACGGGTGCTCTCCGCCGGTCGGCTCGCCCCCGATCTGCTGCTGCGCGCCCCCGAGGCGGTCACCCTGCTGGGCGACCGGGAGGGGCTGCGCCCGCGCGGCCGGGCCCAGCTGGAGCAGGAGGTGCTGGCCGCGGTGGGGCGCGCCGACGGCGCCGAGCGGGCGGTGGCGGCGGCGCGCGGGGTGCGGCGGCGCGAGCTGTTCCGTACGCTCGCCGCGGATGTGATCGGAAGCGCCCGGCTGGTGAACGCGGCGGTTCCGCCGGCCGGGAGCCGGCCGCCGGGCGGCGACCGCGCCCCGGCCACCCGGCGCGAGGACGGGGCGCTCTTATCGGACGCCCCGAGAACCGCGCGGCCCGCGGCCGAGCTGCCCGGCGCGCTCCGCGCCTGCGAGCCCCACGTCCCGGCCCGCCACCCGAGCCGTACGGCGCTGCCCGAGGAGCCGGCGAGCCCGGGAGCGCTGG
>NZ_BBOX01000534.1 GCF_001553455.1 Streptomyces hygroscopicus subsp. hygroscopicus
CCTCTAGCGGCGGCTGCTCGGACCGCAACACCCCCACCTGTACGTCGTTCGAGCAGATCAACCTGACCACCGTGCAGGGGGCCGGCACCCTGAAGCAGGCCAGCGGCTGCGCGCTCACCATCACCGGCGGCACCGAGACCGGACACGCCTCCGGTACGTACAGCCACTGGAACGGCTACAAGCTCGACTTCAGCCCCACCAGCTGCCTCAGCAACTACATCACCGGCACCTTCAGCAACATCGGCCCGCGTCCCGGTGACGGTGCCCAGCAGTACAAGTCCGGTTCGGGCAACATCTACGCCCGCGAGAGCAACCACTGGGACGTGACGTACTACAACTGCGGAGGCTGCTGACCCGCGGTGGCGAGCCCCCACCGGCCGTCCGGACGGCTGCAACGCGGCGCAACCTTTGCGTACGGCCGTCCCGGCACGGACAGTGGGCCCGGCGGGCGGAGGGTGGTGCCGAGTCGGCGCGGCATTCCCCTCCGCCGACGCCTTTTGCGACGGTTCGGCCTGGTCACCGGGTGAGCGGCGGGGAAAACCCCCGATACGGTGAGAAGGTGCAGCCAGCGAAAGAAACACCGAAGCCGTCCGGCCGGCTCCACAAGGCCCGAGCCCTGTACCGCAATGTGTCCAAGCGCCGGATGGCCTGGCTGCTGCTGAAGGACACCGTCGACTCCTGCATGGAGTACCGGGTCACCGGGCTCGCCGCCGAGGCGGCCTTCTTCACCCTGCTGTCGCTGCCCCCGCTGCTGCTCGGCCTGATCGGGCTGCTCGGCTACTTCGACGCGTGGAGCAACACCGACACGGTGGCCACCATCCGGCAGAACATCCTCGACGCCTCCGCGACCGTCCTGTCCGACCGGGGCGTGAAGGAGATCGCCCGGCCGCTGCTGGACGATGTCATCGAGGGCGGCCGCCCCGATGTCATCTCGCTCGGCTTCGCCATCGCCCTGTGGTCCGGCTCCCGCGCGGTGAACGTGTTCGTGGACACCATCACCATCATGTACGGGCTGGAGGGGCGGCGCGGGATCGTCAGGACCCGGCTGCTGTCCTTCCTGCTCTACCTGGTGGCGCTCGTGGCCGGGGCGGTGGCGCTGCCGCTGATGGTCGTCGGGCCGGAGGCGGTGGTGAACCTGCTGCCGTCCAGCAGCGAGCTGGTACGGGTGCTGTACTGGCCCGTGGTGCTCGTGCTGTCCGTCGCCTTCCTCACCACGCTCTACCACGTGTCCGTGCCGGTGCGCTCACCGTGGCGCGAGGACATCCCCGGGGCGCTGGTGGCCCTCGCGATGTGGGTGCTGGGCAGCTTCCTGCTGCGGATCTACCTGATCCACACGGTCGAGGGCCCGACGATCTACGGTTCGCTGGCCGCGCCCGTCGCCGTACTGCTGTGGATCGGGGTGTCCGCCTTCGCGGTGCTGGTCGGGGCCGCGGTCAATGCCGCGATCGACCGGGTCTGGCCGTCGGTGGCCACGGCCGCCGGGCGCGCGGAGGCCGCCGCCCGCGCCCGGGAGGAGGCGGCCCGGCTGCGGGCGAAGGACCAGCGCACGGCGGACGACGGCGCGGCGGAGATCACCCCGCCGTCGGAGTTCCCCGAGCGCTGGGCCCAGTTCCTGCCGCACGCCGACGTACGCTCCCGGCTGCACGCCAGGCGCGAGGCGGGGGAGAAGGCCGCCGGGAAGCCGGGGCAACAGCTGTCGCCGTCGGACCGGGCCCGGGGGAAGCCCTCGGAGAAATCCGCCGGCCCGTCTGCTGGGCCGCCCGCCGGGCCGTCTGCCGGGCCGTCGTCCGGCACGTCCGCAGGGCCGTCCGCCGGGCCGCCCTCCGGCACGTCCGCCGGGCCGTCCGCGGGGAGAGCGGACGGCAAGCCGCCGGGTGCGGCGCCCGGGGAGCACCGGACGCCGCGGCAGGGGCCGAGGCGCCCGGAGGTGCGGTCCGCGGCGGACGGCGCGGCCGGTGCCACGGGCGACGTCCCCGCCGCGGACGACACCACGGCGGACGACGACCACCCGGTGCGCTGAGGCGCCGCCCTGCCTGGCCGGGGTGAAGCGCTCCGGCAGCCGCGGGAGGCCGCGCACCGGCAGCCGTAGGAGGCCGCACACCGTGCTGGGGCGCCAGGCCAGCGCGTCCGTCCGGACCGGTGCCCAGGGGCCAGGACCGGACGACACCGCTCCGGCAGGGCCCGCGGCGCGATCGTGGCCCTCAGCCGGGCCCGCGGCGGATTGTGGCCCCCGTCGGGCCCGCTGCGGATCGTGGCCCCCAGCCGGGCCCGCGGCACGCGGAAATCGATGGCGCCGCGCACCGGGGTGGGCTACGGTTCTGCCGTTCCGTGTTGGCGCGTTGAGGAAGCAGGGGGTGAGGACATTGATGACGGTCACGGTGGCGAGCGCCGCTCGCGTTCAGACGTTCCTCATTTCCACCCCTGCGGTCTCCGGCTGACACCTCCTCGGAGGCCGCCCTTCGAAGGGTTTCCTCCGTGTTCCCCACTTCCCCTGACCCCGCGTCTCCGCACGCCCTCACCGCCTATGGCTGGGACGACGGCTGGGAGGCCGCGTTCGCCCCGTATGCCGACCAGGGCCTGATGCCCGGCCGGGTGATCCGGGTGGACCGCGGCCTCTGCGATGTCGCCACCCCCCTGGGCACGGTACGGGCGGACACCGAGCTGGTGACACCGCGCGATCCGATGCGGATCGTGTGCACCGGCGACTGGGCCGCCGTGGACGCCGAGGGCGATCCGCGCCATGTCCGTACGCTGCTGCCGCGCCGTACCGCCCTCGTGCGGTCCACTTCCTCGAAGCGCTCGGACGGCCAGGTCCTGGCGGCCAACGCCGACCACGCCGTCATCGCCGTCTCCCTCGCCGCCGAGCTGGACCTGGGGCGGGTCGAGCGGTTCACCGCGCTGGCCTGGGAGAGCGGTGCTCAGCCGCTGCTCGTCCTCACCAAGGCCGATCTGGTGCCCGATCCCGCCACCCTGGCCGGTCTGGTGTCCGACACCGAGGCGGCGGCGCCCGGTGTGCGGGTGCTGCCGGTGAGCGCCGCGACGGGGGAGGGGCTGGAGGCGCTCGGCGCCCTGCTGGCCACCGGCACCTCCGTGCTGCTCGGCCAGTCCGGCGCGGGCAAGTCGACCTTGGCGAACGCCCTGGTGGGCGAGGCCGTCCAGGACGTACGGGCGATCCGCGACAGCGACGGCAAGGGCCGTCACACCACGACCACCCGCGATCTGCTGCCCCTGCCCTCGGGCGGGGTGCTGATCGACACCCCGGGGCTGCGCGGGGTGGGGCTGTGGGACGCCGAGGGCGGAGTCGCGCAGGCGTTCGCCGAGATCGAGGAACTGGCCGAGCGGTGCCGCTTCCCCGACTGCGCGCACCGGTCGGAACCCGGGTGCGCGGTACTCGCCGCGATCGACGAGGGCTCGCTCCCGGAACGGCGGCTGGCGAGCTACCGCAAACTGCTGCGGGAGAACGAGCGGCTCGCGGCCCGTACGGACGCGCGGCTGCGGTCCGAGATGCGGCGGGACTGGAAACAGCGGCAGGCGCTCGGCCGCCACATGATGGAGCGCAAGCGGGGGCCGATGCGCAAGCCGTAACGGTGCGCGCGGGGGCTCGCGCGGCCCGGCCGGGCGAGCCCCCGGCCGGGCGGCGGGCGTGGGGCGTGGACGCGGCCGGGCGGCCGGGCAGCCGGGTATGTACGCGGCCGAGTGTGGACGCGGCCCGGCCGGGCACGGGCAGGAGGACCGGGCACGGACCACCTCACCGGGGCCGGGACCGCCTCACCGGGGCCGGGGCGGCCTCATCGGGACCGGGGCCGCCTCACCGGCGGGG
>NZ_BBOX01000535.1 GCF_001553455.1 Streptomyces hygroscopicus subsp. hygroscopicus
GGCCTGGACCGGGGCCACCTCACCGGGGCCGGGACCGCCTCACCGGGCCGGGACCGGGACAACCGGTGCAGGGCCGGTTCACCGGTGCGGGGTCACCTCACCGGGCCGGGGCAGGGGCCACCGGCTCGGGACCGCCTCACCGGTGCGAGGCCGGTTGACCGGGGCCGGGGTCGCCTCACTGGGGCCGGGGTCGCCTCAGCGGGGCCGGGGCCACCTCATCGGGACCGGGGCGGCCTCACTGGGGTCGGAGCCGCCTCACCGGCTCGGGGCCGCCTCACCGCCGCGGGGCCGCCTCACCGCCGCGAGGCCGGTTCACCGGGGCCGGGGCCGCCTCACTGGGGTCGGGGTCGCCTCAGCGGGGCCGGGTCCGGGGCCACCGGCGCGGGGCCGGTTCACCGGTGCGGGGCC
The DNA here is from genome assembly GCF_001553455.1 of Streptomyces hygroscopicus subsp. hygroscopicus. GTDB lineage: Bacteria > Actinomycetota > Actinomycetes > Streptomycetales > Streptomycetaceae > Streptomyces > Streptomyces hygroscopicus. The sequence goes on from NZ_BBOX01000535.1 coordinate 409, forward strand.
GCTTCACCGGGACCGGGCCGCCTCACCGGGCCGGGACCGGCTCGCGCACCCGTCGTGGCGTCGGTTCACGGGCTCGGGTCAGCCGGCACCGTCCTGCTCGTGGCGCCGGGCACGTCCTCCAGGCCCCAGCTGTAGACCCAGTGCGGGTGGATCCGGATGACCTCGTCGCTCATATGGGCGCCGAGGTCATGCGGCCCCGTGCGCCGCTCCGCCTCCCCGCGGATCTCGACCCCGCACACCATCCACGGCTGCTCGCTCACCACGCTGTCGACGACCAGCGCCACCTTCGGATTCGCCTCGGTGTTGCGCCACTTCTTCGTCCTGCCCATCGCGAAGCCGCCGATGTCGACCGTGCCGTCCTCGTTGAGGAAGAACCCCACCGGGTTGGCCTGCGGCTGACCGTGCCCGTCCACGGTGGCCAGTCGGCCGATCCGCTGTGATCTGAGATAGCCGACCTCGGGTTCCGTGAAAACACTCATACGATCACTGTCGCGCGGCCGGGTCCCCTGCGCATCAGGCGCGGGACCGGCATCGCCTACGCCCGGAGGGCTCGGCCGAAACGCCGATTCGGATGGCTGTGCGCGGTAACTCGACGCCACGATGGCGCCGAGACGGTGATACGGAGCGAGAGAGCGGGTTGCGATGAACCAGGCCACGGACGAATACGACGTCGTCGTGCTGGGTGCGGGTCCGGTCGGCGAGAATCTGGCCGACCGGACCCGCGCCGCCGGGCTCTCCACGGTGATCGTGGAGCGTGAGCTGGTCGGCGGCGAGTGTTCGTACTGGGCCTGCGTCCCCAGCAAGTCGTTGCTGCGCCCGGTGCTCGCGAGGGCCGAGGCCCGCCGCGTCCCGGGACTGCGGCAGGCGGTCGACGGACCGCTGTCGGCGGCCGAGGTCTTCGCCCACCGCGACAAGCAGGTCGGGAACTGGACGGACGGCGGCGCGCTCACCTGGCTGGAGTCCGCCGGTATCGACTTGGTGCGCGGCCACGGGCGGCTGGCCGGGCCGCAGCGGGTCGCGGTGACACCGCCGGACGGCTCCGACGGCGACGAGCGGGTCCTCACCGCCCGGCACGCGGTGGCCGTGTGCACCGGTACCCGGGCCGCGCTGCCCGATCTGCCCGGTATCGCCGAGGTCCGCCCCTGGACCAGCCGGGAGGCCACCAGCTCCGCCACGGTGCCGGAGCGGCTGGTCGTGGTGGGCGGCGGTGTCGTGGCCGCCGAGATGGCCACGGCCTGGAACGGCCTCGGCTCCCGCGTCACCGTGCTGGTGCGCGGCTCCGGGCTGCTGACCCGTATCGAGCCGTTCGCGGGCGAGCTGGTGGCCGAGACGCTGCGGGAGGCCGGGGTCGAGATCCGTACCGGTACGTCGGTGAAGGGCGTCGCCCGGCCGGGCGGGGCGGCCGGACCGGTCACGGTGACCCTGGAGAACGGGGAACGGCTCGAGGCGGACGAGGTGCTGTTCGCCACCGGACGTACCCCGCACACCGAGGACCTGGGCCTGGAGACGGTGGGGCTCGAACCGGGCGGCTGGCTGACGGTCGACGAGACCTGCCGGGTGCGGGACGTACCGGGCGGCTGGCTGTACGCGGCGGGCGACGTCAACCACCGGGCGCTCCTGACCCACCAGGGCAAGTACCAGGCACGGATCGCGGGCGCGGCGATCGGGGCCCGCGCACAGGACGTCCCGCTGCTGGAGACGGACCGCTGGGGCGCGCACGCGACCACGGCGGACGAGGCGGCCGTACCGCAGGTCGTCTTCACCGACCCGGAGGTCGCCGCGGTCGGGCTGACCGCGGAGCAGGCCGAGGCCGAGGGCCGCAGCATCCGCGTCGTCGACTACGACATGGGCCAGGTCGAGGGCGCGGTGCTGTACGGGGACGGCTACCGCGGCCGGGCCCGTATGGTCGTCGACCTGGACCGGGGCCATCCGATCGGTGTCACCTTCGTGGGCCCGGGAGTCGCCGAACTGCTCCACTCGGCGACGGTGGCGGTGGCGGGCGAGGTCCCGATCGAGCGGCTGTGGCATGCGGTGCCGTCGTTCCCCACGGTGAGCGAGGTATGGCTGCGCCTCCTGGAGGCGTACCGGGGCTGAGGACGCGGAACCGCTCCCGTGGCGGCCCCCACGTCTCCCGGCCCCTTGCGCGCCCCCGCCCGTCCCGGCCGGTCCCTCACGGGGGCGCTCGGGGGTGCTCGGGTGTGTGGTGTCCGGGGCCTGGGATGTCCGGGCCTGACGTCCGGAGGGGGCTGGGGGTGTCCGGGGTGTCCGGGGGCACTGGGGCCGGGCCGGTATCGGGGTACGGGTCCGGGGTTCGGCGTTCGGGGGTCTGGGATTGGGGTTCGGGGTTCGGGGATTTGGGCCGGGGTCGGGCCTGGCGTCCGGGTCGGGGTCTGGGCGTTCGGCCTGGCGTCCGGCGTCCGGCGTCCGGCGTTCGGGGGGTCCGGGGCCCGGGGTTCGGGGGTCCGGGGCCCGGGGTTTGGGGATCTGGGCCGGGCCCGGTCTGGCGTCTGGGGTCCGGGTCTGGGCCTTCGGGCCTGGCGTCCGGGGTTCGGGGTCCGGGGTTCGGGGGCCGGTTCGGGGCACCGGGGCTCATCGCCGGGGCCGCCGTCAGGGGCGGCTTGAGCGGATCTTGGGCGGGCCTCGCGCCGGTCATCGCGTGGTGTTCCCGCGGAGCCTCCCTGTGGACAATGTGGGGATGAGCCAGCAGGGCGACCGAAGCGGTCATGAGGACGACTGGTGGGCCGAGTTGTACGACCCGCGGCGTTCCGACGCGGGGCCCGCGGCGGCCGCGGACTCCGTGGACGACCGGTTCGATTCGGCCTTCCGCACGCTCGCCGGTGACCGGGACACCGGCTATCACAGACCGGCCGCAGGTGCCCTCTGGGAGCCGCGGGCGGGGGATCAGG
>NZ_BBOX01000536.1 GCF_001553455.1 Streptomyces hygroscopicus subsp. hygroscopicus
TCACAGACCGGCCGCAGGTGCCCTCTGGGAGCCGCGGGCGGGGGATCAGGGCGGTGCCGCACCGGGCTCGGACGCCGACGCGGGAGGTGGCCCGCAGGGGTGGCGATCTCCCGACGGCGAGGGGCCCGGTGCCGCACCGCCCTCCCAGGACCGCGCGGCGGGGTCCGGTGTCGTGCCGTCGCGTACGGAGCCGGGTGTTCCGTGGGCTGACTCGGGTTCGGGGGTCACGTCGGGTGGTGCGGGTTCGGGGGCCGCGTCGGGTGGTGCGGGTTCGGGGGCGGCATCGGGTGGCGTGGGCTCGGGGACTGCTTCAGGCGCGGCGGGGTCCGGTGTCGCGTCGTCGCGTACGGAGCCGGGTGTTCCGTCGGGTGGTGCGGGTTCGGGGGCCACGCCGGGTGGCGCGGACCCGAGGACCGCACTGGAGGGCGCGGACTCGAAGACTACGCCGGGCGGAGCGGACCGGGGTGCCGTATCGGGCCGCATGGGCCCGGGGGGCACGCGGGGCCGTGATGGTGGGCGGGATGGTGCGCAGCGCGGTGCGGACCCGGAGGCCGTAGCGGGCCGCACGGAACCGGGCGCCGCGCCGGGCCGCGCGGCGTCCCCGGCACCGGCGTCGGCAACACCCCCACCGCCGCCGAGGCCTGCAACACCGCCACCGAGCCCACCACCGCCACCGAGGCCGGCAACACCGCCGCCGCCCTCAGCGCCACCGACGTCCCCGCGCGATGCCGGGCCGCCCGCAGCACCGCGCCGCACCCCCCAAGCCGACCCCTCCCGGCCCTGGCGGTCCGCGGCGGCCGGATACGTCGGCGACGGGCCGCCCACGTACGAGGCCGAACCGACCACGCTTCCCGTCGCCGACCCCGAGGATCTCCGGGACCTGGTCCCCGACACCGTGCTGGAGGGCGCCCGCTACGGCACGCTGACGCTCCGGGCCGCCTCGATGCGCGGCGACTCGGCCCGTTACCGGGGCGAGCCGCGCCGGGACGCGCTGCTCGCGGCGCGGTTCGGGACCGGGGACAGCGCCCTCATCCTGGTGGCCGTGGCGAGCGGACAGCGGGCGGCTCCGGGGACGCACCGGGCGGCGCGTGAGCTGTGCGAGTGGATCGCCGAGGCGGTCGGCCGCAATCGCGCCCGGCTGACGGAGGACGTCCACACCGCCAACCGCGGCGCGCTCGTCTCCGGACTGCACCGGCTCACCGACCGTGCCTACGGACGGCTGCGCGCCGACGCGACCGAACGCGGCCTCGCTCCCGCCGACTACACCGCGTCGGTGCGCTGTCTGCTGCTCCCCGCGCACCCGGCCTGCCGTACGCGGGTGTTCTTCGGCATGGGCGACGGCGGCCTGTTCCGGCTGCGTGACGGCGTCTGGCAGGACCTGGAACCGGCCGAAACCGAGCCGGAGCCCGCCCCCACATCTGCCCCCGCGTCCGCCTTTACTC
>NZ_BBOX01000537.1 GCF_001553455.1 Streptomyces hygroscopicus subsp. hygroscopicus
GTCGTCACCGCGGCGGCCGAGGGGAACACCGCCGTGTGCCTGGTGACCCCGGGTCCGGGCCCGGACCCGGTCCCGGACCCGGGGAGCGGGGCCGACGCCACCTCGGGCGGGACCGGGGACGGCCCGGGACGGTCCGGCGGAACGGAAGCGAGCAGTCGATGAGCGGCCGGCGGAGACGGCGGAGAGCGAGCGACCGATGATCACGCGACTCGAAGGATCCTGGTGCCTGGTCCTGGGCGCCTCCAGCGGTATGGGCCTGGCCATCGCCCATGAACTGGCCCGCGAGGGCGTCCACATCCTGGGCGTCCACTTCGACACCACCGACGGCCAGGAGAAGGCCGCCGTCGCCGGGGAGGAGATGCGCGGCCACGGCGTCGAGGCGCACTTCTTCAACGCCAACGCCGCCTCCGCCCGCACCCGCGAGGAGCTGCTGCCCCGGTTCGAGGAGCTGACCGGCGGCAAGGGCATCCGGATCGTGGTGCACTCCCTCGCCTTCGGCACGCTGCTGCCGTACGTCGGCGCGGCGGGCGAGGAGAGCCTGACCGCCCGGCAGATGAACATGACGCTCGACGTGATGGCGCACTCCCTCGTCTACTGGACCCAGGACCTGTTCACCGCGGGGCTGCTGCGCGAGGGCGCCAAGGTGTACGCGATGACCAGCGCCGGGGGCGCCCGGGTGATGCCCAGCTACGGCGCCGTCTCCGCCGCCAAGGCCGCCCTGGAGTCCCACGTGCGCCAGCTCGCCCTGGAACTGGCCCCCTCCGGCATCGCGGTCAACGCGCTGCGCGCCGGGGTCACCCCGACCCCGTCCATGGAGCGCATCCCCGGCAGCGACCGGCTCGCCGCCCGCGCCCGGGACCTCAACCCGCACCGCCGGCTGACCCGGCCCGAGGACGTCGCCGAGGCGGTCTCGCTGCTCTCGCGCACCGACTCCTCCTGGATCACCGGCAATGTGATCGGCGTGGACGGCGGTGAGCTGCTGACATGACGGACCACCTGCTGATCGAGACGGGCGGGCCGCAGACCGGACCCGCCTGCGAGCGGTTCCTCGGCGACGCCGCGCGGCTGGCCAGGGACGGCCACGCGGTGGTGCTGTTCCTTGTCGAGAACGGCGTGACCGCCGCCGTGCCCGGCAGCGCACCGGGCATCGAGACCTTTCTGAGCGACGGCGGCGAGCTGTGGGTGGACACCTTCTCCGCCGCCCAGCGCGCCCTGCCCGCCGCCGACCTGACGCCCCGGGCGCGGCTGGTGGAGATGGCCGACGTGGCCGCGAAGCTGCTGGAACCACGGGTCAGGGCGGTGTGGCACTGATGGCCCGGCCCGTTCCCCGTACCGATGTACTGCTCAACCTCTTCGGTGCGCCCCACCAGACCGACCTGGTCACCTCGGCGCTGCGGCTGGCGACGGCGCTGCTCGACCGGGGCGCCCGGGTGCAGATCTGGACCTGCGGCGACGCCACCCGGCTGACCTGCGCGGCCCTCGGCGAGACCAAACCGCGCGACTACACCGACCTGGGCCGCGAATATCCGTCCACCGCCCGCGTGGTCCGCGAGCTGATCGCCGGCCACCCCGACCGGCTGTACTGGTACGTGTGCCGCTTCTGCGCCCAGGAGCGCGGCGCCGCCGACCAGATACCGCAGGTCCGCAAGCGGGCGCCGTTCGTCTTCGCCGAGCATGTGAGCGCGGCGGACAAGAGCCTGCTCATGGGGGTGTGCTGAGCCATGGGCGACCAGGCGCGCTGGCTGCTGATCGTGGAGAAGGCGTACCGGGGCTCGATCGAGACCCAGTACGCGGACGCGCTGTACTGCGTGCCCGATCTGCACCGGCGGAGCGGCGGCTGCGATCTGGCGCTGCGCGGCCCCGCCGTCGGCTACGCCCTCGACACCGGCTCCCGGCCCTCGCTGCGCCTGGGCGACCGCACCCTGGACACCCTGCCCCACCCCCCGGCCTCCGTGGCGAGGCTGCTGGCCGCCGGGGTGACCGTGCTGGTCGAGGAGGACGGCCTGGCCGGGTATGGCCGCACCGCCGCCGAGCGGCTGCTGCCCGGCGTACGCGTCATCGAAGGCGACGGCCTCGCGGCCCGCTGGCCCTCCTACGAACAGGTGTGGTTCCTGTGACCCGTCCCTCCCACGGCCCCTCGGCCCCTCCCGAAGGAGTACCCGAACCCATGGTCAACGCCTCCGGCGGGGCAGCCCCGGTCATCTCCGCCTGGACCGCCGTATCGCCCCTGGGACTGCGCGGGGCCGACTTCACCGCGGGCCTGGGGTCCGGCCGCTCGGCCGGCCGGCCGCTGGACCCCGAGGAGTGGTCGGTGCCGTTCCGTGCGGCGAGCCTGGTGCCCGACTTCCACATCCGGCAGATCCTCGGCCGCAAGGGCACCCGCTCCATGGACCGGGCCACCGGGCTGGCCGTCACCGCGATCCGCCATCTGCTGACCGGGGAGCGGGAGGACGGCGAGGCCGAGCGGCTCGCGGGGGTGGACGAGCGGACCGGTCTCGCGCTGGGCACCAGCACCGGATCCGCCCAGAGCATCATGGACTTCACCCGGGACTCGCTGGTGGGGGACAAGCCCTTCTACGTGGACCCGGCCCGGTTCCCCAACACCGTGATGAACTGCGCGGCCGGCCAGTCCGCCATCTGGCACGGGCTCAAGGGCCCCAACACCACCATCGCGGGCGGCCGGGCCACCGGACTGCTCGCCCTCCAGTACGCCCTGCGGCTGCAGCGGGCCGGACGGGCGGACGCCGTGCTGTGCGGGGCGGTCGAGGAGTTCTCCTCCGCCCGCGCCTGGCTGGAGTGGCACGCCCGCGCCGACGAGGACAGCGCCGACAGCGCCGCCGTGCTCGGGGAAGGCGCGGCCGTATGGCTGCTGGAGCCCGGTGCCTCGGCGCGCGAGCACGGGCGCGCGGGGCTCGCCGAGGTCGTGGGCCTGGAGTTCGGCTGCGCCGTGGACGCGCGGGCCGCCCGTACGGTGCTCGCCGGGGCGATCGGCAGGCTGCTGGAGCGCACCGGTGTGACCCCCGGCGAGCTGGCCGCCGTCGCCGACTCCGGCGCCCCCGGCGCCGAGGGTGCGGCCGAGCGCGCCGCCCTCGCCGACGCCCTCGGCGGGGCGGAGCCGCCGCGGATCACGGTGGCCGACACCGTCGGGGACACCTGCGCCGCCGCGGCGGCCTTCCAGATCGCCGCCGTCCTGGCGCTCGCCGAGCGCGAAGAGATCGCCTCCGGCGATACCGCACTGGTCACCACCGTCGACCGGGACGGAGTGGTCGGCGCGGCCCTGCTGCGGATCCGGTGACGGGCCGGCCGACCCCATGAGCGAAGGAGCTGGATGAGATGACGGACATCGGGACAACGGGCACGGCGGCCGGGGACGAGCCGCCCCGTACGGCGCTGGTCTTCCCCGGGCAGGGCGCGCAGAAGGCGGGCATGGGCCAGGCGTGGCGGGACACCGCGTCCTGGCCGCTGGTGGCCGAGATCTCGGAGCACACCGGCACCGACGTCGAGGAACTCCTGCTGAAGGCCGACGACGAGACGCTGCGCCGCACCGATCTCGCCCAGATCGCCGTCTTCACCACCGAGGTCCTCGCCCACCGGGAGGCGGAAGCCGCCGGGCTGCTGGGTGAGGTGGTGGCCTGCGCCGGGCACAGCCTGGGCGAGTACACCGCGCTGTACGCCGCCGGGGCCGTACCGCTCGCCGAGACCGCCCGCCTCGTCGCCGCCCGCGGCCGGGCCATGCGCGCGTGCGCCGAGCGGTCGCCCGGCACCATGGCCGCCGTAGTGCGGCTCGGCCCCGAGGTCGTCCGGACGCTGGTCGCCCGGGTCCAGGAGGACGGCGGCCAGGTCTGGATCGCCAACGTCAACGCACCCGGCGCCATCGTGGTCTCGGGCACCGCCGAGGCCGTGGACCGGCTCGCCGGACTGGCCGTCGAGAGCGAGGGCAAGGTGATCCGGCTCGCCGTCGGCGGCGCCTTCCACAGCCCGCTGATGGCCGCCGCCGCCGATGAGCTGCGCGAGGCCCTGGCCGCCGTGCGCTTCGCCGCCGCGCACACCCCGGTCGTCGCCAATACGGACGCCCGCCCGTACGCGAGCGGAGAGCACTGGCGGGACCTCGAACTGAGCCAGCTCACCAGCCCGGTGCGCTGGGAGGAGTGCGTACGGACGCTGGCCGGCGAACTGGGCTGCGCCCGGTTCGTGGAGCTGGGCCCCGGACGCCAGCTGACCGGCATGATCCGCCGGATCGTGGACGGCGCGCTGACCGTCCCGGTCGAGTCGGCCGCCGCCCTCGCCAAGCTCACCGCCCCCGAGCCCGCTGAGCCCCGCTGAACCCCGCCCCTGAACCCCCTGAGCCCCACCCCCTGAGCCCCACCCCTTGAGCCCCACCCCCTGAGAACGGAAGGAGACCCCCGCATGGCCGACGCCACCACCGCCGTGGACATGGACGAGCTGCGCACCTTCGTCGCGGATGTGCTCGATGTGGACGAGGAGGACGTCACCGACGACGCCGACTTCGTCAAGACGCTCGGCGTGGACTCCCTGATGGCCCTGGAGGTCATGGTCGTCCTGGAGAAGAAGTACGCGGTGAAGCTGGAGGAGCGGGAGATGAAGGACATCACCACGCTCCGGAAGGTGCACGACCTGCTCGCCTCGAAGCTGGAGAAGTGAGATGACGGCGGCCGGGTGGGGACCGGTCGACGGCACGGTGAAGGTCGTGGACCCCGGGGTCCCCGGTGAGCGGCCCGCCCGGTGCGTGGCCGTGGTCGACGCGTCGGAGAAGGTGTTCGCCGGGCACTTCCCGGGGTTCGCCATCTTCCCCGGGGTGTGTGTCGTCGAGTACGTCCAGCGCGGCGCCCTGGCCACGCTGCCGGAGCGCGAACCGGGCGGGCGCTGGGTCCTGGCGGCCGTCGAGTCCTCCCGCTTCCTGAGTCCGGTCTACCCCGGAGACGAGCTGACCAGCGAATACGTCTGGTCGCGCAAGGACGGCGCCCTGCGCTGCCGGGCCTCGGCGGCCACCGGGCGCGGGACCGCCGCGCAGATAAGGCTGCGCTTCGAGGACCGGAAAACTCAGACCGGAAGGGCCGGAGAGACCGGAGAGACCGGAAGGGCCGGAGAGATGGGAAGGGACATGGAGGCCCGGAGCGGCCGGGACCGAGGAACGGACGCCGGATGATCACGGTCGATGAGATCAAGCGGGTGCTGCCGCACCGCTACCCCATGCTGCTGGTGGACCGGGTCACCGAACTGGTGCCGGGCGAGCGGGCGCGCGGGCTGAAGGCGGTCACCTGCAACGAGCCCTGGTACGAGGGGATGCCGGACACCGCGTCCGAGGAGGACTACCACTATCCGTGGACGGTGCTCATCGAGTCCTGGTGCCATGTGGCCGGGGTGCTGGTGGCCTGGGACCGGCCCAACCCCGATGTGCGCACGGGCAAGGCGATGCTGCTGGGCGGCATCACCGACGCCGAGTTCCACCGCCCGGTCGTGCCCGGCGATGTGGTGGAGCACCATGTGCGGCTGGCCCGCCAGGTCGGCGAGACCTTCGTCTTCGAGGGCGAGAGCCTGGTCGGGGACGAAACCGCCCTCACCGTCGGCCGGCTGACGATGACCATGCGCCCGGCCTCCGACCTGACCGGCGGACCGGCGGCCGGCCCGCCCGCGCCCGGAACCCGACCGGACCCGGCCGCCCAACCGCCTGCCGCCGCACCGCCCCTGACCGACCCCCGCTGACCGACACCTGCTGACCGACACCCACCGAGAAGGACCCGACCGTATGTCCGACCGAATATCCGACGACACGGGCCGCGCGTCCGGTGACGGGGAGCGGGCGCCGCGTGTGGCGCTGGTCTCCGGCGGCTCCCGGGGCATAGGCCGGGCCACCGTGCTGCGGCTGGCCCGGGACGGATTCGATGTGGTGTTCTGCCACCGGTCCAGCCCGGACGCCGCCCGCGCGCTGGAGGAGGAGGCGGCGCGGCTCGGCGGCGGGCGGGTGATCGGCCGGCGGACGGACGTCCGCGACGCGGGAGCGGTGCGCGAACTGGTCGCCTTCACCGAGGAGTCGCTCGGCCCGGTCGAGGTCGCGGTCACCTCCGCCGGGATCACCCGGGACAATCCGCTGCTGCTGATGAAGGACGAGGAGTGGCGGGGCGTTCTGGAGGTCAACCTCGACGGCACCTACCACCTGTGCCGTTCCGTGGTGTTCGGAATGATGAAACGCAAGTCCGGATGTGTCATCAACATATCGTCGGTCGCCGGTGTCCACGGCAATGCGACCCAGAGCAATTACGCGGCCTCCAAAGCGGGGATCATCGGCTTCACCAAGTCGCTCGCCAAGGAGGTCGGCCGGTACGGCATCCGGGCCAATGTGGTGGCGCCCGGCTTCATCGAGACCGATATGACGGCTGACCTGTCCGACCGGGCCCGGAAGGAAGCGGAGGAAAGCATCCCGCTGCGCCGCTTCGGCCGTCCGGAGGAGGTCGCCGACATGGTCGCGTACCTGGTCGGCGCGGAGTACGTGACCGGCGCGGTGTTCCAGGTCGACGGCGGCATCATCATCTGACGGGACGAGCGAGGGGGTACGGACGTGCCAGCCAAGCGCAGCAAAGCACCGCGCTTCTATTTCAATTTCCGCAGCCCGTACAGCTGGATCGCCTACCGTGACCTGATGGACCGCTATCCGGATGTCGCACAGGCGGTGGAATGGCACCCGTGGTGGGAGCCGGACGCGGATCATGAGCGCCGTATGGCCGAACACCGCCATCATTTTCCGTACGCGGCGATGTCCCGGGAGAAGCATCTCTATATTCTCCAGGATGTGCGCCGGCTGACGGCCGACCGCGGGCTCGCGGTCAGCTGGCCGGTGGATGTCGACCCGGTCTGGGAGGTGCCGCATCTGCCGTACTTCCTCGCGCTGGACGCGGGGCTGGGCCCCGCGTACATCGAACGCGTCTACCGTGCGCGCTGGCTGGAGGGCCGCGACATCTGCGACCGTGCGACCATCGCGGCCATCGCCGAGGAGCTGGGGCTCCCGCCCGACCGGGCCGCGGCGGCGGCCGACGACGAGGAGCTGCGCGGTGGCCGGGGGCTCCGGGCGCTGCTCACGCTCAGCGACGCCGGGGCGTTCGGCGTGCCGTTCTTCACCCACGGCTACGACAAGTTCTGGGGCGTGGACCGGCTGCCGGCCTTCGTCGATTCGGTACGCTCCGGCGCGCGGCCGGGCCCCGGCTCCGGCGCACGCGCCCGGGACACGCCCCCCGCCGGACCGTCCGGGACGGACTTCGCCGCCGCCCGGTCGGCCGATCCGGGCCATGCCGGAGGCTGTGGCTGACTCTTCGCCCGCCCGCTCGTTCACACGTTGTGCCCGTCCGCCCGCCCGTTCCGACCGAGACGAGACCGCCCTGACCGCCGATGGACACTCCCCCTCCTGGAGGACGCAGATGCCCGAGCCACGCCAGACGTCGGCGCGGTCTCCCTCTGTGGGAGCCCGCGTCCTCTCGGCCGCGGCCCTGCCGATCGCCCCGCTGTACGGGGCCTCGCTGGCGTATCTGGCCTTCCACCCCAGGCGCCGGGAGCAGCGGGGGCATCCGCGGGACCACGGGCTGCCCTGTACGGAGCTGAAGGTCCCCTTCGCGGCGCGCAGGCACCTCGACGCCTGGCTGTGCCCGGGGTCCCCGGAGAAGGTGGTGGTGCTCGGGCACAGCATGGCGACGGCGAAGGACCAGAGCCTGCGCCATGCGAAGTTCCTGCACGACGCCGGGTACACCGTCTGTCTGTTCGACCATCGCAACCACGGGGCCAGCAGCGACGACCGGGCGCTGTTCGGACTCGGCGACCGGTTCGCCGGCGATGTCACCACCGTGGTGTCCCATCTGCGCGCCCAGCGGGGGTACGGCTCGGCGCGGATAGCCTTCTACGGCTTCTCGTTCTCGTGCTTCTCGTCCATGTGGGCGCTGACGCACGACGGCTTCGACCTCGACGCACTGGTGTGCGACAGCGGGCCGGGGCACGATGTCCCGCCGCTGCTGCGCAAGTACCTGGAGGCGGAGGCGCTGCCGCTGCCCGCCCTGTTCAAGGACGAGCCGTCCCGTTCGGTGGTGGTGCAGACGCTGTGCGCGGTGGGGCCGGCCATGCTCCGGGCCCAGTGGCCGCCGCCCGCGACGGGCAAGTTCGCCAAGATCCCCCTGTTGTTCATGTCGGGCGAGCACGATGCGATCGTGCCGCCGTCCTCGGTGGACGCGCTGGCCGAGCGCTATGCCCAGGCCGAGACGCACATCCTGCCGGGTGCCGAGCATCTGCTCGGGCTGGAGACCGATCCTGAAGGCTACGCGAGCGTGGTGCTGGACTTCCTCGAGCGTGCCCTGGGGTAGCAACCGTGACCGTCCTCGCCGGGACGGAACCTTTCGGAAGAGGGAAGAGAGAGCATGCAAAAGGTGCTCATCGCCAACCGTGGCGAGATCGCTGTCCGTGTTGCCCGTGCCTGCCGGGATGCCGGGATCGCGAGCGTTGCCGTCTACGCCGATCCGGACCGGGACGCATGCC
>NZ_BBOX01000538.1 GCF_001553455.1 Streptomyces hygroscopicus subsp. hygroscopicus
AGGTGGCCTCGTCCATCACCCCGGGCTCCTCCAGCAGGTCACAGGCGGGGCGCTCGCTCAGCCGGGAGGTGAACCCCCTCGGCGAGCCGGTCGCGGCGGGAGAGCTCGGTGAGCGCCGAGACCACGCCCGCGTCCAGCCGGGAGGGCCAGCGGCCCATCCGCCAGGCGGGCAGCGCGACCCGGGTCAGCAGCCGGTCCCAGCCCGCGTAGGCCAGGCCCACCTGCTCCTGGGCGACGATCCGCAGCCCGTAGTCCACCGACTGGGCCCGCTCGGAGGCTTCCGCGGCGACCGCGCGCTCCATCCCGGCCGCGTGGTCCCGGCAGCCGAGCAGCAGCATCCGGGCGATCCAGCCGACGAAGGCGAAGGCGGGCCGGCGCACCACCGCCACCAGGGCGGGGGCGGGGCCGGACGACGGTTCGCCGCCGCGGGCCGCGACGGCCACGGCGGCGTCCAGCCCGCGCACGAAGCGGCGGGCGGCGGCTATGTCGGGATGGACGGACGGGCCGGTGCCCGCCACCACCGGGGCGAGCAGCGCACGCAGCTCGGCGACCCGCATCCACCACAGGAACGGCGAGCCGATCACCAGCACCGGAGCCCGCGGGACGCGCCGGCCGGGACGGTCCGCGGCCCGGTCCGCACCGGCGGGGCCGGGCGCCGCCCGGACGCCCCGGACGGCGCGGGACTTGTCGACCGCGAGGGCGCCGCGGTCCCGGCGCTCCCGGCGGTTGGTGTGCGCCGGATGCGTACGGTCCTCCAGCCAGCTGTCGCAGTCCGGGGTGAGCGCTATGGCCGAGGGCGCGGGCACCTCCAGGCGCTCGGCCAGATCGCGGACCAGCCGGTAGAGGTCGGGCGCCGTCTCCTCGGCGACGGGCACCGTCGGGGTGAGCGCGGGCCTGGCCCGGACGACCACGGCGGCCACGGCCGCCGCCAGCAGCAGCACCAGCAGGGCACCGCCGGTCACCGCCCAGCGCAGGGCCGTCCAGCCGTCGCCGTGCGAGCCGCCGATGCGGCCGGTGGCGCTTCCGGCCAGCAGCACGACGGCGGCGGCGGCCGGGAGGAGCGCGACGGCGAGCGCGGCGCTCCGGATGCGCAGGACCGCGAGGGCGCGGGCGCGCGCCTCCGGTACCCCTGCTTCGGGACCTGCCACGGTTCTCGTCACCCCCTCCTGTCCGGCCGGTGTGTGAGCAGCGGACGACGGCGGCGTTGGTGTCTCCCCACCCACTGTCGCACCGGCCGTCCACTCCGCAATGCCGGTGGGCCAGTTGCCGCACCTCGCCTGAGCGGCACACTAGTTGGGGGCCGGGCGCGCGTCAGCAGGATGCGGAAGCGCTCACCCGATGGAATGGCCTTGGGTAAAACCGGGAACTCCGCGATGCCGATGCCAGGCCCCTTGTGAGCAGCCGGAAGTGGTCTCCGGGGCCGTTGCCGGCCCCGTCTGTGAGAGTCGTTACGCCGCCGCTTCTCCTGCGCCGCCGCTCCCCCTGCGGCGCCGTTTCTCCTGCGCCGCCGCTCCCGCTGCGGCGCCGCTCCGCCTACGAGCCCGCTTCGGCCGCCGCCTTCGCGGCGATGTCGGAGCGGTGGTGGGAGCCCTCCAGACCGATCCGGCCCACCGCGCGGTACGCCCGCTCGCGCGCCGTCGCCAGGTCGGAGCCGGTCGCGGTGACGGAGAGCACCCGGCCGCCCGCGCTCACCACCGCACCGGAGGCGCCGTCCCGCTTGGTGCCCGCGTGCAGGACGTACGCCTCGGGGCCGTCCTGCTCCGCCACCTCGGCCAGTCCGGTGATCGGGTCGCCGGTGCGCGGGGTGCCCGGGTAGTTGTGCGAGGCGACGACCACGGTCACGGCCGCCCCGTCGCTCCAGCGCAGCGGCGGCTCGGCGTCGAGACGGCCGGTGGCGGCGGCGAGCAGCACCGCGGCCAGCGGGGTCTTCAGCCGGGCCAGGACCACCTGGGTCTCCGGATCGCCGAAGCGGGCGTTGAACTCGATCACGCGCACCCCGCGCGAGGTGATCGCCAGGCCCGCGTACAGCAGACCGGAGAAGGGCGTGCCGCGGCGGCGCAGCTCGTCCACGGTGGGCTGGCAGACCGTGGCCACGACCTCGTCCACCAGCTTGGGGTCGGCCCAGGGCAGCGGGGAGTACGCGCCCATGCCGCCCGTGTTCGGGCCCTCGTCGCCGTCGTGGGCGCGCTTGAAGTCCTGGGCGGGCTGGAGCGGGACCACGGTCTCGCCGTCGGTGATCGCGAAGAGGGAGACCTCCGGGCCGTCCAGGAACTCCTCGATCACCACCCGGCCGCAGGCCAGCGCGTGCGCGCGGGCGGCCTCGACGTCCTCGGTCACCACGACGCCCTTGCCCGCGGCCAGGCCGTCGTCCTTGACGACGTACGGCGGGCCGAAGGCGTCCAGCGCCTCGTCGATCTCGGCGGGCGTGGTGCACACGTAGGCGCGGGCGGTGGGCACGCCCGCCGCCGCCATCACGTCCTTGGCGAACGCCTTGGAGCCCTCCAGCCGCGCCGCCTCGGCGGACGGCCCGAAGGCCGGGATCCCGCGCTCGCGCACGGCGTCGGCCACCCCCGCGACCAGCGGGGCCTCCGGCCCCACGACCACCAGGCCCACCTCCAGGGAGGCGGCGAGGTCGGCGACGGCGGCGCCGTCCAGCGCGTCGACCGCGTGCAACTCGGCCACCTCGGCGATGCCGGCGTTGCCGGGGGCACAGTGCAGTGCGGTGACGTCGGGGTCGAGGGAGAGAGCGCGGCACAGGGCGTGTTCGCGGGCACCGCTGCCGATGACGAGGACCTTCACGGTATGCACCCTACGGCCTCGGCCGGGCGCCACCCGCCGACGGGTCGCTCCGTGAGACATCGGGCCAGGGCACTCTTTTGGGTGAGGGGCGGGCGGTCGTATACCGGACGGGACAGCTCTTACGGGCGGAATCCCCGGGATCGGGTCCGCGTGGCCAGCCGTTCGGCGGTAGGAATGGTGGTCGCGCATCAGCCGCGCGCCAGGAGAAACGCCGCCGCAGAGGGAGTTGCACGGTGAGTCAGCCGGAGATGCAGCCCGAGGGGCTCCCTCGGCAGGAGGGTGCGAGGAGACAGGGGGACCTGCTCGGCCGGCCCTTCCCGCACGGCGACTGGGGGGAGCCCGCGGAGCGGCTCGACGAGTTGTACCAGTGGGTCGAGGAGGGCGCGCTCCAGGTCGCGGAGTGGTACCTCGCCGACCGGGTGTGGAAGCGGCGGGCCGCCCGGGTGCTGCGGCTCGGGGCCGCGGTGGCGGCGGTCGTGGGGGGCGTGCTGGCGCTGCTGGATCTGATCGGGGCGCTGGACGGCGGCGCCGGCTGGGGCGCGCCGGCGCTGCTGCTGGCGGTCGCCTGCGTCGGCGGCGACCGGTTCTTCGGGCTGACCTCCGGCTGGATGCGGGACATGGCCACGGCACAGGCGGTGCAGCGGCGGCTGGAGGCGCTGCAGTTCGACTGGGCGTCGGAGAGCGTCCGGGAGGTGCTGGGCCCGGCCGAGGGCACCGCGAGCGAGGCCGTGGAGCGGTGTCTTTCGGTGCTGCGGCGGTTCTGTGAGGACGTGTCGGAGCTGGTGCGGGCCGAGACGGCGGGCTGGATGGTGGACTTCGGCTCCGGTTCGGCGCCGCTGTTCACCCAGTCGCTGATGGCCCAGGGCCCCCGTCCGGACAGCGGGAGCCCCGCGAGCCGCTTTCCGCTGCCGCCGGGTCCCGCCCGGCCCAACATGCCGCGGCAGCGTCCCCCCGAGCCGCCCCGCTGACGGCCGTGACGCCTGCCGAGGGCGCCTGCCGAGGACGCCTGCGGTGGACGTCTGCCGAGGGCGTCCGCCGTGGGCGTCTGAGGTGGACGTCTGGGGCGCCTGCCGTGGGCGTCTGCCGGAGACGCCTGCCGACGACGTCCGTGGAGACGTCCGCCGGGAGGCGCACACCGAAGACGCCTGCCAACGACCCGCCGAAGACCCGCCGAAGGAGCCCCCGCAGACGCCCGCCGAAGGCGCCTGCCGCAGACGGAAGGCGCCCGTGTGAGCGGTCAGCTGAAGACGATCATCGAGCCCTGGCCCAGACTGCGCGTCGCCGCCGCGTGCAGCCCCAGCCACACATGGCGCTCCCGCGCGAAGGGGCTGTCCTCGTACGGGACCGACGCGGCCGGTTCCTCCAGGCTCGTCGGGCGGGGCGGGGGCGCGGGCGCGGCCGGCGGGTTGGACGGGTCGATGCCGAGCGCCGGGGCGACCGCCTCCAGTTCGCGCAGCAGTCCATGGCTGGAGCCCAAGGGGCCGCCGCCCTCGAGGAGTTCGTCGTTGGACAGCGGGTTCTGGAAGTCCACGGGGACGTACGCGCCCGCGTGGTCGTAGTGCCACACCAGGTGCGACTGCTGGGCCGTGGGCTCGAACATCTCCAGCAACTGCTCGTAGTCGCCGCCGAGTTCGTCCACCGGCGTCACCGCGAGGCCGCACAGTTGCAGCAGATAGGCGCGGCGGAGGAAGTGCAGCGCGTCGTAGTCGAAACCGGCGACCGGGGCAACGTCCCCGGACAGTCCCGGCATGTAACTGAAAACGGGTACGGGCGGCAGACCGGCCTCACCGAGCGCCTTGTCGTAGGCGGCGATCTCTTCGGCGAAGGGGTTGTCGGGGCTGTGGCACAGCACATCGACGAGGGGGACCAGCCAGAGGTCACATGCCACGCGATCTCACTCTCGTATCCGTACGGTCGATGGTCGGCCCAGCGTAGTGCCCCGCGTACGCGGGGCGAAGAGCGCTGGACGTCAGCGGGGGCGGTTCAGGGGGAGTTGGCCTCGGGACCGGTCCCCGGACGGGTCCGCGCACGCGTCTCCTCCCGCGCCACCAACTGCTCGATGAGCGCACGGAAATGCGCGTTGTACGCCGCTATCAGCCGTTCGGAGTCGTGGGGGTCCCCGCGCGTGACCGCCTCCATCAACTCGCAGTGCCCCGCCCACAACTTGCCGCGCAGATCGGGGACGCGGCGCAGGTACGGCACCGTGAAGACCCAGGTCTGCACCCGCAGCCGCTGAAGGAAGTCCAGCACGTACGGATTGCCGACCAGACCGCAGATCTCCCGCCAGAAGCGCAGGTCGTAGCCGATGAGGATGTCCAGGTCACCGGAGCGGGCGGCGCGTTCGGCCTCCTCGGCCCGGCGCCGCACCGAGGCCAGCGCCTGCGGGGTCATGGCGCGCAGCGTCTGGTCGACGTAGTGCCGGAAGACCCCCTCGACCACCATCGTGCGGGCGTCGACCATGTGCCGGAAGTCCTCGATGGTGAACTCGTGGACCCTGAAGCCGCGGTGCTCCTCGACATCGAGCAGCCCCTGGGAGCACAGGTCCAGCAGCGCCTCCCGGACGGGGGTCGCGGAGACGCCGTACTGCTGGGCGATCTCCTTGACGGTGAACTGGCGCCCCGCAGGGAGCCTGCCCGCGAGCACCTCGTCGCAGAGCGCGTCGGCGATCTGCTGCCGCAGGGTGTTCCGCTTGACCGGGCTGGTGCCGGGCACGGGCATCGAGGACCGTCTCCTTCCACGGCCGTCGGTATATGAAAAGCGGACGGCCCTCGCATCACGATATGCGAGGGCCGTGCGCGGAACACGCAGAGCAGGGCGGTGGTCTACACCGGGCACACACCGGGCGGCAGTCGGGCGGTGGCTGGAGGGCAAACGGGCAGCGGCCGGAAACGAGCCGGCGCGAAAACGAGCCGGCGCGGGGAAACGAGCCGACGCGGAAGCGAGCCGACGCGGAAGCGAGCCGGCGCCGGGCCGCTACGCCGTATGCGCGTCGGCCGCGTTCAGCGCCTCGTCCAGGATCGCGAGCCCCTCCTTGGCCTCGGCCTCGGTGATGGTGCACGGCGGCACGACATGGGTGCGGTTCATGTTCACGAAGGGCCACAGACCGCCGCGCTTGCAGGCCGCGGCGAAGTCGGCCATCGGCTGGTTGTCCGGTCCGCTCGCGTTGTACGGGACGAGCGGTTCGCGGGTCCGCTCGTCCTTGACCAGGTCCAGCGCCCAGAAGACGCCGAGCCCGCGCACCTCGCCGACCGAGGGGTGGCGCTCGGCGATCTCCCGCAGCCCCGGACCGATCACGTTCTCCCCGATCGCGGCGGCGTTCTCCACGATCCCCTCCTCCGCCATCGCGTTGATCGTCGCGACGGCCGAGGCGCAGGCCAGCGGGTGGCCGGAGTAGGTGAGACCGCCCGGGTAGGGGCGCTGGTCGAAGGTCGCGGCGATCTCGGCGGAGATCGCCACACCGCCGAGCGGCACATAGCCGGAGTTGACGCCCTTGGCGAAGGTGAGCAGGTCCGGGACGACGCCGAAGTGGTCGGCCGCGAACCAGTGGCCGGTGCGGCCGAAGCCCGCCATGACCTCGTCCAGGACGAAGACGATGCCGTAGCGGTCGCAGATCTCCCGGACCCCGGCCAGATAGCCGGGCGGCGGGACCATGATCCCGGCGGTGCCGGGGATGGTCTCCAGGACGACGGCGGCGATGGTCTGCGGGCCCTCGAAGGCGATGGTGTCCTCGAGGTGGCGCAGCGCGCGCTCGCACTCCTGCCGCTCGCCGTCGGAGTGGAAGGGCGAGCGGTACGGGAACGGCGCCCAGAAGTGCACCACACCGGCCGAGGCGGTGTCGGAGGCCCAACGGCGCGGATCGCCGGTGAGGTTGATCGCGGCGGCGGTGGCCCCGTGGTACGAGCGGTAGGCGGAGAGCACCTTCGGGCGGCCGGTGTGCAGCCGGGCCATGCGGACCGCGTTCTCCACCGCCTCGGCGCCGCCGTTGGTGAAGAAGATCTTGTCGAGGTCGCCGGGGGTGCGCTCGGCGATCAGCCGCGCCGCCTCGGACCGCACGTCCACGGCGAAGCCGGGGGCGATGGTGCACAGCTTCGCGGCCTGCTCCTGGATCGCGGCGACGACCTTGGGGTGCTGGTGGCCGATGTTGGTGTTCACCAGCTGACAGGAGAAGTCGAGGTAGCGGTTGCCGTCGTAGTCCCAGAAGTACGAGCCTTCGGCGCCCGCGACGGCGAGGGGATCGATCAGGCCCTGGGCGGACCAGGAGTGGAAGACATGCGCGCGGTCGGCGGCCTTGACGGCGGCGCCGGCCGCGGGGTCGGGGCTGGGATGCACGGACACGTTCACCTCGGGTCGCTCGCGGGTCGGGGCGGGACCAGCGTACGGAGCCCGCGGAGCGACCGCCCACCGCCAAGGTGTATGGCTTCGGCCACGTCACCCGGCAGTGTGTCGGCCCGAGTGGGTCGGCCCGCCGTCGCTCCGGCGGGCGTCCTGGCCGGTCGTACGGCATCCCGCGTCCGCCCGGCGGTCGGCCGCCGGGCGGCGCCGGGATGCCGGGAGTGGCACAGGACGGATACGGAACCGATAACGGATCGTCCGCGTCGTCCACTTCGCTCTCAGCCGCCTTTATTCTCTCCAAGGGGCTGATCAGGGGGATTCAGGGGAAGGGACGATCTACGCATGGAAGACCTGGGGGCGGAGGACCCTCGCTGGATCGGTGACTACCGGCTGCTGCGGCGCCTTGGCGCAGGTGGCATGGGCCGGGTGTTCCTGGCCCACTCGTCACGTGGCCGCACGGTGGCGGTGAAGCTCGTCCAGACCGAGCTCGCCCAACAGGCCGAATTCCGGCGGCGATTCAAACAGGAGGTGCGCGCCGCGCAGCGGGTCGGGGGCACGTGGACCGCGCCGGTGCTGGACGCCGACACCGAGGCCGCCACCCCGTGGGTCGCCACCGGCTACATCGCCGGGCCCTCCCTGCACGCGATCGTCTCCCAGTCGGGGCCCCTGCCCGAGCGAACCGTCCGGATTCTGGCCAACGGCCTCACACAGGCCCTCCACGACATCCACGACGCCGGGCTGGTCCACCGCGACCTCAAGCCCTCCAACGTGCTGGTCACCATCGACGGTCCGCGCGTCATCGACTTCGGCATCGCGCGGGCGCTGGAGACGGTCACCGACGGCATCCTCACCCGCAGCGGCGCGGTCGTCGGCTCGCCCGGCTTCATGTCACCCGAACAGGTGCGCGGCGAGCGGGTCACCCCGGCCAGCGACGTCTTCTGCCTCGGCTCGGTGCTCGCCTACGCGGCGACCGGCCGGCAGCCCTTCGGCACGGTCGACAGCGGTGTGCACGCGGTGATGTACCGCATCGCGCAGGAGGAGCCGGACCTGGAGGGGCTTCCGGAGGGGCTGCGCCCGCTCGTCACCGACTGCCTGAAGAAGTCCCCGGACGACCGGCCCTCCCTGGAGGCGCTGCTGGAGCGGACGGCCGGCGCGGACGAGGACACCGAGCCGTGGCTGCCCGGCGGGCTCGTCGCCCAGCTCGGACGGCACGCGGTGCAGCTCCTGGAGGTGGAGACGCCCGCCGGGCCGGGAG
>NZ_BBOX01000539.1 GCF_001553455.1 Streptomyces hygroscopicus subsp. hygroscopicus
CAACCAGGTCGAAGCCGACCCACGGACCGAACAGGCGCCGGTCGCCGCCTGACGCCCCGACGGCCAGGACACACATCACCACGTACGAGATCTCGCCCGCGTACCGGCGTATGGGCGCAGTGGCGGCACGGCGGCCGCGTCCGCGGTGGCCTGCGGCCGCCGGCCGGGCACCCTGGAGCCGGAGCCCGATGCGGTCGGCCCCGGTCCGGTACCCGGCCGCCGCCGGCCGGGCCACGCGCCGTCCCACGGTGCCGGAACCCCTCACGAGACCGTGCCACCGACGAGAGAGCAGAGCCATGAACCAGCCACAGCACCCCGCTCACCAGCATCCGCGCCCCGACTTCCCGTCCCAGGACCAGCCGCATCCGGGCTGGACCGGGCCCATGGATCCGCCACCGGACCACGGTGAGGACTCCTACCGGGGCTGCGGCCGGCTGGAGGGCCGCAAGGCCGTGATCACCGGTGGCGACTCCGGTATCGGACGTGCGGTGTGCCTGGCCTTCGCCCGCGAGGGTGCCGATGTGCTCTTCACCCACCTGGACGAGGAGAAGGACGAGGCGCGGGAGACCGTCCGGTGGGTGGAGGACGCCGGGCGCCAGGCGGTGCCGGTTTCCTGCGACATCCGCGAGGAGGCCAACTGCCGGGCCCTCGTCGACCGGGCCGTGGCGGAGTTCGGCCGCATCGACGTCCTGGTGAACAACGCGGCGTTCCAGATGTCGCAGCCCGAGGGCATCGAAGCGATCTCCACCGAGCAGTTCGACCGCGTCCTGCGCACCAACCTCTACGGCATGTTCTGGCTGTCGAAGTTCGCCCTGCCGCACATCCCCGCGGGCGGGAGCATCATCAATTCCGCGTCCGTGCAGGCCTACAAGCCGAGCCCGCACCTGCTGGACTACGCCACGACGAAGGGCGCGATCGTCACCTTCACCCAAGGGCTGGCCCAGATGCTGGCCGACCGGGGCATCCGCGTGAACGCGGTCGCGCCGGGGCCGGTGTGGACGCCGCTGATCCCGGCGACGCTGCCGGACACGGTGGAGTTCGGCAAGCAGGCGCCGCTGGGCCGCCCGGCGCAGCCGGCGGAGATGGCCCCCGCCTATGTCTTCCTGGCCTCACAGGAGGCGTCCTTCATCACCGCGGAGATCGTCAACGCCACGGGCGGGACGCCGTTGCCGTAGGGGCGGCCACGCCCGCCGCGGCCGGGGCGCACACCCCCTCGCACAGCAGACCCACCACCCCCAGCACACCCACGACCACGGCGGAACACCAATGCCGCAGGAGCCGCCACACCCCGCCGCGGCCGGGGCGCACACCCCCTCGCACAGCAGACCCACCACCCCAGCCCACCACACACCCACGACCACGGCGGGACACCGATGCGAAACACATCTGTACCGCACGGCACAGGTGCCTCATCGCTCTATCCGGGTACTCGCTGCACCATGAGGAGGACCACAATCCCGCCGGGTGTGTACTCGCCGCAGGACGACACGCGTCTGCTGGTCGAGGCGCTGCTCCGGGAGGACATCTCCGCCGACACGGCCGTCCTGGACGTCGGGACGGGCAGCGGAGCCCTCGCCGTCGCGGCGGCCCGGCACGGCGCGGCCGAGGTGACCGCGGTGGACGTCTCACCGCTTGCCGTGGGCACCGCGTGGCTTCACGCGCGGCTCAGAGGTGTGCGGGTGCGTGTCCTCCGGGGCGACCTGCTGGCCCCGGTCGCCGACCGCAGCTTCGATCTCATCCTCGCGAACCCGCCGTACGTACCCGCGCCGGGCCGCCGGGCCCGGCGGGGCCGCGCCGTGGCCTGGAACGCCGGTGCCGACGGACGCGCGGTGCTCGACCGGCTCTCCGTGGACGCGCCGCCCCTGCTGCGTCCCGGCGGGGTGCTGCTCCTGGTGCACTCCGGGCTGTGCGGCGCCGAGCGGACCGTCGAGCAGCTGACGCGGGCGGGGCTGCGGGCGGCCGTGACCGACCGCCGTCTGGTCCCCTTCGGGCCGGTCCTGCGCGAGAGGGCGCCCTGGCTGGAGTCCCGGGGGCTGATCGCCCCGGGCGAGGAGAAGGAAGAGCTGGTGGTGATCCGTGCCGAACGACAAGTGTGACCGCGCCGTCCGAGTGACCCTGCCCACCGACGGGCCGATGCTGATCGAGGGGCCGGTCGAGGTGTCCCTGCCCGATGGCGGCGTCGCGCGCTCCGACCGCTTCACCGCGGCCGTGTGCATGTGCGGCCGCAGCGCGCGCTACCCGTGGTGCGACACCAGCCACCGCCGCCGGCCGCCGAGGTCACAGCGGAACACGAAGTGAGGACCGGCCGTCCCGCCAGGCGCCCAGGACCTCCTCGGCGAAGCGGTCCTCCAGAAACACCGTGGCGTCGATGCCGAAGGCCACGTCCGCGGCCAGGGCGGGTTCGCGCTTGAGGAGATCGCCGATCACCTCGTAGCGCACCACCTGCTCGTGTACGGCGTCGGCCTCCACGTGCTCGGTGTAGAAGAACACCGCCGCCTCGCCCGCGCCCATCCGCCGCAGCGCCTGGGCCAGCCGGTCGGAGGCGGGCGAGGAGGTGATCTCCACGGTCGCGAAGTGTCCCACCAGAGCACCGCGCAGCGACCGGCGCAGGCCCAGCAGCGACATCATGTTGACCACGGCCAGCATGCGCGCCGAGGTGGCATCGAGATAGTGGTTGTAGGTGGGGTCCAACGCCAGGTCGACCATGAGATCGGCGAACAGCTCCGCGTGCACCCGCTCCCCGCGCCCGGCCCCGAACTCGTCGTACTCCACCGCCGCCATGGCCGCCTTGGCCCGGCCCCGCAGCCGGGGGATCACCCACACATGCGGGTCGGCCTCCTTGAGCTGGTACAGCGACCGATGCGCGATGTACTCACGCATCTGCCACAGCTCGCCGTCGTCCCGGAGGTGGTGCGACACCCCCGTCCCGTCGGCGGGCTCCACCAGCAGACCGGCCAGAGCGTCCTCGGGGTCGTGGTGCGCGGTGGCCTCGGAGCGCAGCGCGTCCAGGAAACGCCGCTCCAGCGCCTGCCGCACCCGGAGCAGATCCGGATCCCACTCCCATTCGTCGTCCACCCCGGAGAATCCCTGGTAGTGGAGCTCGTAGCACAGGAACAGCGCGAGCTGGAGATCGTCTCCGTACGGATCGGCCTCCGTGAGTGACCGGCCGGCGGGCAGTGTCACCTCTCCCGGTTGGTGTACGAGGGCGTCGATGAGCGTGGTGGACAGCTCTCCCCGCCCTGCTGCCAGTGGCATGCCGTGATCCCTCATCCCTCGTCCGCCTGGTCTTCCGCTCGGCTGAGTACCCCTCCCCGCGGGCGGCAATCCAGGCCGGGCCGGTCCGGAACACAGGTGGCCGAGCCGGTCAGGGACCCGGTCAGGGACCGAGTCAGGAACCCGGTCAGGGACCGGGTCAGGCACTCGGCCAGGCACCTGGTCAGGAATGAAGAAGCGCCGGTCACCGGGTCATGCCTAGCCTGATCGCCATGGACCCCGGCTTCCACCCGTAGCGCGGACCGCCACGCCGACACGGGAGAACCAGACGTACCGCCCGGATCTGGTTGGATCGGGCAAGCAGGCATCGAACCAGGCGGCGCCGACGGACACCGCCGAAGGCGGGTCCCGCCCGACAGATGGAGAAACGATGAGCATAGCCACGAGGCCGGACCCGCGGTCGTCCGTGCCGCACCTCGCCGACAGCCACGACCTGATCCGTGTGCACGGCGCACGCGAGAACAACCTCAAGGACGTCAGCATCGAGATCCCGAAGCGCCGGCTGACGGTGTTCACCGGTGTCTCCGGCTCGGGCAAGAGCTCACTGGTGTTCAACACCATCGCCGCCGAGTCGCAGCGGCTGATCAACGAGACCTACAGCGCCTTCGTTCAGGGGTTCATGCCGACCCTGGCGCGGCCCGAGGTGGACGTGCTCGACGGGCTGACGACCGTGATCACCGTCGACCAGCAGCGGATGGGTGCCGATCCCCGCTCCACGGTCGGCACCGCCACCGACGCCAACGCGATGCTGCGCATCCTCTTCAGCCGCCTCGGCCAGCCGCACATCGGCCCGCCCAGCGCGTACGCCTTCAACGTCCCCTCGGTCCGGGCGAGCGGTGCCATCACCGTCGAGCGCGGTGCGAAGAAGACGGTGAAGGCGACCTTCAACCGCACCGGCGGCATGTGTCCGCGCTGCGAGGGCCGCGGCGCGGTCTCCGACATCGACCTCACCCAGCTCTACGACGACTCCAAGTCGCTCAACGAGGGTGCGCTCACCATCCCCGGCTACACGGCGGGCGGCTGGAACCACCGGCTCTACAGCGAGTCGGGCCTCGTCGACCCGGACAAGCCGATCGGCAAGTACACCAAGAAGGAGCGGCACGACTTCCTGTACCACGAGGCGACCCGGATGAAGATCGCGGGCATCAACATGACCTACGAGGGTCTGATCCCGCGCATCCAGAAGTCGATCCTGTCCAAGGACACGGAGGCGATGCAGCCGCACATCCGGGCGTTCGTGGAGCGGGCGGTCACCTTCGCCACCTGTCCGGAGTGCGAGGGCACCCGGCTCGGCGAGGGGGCCCGGTCGTCGAAGATCGGGCAGGTCAGCATCGCCGACGCCTGCGCGATGGAGATCAGGGACCTGGCCGAATGGATCCGCACCGTCGAGGAGCCGTCGGTGGCGCCGCTGCTCGCCGCGCTGCGGCAGACCCTGGACTCGTTCGTGGAGATCGGCCTCGGCTACCTCTCGCTCGACCGGCCGTCGGGCACCCTGTCGGGTGGCGAGGCGCAGCGTGTGAAGATGATCCGCCACCTCGGCTCCTCGCTCACCGACGTCACCTACGTCTTCGACGAGCCCACCTCGGGTCTGCACCCGCACGACATCCAGCGGATGAACAGCCTGCTGCTGCGGCTGCGGGACAAGGGCAACACGGTGCTCGTGGTGGAGCACAAACCGGAGGTGATCGCGATCGCCGACCACGTCGTCGACCTCGGGCCGGGCGCCGGTACCGCGGGCGGCACCGTGTGTTTCGAGGGCACCGTCGAGGGGCTGCGGTCCGGCGGCACGATCACCGGCCGCCATCTCGACGACCGGGCCGCCCTCAAGGAGACGGTGCGCACGCCCACCGGCACCCTGCGGATCCGCGGCGCGACGGCGCACAATCTGCGCGATGTCGACGTCGACATCCCGCTCGGGGTGCTCTGCGTGGTCACCGGTGTGGCGGGTTCCGGCAAGAGCTCCCTGGTCCACGGCTCGATCCCGGCGGGCGAGGGCGTGGTGTCCGTCGACCAGAGCGCCATCCGCGGCTCGCGCCGCAGCAACCCGGCCACCTACACCGGGCTGCTCGATCCGATCCGCAAGGCGTTCGCGAAGGCCAACGGTGTGAAGCCGGCGCTGTTCAGCGCCAACTCCGAGGGCGCCTGCCCCACCTGCAACGGCGCCGGGGTCATCTACACCGACCTGGCCATGATGTCCGGTGTCGCCACCACCTGCGAGGACTGCGAGGGGAAGCGGTTCGACGCGTCGGTGCTGGACCACCTTCTCGGTGGCCGCGACATCAGCGAGGTGCTGGCGATGTCGGTGGCCGAGGCCGAGGAGTTCTTCGGCGCCGGCGAGGCGCGCACCCCGGCCGCGCACCGCGTCCTCACCCGGCTCGCCGACGTCGGGCTCGGTTACCTGCGCCTGGGCCAGCCGCTCACCACGCTGTCCGGCGGCGAGCGGCAGCGGCTCAAGCTGGCCACCCACATGGCCGAGAAGGGCGGTGTCTACGTCCTCGACGAGCCGACCTCCGGACTGCATCTCGCCGATGTCGAGCAGCTGCTCGGCCTGCTCGACCGGCTGGTCGACTCCGGCAAGTCGGTCATCGTCGTCGAGCACCACCAGGCGGTCATGGCGCACGCCGACTGGATCATCGACCTCGGCCCCGGCGCCGGCCACGACGGCGGACGGGTCGTCTTCGAGGGCACACCCGCCGACCTCGTCGCCGCCCGCGCCACCCTCACCGGCGAGCACCTCGCCGCCTATGTCGCCGGCTGACGGACCGTGATGCCGACCGCCGGGCCGGCGGGGAGCGGGACGCCGGCCCGGACGACCCACCACAAGGAGGTCAACGGATGGTTGCCAGCGATCTGGTGCTCATCACCGGCGCCGGTGATGTGGGGCGCGCGGTCCTGGAGAAACTGCGCTCGTACGATGTCCCGGTGCGGGTGATGGTCCGCCGTGACGACGATCGCGCGGCCGGGTTGCGCAGGCTGGGCGCGGAGGTCGTGGTCGGCGACCTGATCCGGCCCGAGACCGTCGCGACCGCGCTGGAGGGCGTCGGGCGGATGTACTTCGCGATGCCGGTGTCGCCGGACCATCTGCTGGCGGCGACGGTGGTGGCCACCGTGGCGCGCGAGAACGGGCGGCTTGCCGGGCTGGTCGGCATGTCACAGATGACGGTGTCGCAGATGACCGCGACCAGCACCGCGGAGTCCCACCAGCAGCGGCTGCACTGGCTGGCGGAACAGGTGCTGAACTGGTCGGGCCTGCCCGTGGTCCACATCCGGCCGACGTCCTTCCTGGACAATCCGCTGTTCACCACGCTGGCGGCGCACACGATCCGGGAGAGCGGCACGATCGCGCTGCCGTTCGGCACCGGGCGCACCTCGCCGGTCGCCGTCGACGACGTGGCCCGGGTCGTCGCCACCGTACTCCGCGACCCGGCGCCGCACATCGGCCACGTCTACGAGCTGACCGGACCGCGCACGGTGGACATGACGGAGCTGGCCCAGGCGTTCTCCCGGGCGCTGGGACGTCCGGTGACCTACTCGGACGTGCCGCTGGACCAGTGGCGGGCCGAGGTGCTGGCCGAGGCGGGCCTGCCGCCGCACACCGAAGAGCACATCGCCACCATGGCCCGGCTGCACCATGACAACCGCTACGACCGCGTCTCCGACGATGTCGAACGCGTCACGGGGGTGCCTCCCCAGAGCATCGAGGCGTTCGTGGCCGCTCGCAGGAGCGCCTACCTGGGGTGAGTCACGCCGGTGGGGGGCCGGACCGCCACGCGGTTCCCACCGCGCACGCCCCACCGCCGAGGCCCCGCCACCGAGACGCCATCCTCCCCCGGCCACTTCCGCGGCGGGACCCGGGCGGTGCGTGGCCGGGGCCTAGGCGGCGCAGAATTCGTTGCCTTCCGGGTCGCGCATCACCCACCAGTGCCCGGCCGGGCCCTTGTTCACCTCGCGGACGCGGGTCGCGCCCAGGCCCTCCAGCCGCGCCACCAGCGTGTCCAGGTCACCGGGATCGGCGTGGACGTCGATGTGCAGGCGGTTCTTGCCGGTCCTGCCCTCGGGCACGTCCTGGAAGAGCAGCCGCCGGCCCCGGCCGATGCCGCTGATCTCGTCGAACGGGTCCTCGGGGTGGCGGATCGCCGCGAAGCCGCGGAAGGTCCTGCGGCCGCCGTGGTGCTCGGCGACCGCCTCCTCGCCGATGTGGCCGGCGGCCAGCAGTCGCTCGATCAGCGCGCTGGGATCCTCCACCTCGTAGCCCAGTGCCGCGGCCCAGAAGTCGGCGAGCGCGGGCGCGTCCGCGGTGTCGATGACCAGTTTCCAGTTCAGTGCCATGTAACTGGTTATATTGGTTACATGGATTCCGCCGCAACCCGAGGGCTCATCCTGCGCTCGCACACCGGCGTCGCCTACCGGTTCGACCCGGGCGCGCTGTGCCTGGAGCTGCTCACCACCGGCGGCCCCGGCCCCTACCGCCGGTACGAGGTGCTGCACCAGCCCGCCGACCTCGCCGCCTGGGCGGAGCGTTCGCGCCTGGTACCGACGCCGGACCTGCGGATCCGCGACCCGGAGGTGGCCGACGCACGCCGGCTGCGCGACGCGCTGTTCCGGGCGGCCCTCGCCCACACCCGCGGCGCGTCACCGGCGCCCGGTGACGTGGGGGTCATCAACGCGGCAGCCGCCCATCCGCCCCTGGCCCCGGCGATCGGGTCGGACGGACAGCGGCGGTGGGCCGGGCCTGCCGACGGCACACGTCTGCTCGCCACCGTGGCGCGCGATGCCGTCGGACTCCTCACCGGCCCGCACGCGCACCGCATCCGGGTGTGCGCGGCCGAGGACTGCCACCTGGTCTACGTCGACACCTCGCGCCCCGGGCGCCGCCGCTGGTGCTCCATGGAGCACTGC
>NZ_BBOX01000540.1 GCF_001553455.1 Streptomyces hygroscopicus subsp. hygroscopicus
CCCCCACCAGCACCAGCACCAGCACCCCATCCCCCACCCCGTCTCGCCCCGGACACCGCACCCGATGCCCCCGCCGCCGTCCACGGGCGGCGCCCCGCACCGCGCCCAGGACCGGAGCAGGCCGCCCGCACCGCCCCCGCCAGCGCCTCGCCCAGCGGCCGCGCCAGCCGGAGCGCTCCCCGCTCCTTGTGCGCGAGCAGCACCGCCCGCGCCTCGTCCGCGTAATCCACCGCCGCATGGACCACCGGCAGCCCCGGCGGCGCCGGGCTCGGCTCCACCCGGCGCGCCCCGGACCCGTCCAGCGCCCCACGACAGCGGTCACACAGGGCGCCACCCGGCCGACCGCATCCGGCACAGTCGGCCGGCAGCACCAGTTCGGCGATCTCCTGCCACCAGACCCGCATGCACACCACTGTCCCGGCGCCCGCGCCCCCGCGCCACCCCCTGTGGACAACCGCGCGCATGTGGACAACCGGCCACCCCCGACCGGGTGGGGTGGCCCAGGAGAGGGCAGCGCTCCCGGAGCCGCCTAGCCGGGGTAGACCGGGGCCGAACCGTCCTGGTCCACGGTCTTCCAGTCGGTGTTCGGCAGCAGCCGCACGATGCCGTTCTCCCTGGTCTCGGCGATCAGGGGCCGGGTCTGGTCCTCCGAGGCACCGATCGACTGCACACCGTTCGGGCCCGGCACCTCCGGGACGTTCGCCGGAGAGCCGTCCGTCTCCACGTACTGGAGCTGCTGCACCCCGTCCGACTCCCGGCCCGCGACCACCAGCCTGCTGTCGCCCGCCCAGGAGAAGGTGTCGACGTCCTCCAGCTTCGGCGCGATCGCCTTGAGCGCCCGCACCGACAGCTCCGGGGCGGCCGCCGTCCCCCGCCGTTCGATCCGGCCGAGTCGCAGGGTGGTGTGACCGGACCGCTTGACCAGCATCGCGATCCGGGAGCCGTCCGCGGACACCCGCAGCGCCGTGATCCAGCCACCGCCGAGCTTCGGCAGCTCCACCTCGTCCGCCGGTCCGGTACCGCCCCGCAGCCGGAACAACCGCGGCTGCCGCGGATTCCGGTCGGCCACCCACAGACCGCCCAGCCCGTCCCAGCTCGGCGCCGTCAGACCGTGCTCCACACTGCCGCCCTGGCTGCGCAGCAACACCTTGCTGCGCTCGGCACCGGACGCCATCCGGGTGACGTAGAGCGCCTGGCCGTCGGCGGTGACCCCCGCCGCGTCCCGCTCGTCGCGGGAGACCGCCACCGAGCCCAGACCCGCGCCATCGACGCCGAACGGCCCCGGAACCGGCTGTGGCCGATCCTCGTCGTCGGACAGCCGGACCATCCGATGATCGGAGTCCACGAAATACTGGTGCCGCGGATGGCCCTCGACCCCGTCCGGGGCGTACGCACGCGCCGCGTCCCGGGAGAGGGCACACAGCTCCGAACCGTTCTGCCGCTCCAGGCGCACCGAGCTGACCTGGGACGTCCCCTCGCCCAGATCCTGGACCGTGAACAGGGTCTGCGCCGCCATCCGGGCACAGCGCGCCCCGCTGACACGCGCCGCCCGGTCGCTCAGCCTGACCTTCAGCGCCTTCGAATCGTCCAGCGACAGCCGCTCGTCCCGGCGGCCCAGCGCCGTACCGCTGGGGAAGGAGGTGCTGACCACCGGTTCCAGCCACCCCGTCGGACCGTCCAGCAGCGCTTTGACGGTCGCGGTGACCGGGTCGATACGGCGCCGCACATACACCGGATCGGCCACCAGGACGCTGTTCCCTGCCTTGGACCCCTCGGCGTCCGGGCCCAGATCGGCGAAGTAGTACTTGTTGACCGAACGGTAGATGCGCTGGAAGTCGGACTCACCGAGGATCAGCCCCCGCGGCGGCCCGTCGATCCGCCACTCCGAACCGCTCAGGGTGAGGTGGATACGCTCCTCGTACGGCTGCTCATCGGGCTTGTAGGCGTGCGTGGCGTCCACGACGGCGATCCGCTTGCCGGACAGCACGACCGTCTTACCGCTGCCGTCCCGGTCGCCCGGATCGGTCTCGACCCGTACGTCCGGCGCCTGCTCCAGCACGGTGGTGGCCGCGAACGGCTGCCACCGCTTGGCCGCCCCCTTGGTCAGGTACTCCTTCGCCGTGCCGAAGTTCTCCTCGTCGCTCGTCGTGGCCTCCAGGAAGCCGGAGACCAGCTCGGCGGGCTGCTCGCCCTTGCCCGGACTCACCCCGTACACCCGGACCTGCGAATCGACATCGGAGCTCGGCGAGGAGTCGACCCGCCGCACATCGCCGCTGTCGGGCATCGAGGCACAGCCGGACAGCAGCAGCGCACCACAGGCCAGCAGCGTGGACGCGCTCAGGACCCGGCGGCCCGGGCGGCCCACACGGCGGCGGAAGCGGTGACGGTCGCCACGGTCAGCGTCCACGAGGTCGGCTCTCCCCTTCGTTCGGTGTCGTCTGCCGGGCGGACGGCCCCTGGCCGCCCTGCGGCCCGTCGGACGGCGCCTCCGGCCCGCCGCGCACCACCCGCGCCCCATTGCCCGGCAGGGCCGTCGGATCGGCCGACGGCGCCGCGGCGTCGGCGGGCGGCAGCGCGGACCGCGGCTGGGCGGGCACCGCCACCGGATGCTCCGCCGGGGCCTGCGGGGCCCCGGGGTCAACCGGCCTGCGGTTGCGCCGGGAGTCCTCGGGCTCCAGCGGAATCGGCGAGCCGCGCAGCACATCCCCAGCGGTGCGCGGCAGCGTCAGCCGGAACTGCGAACCGCCGCCGGGCTCGCCCCACGCCTGCAGCCAGCCGCCGTGCAGCCGCGCGTCCTCCACCGCGATCGACAGCCCCAGACCGGTGCCGCCGGTGGTGCGCGCACGGGCCGGATCGGCCCGCCAGAAGCGGTTGAACACCCGGGTCGCCTCGCCGGGCTTGAGCCCGACGCCGTAGTCCCGCACCGCGACGGCCACCGCACCGCCCGCCACCGCGAGCCGCACGACCACATCGCGGCCCTCACCGTGCTCCACGGCGTTGACCACCAGATTGCGCAGCACCCGCTCGACCCGGCGGGGGTCCGCCTCCGCGACCACCGGCGCCTCGGCGCCCCGCACCACGATCCGGGTGCCCTTGGCCTCGGCGAGCGGCTCGGCACCGTCCACCACCCGGTGCACCACATCCCGCAGATCGATCGGCTCGGCCTCCAGGGCCGCCGCGCCCGCGTCGAACCGGCTGATCTCCAGCAGATCGCTGAGCAGCGACTCGAAACGGTCGACCTGGCCCCACAGCAGCTCGGCGGAGCGCGCGGTGATCGGGTCGAAGTCCTCACGCGCCTCATGGATGACGTCCGCCGCCATCCTCACGGTCGTCAGCGGGGTGCGCAGCTCGTGGGAGACGTCGGAGACGAAACGGCGCTGCATCCGGGAGAGCTCCTCCAGCTGCTGGATCTTGAGCTGGAGGTTCTGCGCCATCTTGTTGAACGACTCGCCGAGACGGGCGATGTCGTCCTCCCCGGTGACCTTCATCCGCTCCTGGAGCAGCCCGGCCGCCAGCCGCTCGGAGATCCCCGCCGCCATCCTCACCGGCGTCACCACCTGCCGGACCACCACCCAGGCGATGGCGCCGAGCAGCACCACCACGAACACCCCGGCCGTGGCCAGAGTGCCCTTGACCAGGCTCAGCGACTTCTCCTCCTGGGTGAACGGGAAGAGGTAGTACAGCTGGTAGGCATCGCCGTTGTTGTCGTCCAGACGCTTGCCGATGATCAACGCGGGCTCGGAGCCGCCGGAGCCGGCGTGCACGATCTTCCCGTACCGCTCGTACGGCGCGGTCCGTCCCTCGTCCACCCGCCGCCGCAGATCGGCGGGCACACTGTCCGGCTGCACATCGCCCGAGGCCCGCGGCCCCCGGCTGGCCACATACGGCGTCTCACCCGAGTCGGAGCTGAGCGCCACCACCGAGTACGCGCCCTTGCCACCGCTGGCGAGCTGCTCCACCAGCGCGTTCAGCCAGGTGCCGGAGTCCTGGGCATCGGCCCCCGCGCCGTCCTGGCCGCGGGTATCGCTCTTGCGGTCGGCCATCTGCTCGGCCACCTCGAACCCGCCCACGGCCTGCCCCTGCGCCGCATGGCGCTTGGCGTCCAGCAGACCGTTGCGCACCTGCCCGATGACCACCAGGCCCAGCAGCAGCACCACACCGAGCGACATCAGCAACGTGGTGGCGACCACCCGCAGCTGGATGTTCCGCCGCCACAGCCGGGCGGCGGGCAGCAGCGGCCGGCGCACCCACCGGCCGAACAACCGGATCAGCGGGTGGGCCGGTCCCCCGGACGCCCCGTCGGGCAGCAGATGCCCACCGCTCCACAACCTCCGCAGCAGCGGTATCTCACCCGCAGGGTCGGGCCGCCCCATCCGGGCACCCTCCGGAGCCCCGCCTCCCGCTCCACCGGGCCGCGGCGCGGTACCGCCACCCGTCATCTCAGCTGGGCCCGGCCTTGTAGCCGACACCGCGCACGGTCACCACGATCTCCGGGCGCTCCGGGTCCTTCTCGACCTTCGACCGCAGCCGCTGCACATGCACATTCACCAGCCGGGTGTCGGCCGCGTGCCGATAACCCCACACCTGCTCCAGCAGCACCTCACGGGTGAAGACCTGCCAGGGCTTACGGGCCAGCGCCACCAGAAGATCGAACTCCAGCGGAGTCAGCGCTATCGACTGGCCGTCCCGCTTCACCGAATGCCCGGCCACGTCGATCACCAGATCGCCGATGGCGAGCTGCTCCGGCGCCGGCTCCTCGGAACGCCTCAGCCGCGCCCGGATCCGCGCCACCAGCTCCTTCGGCTTGAACGGCTTGACGATGTAGTCATCCGCCCCGGACTCCAGCCCGACCACCACATCGACCGTGTCGCTCTTGGCCGTGAGCATGACGATCGGCACGCCTGACTCGGCCCGGATCAGCCGGCAGACCTCGATGCCGTCCCGCCCGGGCAGCATCAAATCGAGCAGCACCAGATCGGGCTTGGTCTCGCGGAAGGCGGCAAGAGCCTTGTCGCCGTCCGACACGAACGACGGTTCAAAGCCTTCGCCGCGCAGCACAATGCCGAGCATCTCTGCCAGTGCGGTGTCGTCGTCGACGACAAGGACGCGTCCCTTCATATCGACATCATCCCATTACCCGATCGTGACCTGGCGCACAGCTCGGCGATACCGTCCGCGGTGACCGGCGAGACCACCCCCTGCTCCGTGACGATGGCCGTCACCAACTCCGGTGGTGTGACGTCGAAAGCGGGATTGTGGGCCTGTGTGCCGAGCGGCGCGACCGGCACTCCGGTGCCCGCCACGTGCCCGACAGCGGGAACGTAAGGAATTGTGATGTGCGTCACCTCATGTCCGGAGCGTTGTTCGACCTCGATGGCGGCGCCGTCGGGAGTGGCCGGGTCGACCGTGGTGGTTGGTGCGACCACCACGAACGGCACATGGTGATAACGAGCCAGCACCGCGAGCGGATAGCTGCCCACCTTGTTGGCCACCGAGCCGTCCGCGGCGATCCGGTCCGCCCCGATCAGCACCGCGTCCACCTCACCCGCCGCGAACAGGGAACCCGCCGCGTTGTCGGCGAGCAGCGTGTATGCCATACCGGCGCGTGCCGCCTCGTACGCGGTCAGCCGTGCCCCCTGCAGCAGGGGCCGGGTCTCGTCCACCCA
Source organism: Streptomyces hygroscopicus subsp. hygroscopicus (assembly GCF_001553455.1). GTDB lineage: Bacteria > Actinomycetota > Actinomycetes > Streptomycetales > Streptomycetaceae > Streptomyces > Streptomyces hygroscopicus. The sequence goes on from NZ_BBOX01000540.1 coordinate 5,667, forward strand.
GAGCCGCCGCAGCTGCCCCGCCCGGTGCACCGCCTTGACCACGGCGAGGGCGGTGCCCTCGCCCCCGGAGACCAGAGCGCCGGTGTTGCAGTGAGTGAGGATCCGATGGCCGCCGGCGGGCAGCAGCTCCTCGAGGAGCGCCTGACCGTGGGCCGCCATGCGATCGCTGGCCTCGGCATCCTCCCGGTGCAGGGCACGGGCTTCGGCGAGGGCCGCCGCGGCGGCCTGAGCCTCGTCCGCGTCGTCCCGGACCGCGGCCTGGTACGCGGCGGCGGCGCGGCGAACGCCATAGGCGAGGTTGACGGCCGTGGGACGGGCATGGGCGAGCGATTCGGCGGCCTCGTCCACATCGAAACCCCGGGCCGCGGCGAGCGCGACACCATATGCCCCGGCGATGCCGAGCAGTGGAGCGCCCCGCACGGCGAGGGAGCGGATCGCCTCCACCAGCGCCGGCACATCGGTGCACACCAGATCGACCTCTTCGGCGGGCAGCCGGGTCTGGTCGAGAAGTACCAGTACGGGTCCCTCCGGGGGCTCCTCCCAGCGCAGCGCCGAGGCAGCAGGAGATATGGGACCTTCCGGGGACACCGGATGCTGATCAGCCATCCGCCCAGTCTGCCCTGTGCGCCACCGACTATTGAAGTGCCGGACCAGTCCCAGTGGCCGGCACGGGGTCCCAGGCACCGTGGCACGATGGCTGCCATCCGTCCGCCGCGGACGCCGCGGCCGGTCAACGAACAACCTACGGAGCGACGATGAATGACTCTCCGGGCTGGGCCCCGCCCGGATCTTCCCCTTCCGACCCACCGGACCACGGCGCTCAGCAGCAGGGCGAGCGCGCCGACCAGCCCGTACCGGAGCAGCCCGGATGGGGCGCCACATGGGCCCGGCGTCAGCCGCCGCCCGGTCACTGGACCACATCGGCACCACGCACCACCCCACCGCCGATGCCGTCCGCTCCGGCGCCGGGCGGCGGTTGGGGCACCGGCTGGCAACAGCTGTCCGCTCCCCGACCCGGCGTCATCCCCCTGCGCCCGCTCGGGGCCGGCGAGATCCTGGATGGCGCGGTGTCCATCATGCGTGCCCACTGGCGCACGGTCCTCGGCATCTCGCTGCTCGTCTCGATCGTCACTCAGGGCCTGATCACGGCCGCCACGGGGCTCTGGTTCAACGACGCCCGCGGGAACGGGACCGATGTGCTCGACGAACGGGACCTCACCATCGGCCAGGCGATGCGAGCCATCGGCAACGCGCTCGGAGACAGCGGCATCACCCTGCTGCTCGGCGTCCTCGGAACCATCCTCACCACCGCGCTGCTGACGGTAGTCGCCGCACGGGCGGTGCTGGGCCGGTCCGTGACCACCCGGGAGGCATGGGCCGGGGCCCGGCCCTACCTCCTTCAGCTGTGCGGGCTGATCCTCCTGATTCCCGCCATCGCCGTGGCGATCATCGCCGCCGGTATGACGCCGGGTCTGCTGCTGGCCGCCGCGGGCGTGCCCAGCGAAGGCGCCGCACTCGCCTCCCTGGGCGGGCTCGCCGGGGCCGGTGTCGCCGCCTGGCTCTGGGTCCGCTTCAGCCTCGCCCCTCCCGCGCTGATGCTCGAGAAGCAGGGGATCGTCCACTCCCTGCGACGCTCCTCCAAGCTGGTGCGCGGGGCGTGGGGGCGCGTCTTCGGCATCCAGCTGCTGACCCTTGTCCTGGTCCTGATCGTCGGCGCCATCGTCGAGCTTCCCACCAGCCTGGTCGCCACGGTGATCGGCCAGGACAACGCCATGAACTGGCTGTCCGGTGAATCCGTCTCCGTCGGCTGGACCTTCCTGGTCGTGGTCGGTGTCGGCGGAGTGATCAGCTCGACCGTCACCTTCCCGATCAGCGCGGGTGTGACGGCCCTTCTCTACATGGACCAGCGCATCCGGCGCGAGGCGCTCGACATCGAGCTCGCCCGCGCAGCGGGGACGCAGGGGGGACACTCCACGGAAGGCCGTGGCAGGGATCAGACGTACCTGGGCTCCAGGTCCGGAAACTGACGGCACCACACACCGGACCGAACGGTGCGTCACCTGACGCCCCCTCTTGGCATGGGTCTTCACCATCACGGGCCATCACCTCCCCCTTCGCCCGTTCGGCAGTCAGCTCAGGGTCCGTTGACCAGCCGTCAACGGACCCGTGGGCTGCCCCACTGACCTGGCCTCACTGACAACTCTGCGCGCTCCCACCCTCGCCACGCCAGGGCGATGATGCCGTTTCACTCAATCCGGTGGAACATGTGACCGAGTGGGAACGC
>NZ_BBOX01000541.1 GCF_001553455.1 Streptomyces hygroscopicus subsp. hygroscopicus
GGCCGGGACCGCGGCGCGGCGGGCTGGTCAGGCGTCATGTGGTATCCCCTCCAGTTTCCCCGCGCGGGCGGTCCTCGCGGGGGACCGGCGGGCTACTGCTCGTCCGGACCCCGGCCCGAGGCCAGGTCCTGGACCGCCGCGGCGAAGGCGTCGCCCCGCTCGTTGTAGTTGGTGAACATGTCCATCGAGGCGCAGGCCGGTGCCATCAGGACGGTATCGCCCGGCCGGGCGAGCCGCGCCGCTTCGCGCACAGCCGCCGCCATCGCCCCAGTGTCGGTCCGGTCGAGGTCCACGACCGGGACATCTGCCGCGTGTCGCGCGAGCGCTTCGCGGATCAGCGCGCGGTCGGCGCCGATCAGCACCACGCCGCGCAGCCGCTTGGCCGCCGTTAGGACGAGTTCGTCGAAGGTGGCCCCCTTGGCGAGACCGCCCGCGATCCACACGATGTGCTCGTAGGCGCCCAACGACGCCTCCGCGGCGTGGGTGTTGGTCGCTTTCGAGTCGTCGACGTAGGCCACGCCGCCGACGTCCGCGACGTGCTCCACCCGGTGCGGATCGGGCCGGAAGGCGCGCAGGCCGTCCCGCACGGCCGCCGGCGGGACCCCGAAGGAGCGGGCCAGGGCGGCCGCCGCGAGGGCGTTGGCGATGTTGTGCGGGGCCGGCGGGTTCACGTCGGAGACCTCGGCGAGCTCCTGCGCCTGCTGCTGCCGGTTCGCCACGAAGGCCCGGTCGACGAGGATGTTCTCCACGACGCCGAGTTGGGAGGGGCCGGGGGTGCCGAGGGTGAAGCCGATCGCCCGGCAGCCCTCCTCGACGTCGGCCGCGCGCACCAGGTCCTCGGTGGCGGGGTCGGCCACGTTGTAGACGCAGGCCACCTGGTTGCCCTCGTAGATCCGGCCCTTGTCGGCCGCGTACGCCGCCATGGAGCCGTGCCAGTCGAGGTGGTCGGGGGCGAGGTTGAGCACCGCCCCGGAGTGGGCGCGCAGCGAGGGCGCCCAGTGCAGCTGGTAGCTGGAGAGCTCGACGGCCAGCACGTCGTACGGCTCGTCGCCCAGCACGATGTCCAGGAGCGAGACGCCGATGTTGCCCACGGCCGCGGTGCGCAGCCCGGCCGCCTCCAGGATGGCCGCGAGCATCCTCACGGTGGTCGTCTTGCCGTTGGTGCCGGTGACCGCGAGCCAGGGCGGGGCGTCCGGGCCGCGCAGCCGCCACGCCAGCTCCACATCGCCCCAGACCGGCACACCCGCCTCGGCGGCGGCCAGGAACAGCGGACTGGTGGGCTTCCAGCCGGGGGTGGTCACGACCAGCTCGGTGCCCTCGGGGAGCGTCGCCCCGTCGCCGAGGCGGACCGTGATGCCCAGCGGCTCCAGCTCGGCCGCCTGGGCGCGCTGTGGCGCGCCGTCGCTGCCGTTGACCACGGTCACCGAGGCCCCGAGGCCCCGCAGCGCACGCGCTGCGGGGACCCCGGAGACGCCGAGCCCGGCGACGGTGACCTGCCGTCCGGCGAGGTCGGACACGTCGGGGGAAGCGGCGCCGGACGTCACGAAGCCCGCCACCCCGCGTAGAAGATGCCGAGGCCGACGATCACGCACATGCCCTGGATGATCCAGAACCGGACCACCACAAGGACTTCGCTCCACCCCTTGAGTTCGAAGTGGTGCTGGAGCGGTGCCATCCGGAAGACCCGTCGCCCGGTGGTCCGGAAGGAGCCGACCTGGATGACCACGGACATGGTGATCAGAACGAACAGTCCGCCGAGCAGGGCCAGCAGCAGCTCCGTACGGGAGCAGATGGCCAGGCCCGCGAGGGCGCCGCCGAGCGCGAGCGAACCGGTGTCCCCCATGAAGATCTTGGCGGGCGAGGTGTTCCACCACAGGAAGCCGAAGCACGCGCCCATCAGGGCGGAGGCGACGACCGCGAGGTCGAGCGGGTCACGGACCTCGAAACAGGACGCGGGATTGGTGAGCGTCTCCGCGTTGGCGCAGGACTCCTGGTACTGCCAGACGCCGATGAAGGTGTAGGCGCCGAAGACCATCACGGAGGCACCGGTGGCCAGACCGTCGAGGCCGTCGGTGAGGTTCACACCGTTCGACATGGCCAGGATCATGAACAGCGCCCAGATCGCGAAGATCACCGGGCCGAAGGACCAGCCGAAGTCCTGGACGAAGGAGAGCCGGTCGGAGGCGGGCGTCTGCTGGCGCGCGTCGGCGAAGTTCAGCGCGAGGATCGCGAAGGCGATACCGACGATCAGCTGGCCGGCCATCTTCGCCTTGGCCCGCAGACCGAGGCTGCGCTGCTTGACGATCTTGATGTAGTCGTCGAGGAAGCCGACCAGCCCCATGCCCGCGAACAGGAAGAGCACCAGCACACCGGAGAAGGACGGCTCACTGCCGGTGATCACCTTCGTCACGGCGTAGGCGATCAGCGTGGCCAGGATGAAGGAGATACCGCCCATGGTGGGCGTGCCCTTCTTGCTGCCGTGCGTCCGCGGACCGTCGTCCCGGATGTACTGGCCGTAGCCCTTGCGGGCCAGCAGCTTGATCAGCAGCGGTGTGCCGATCAGGGTCAGAAAGAGCCCGATGGCTCCCGAGAAGAGGATCTGCCTCATGCCCATCGGCCGGCGACCTCACCCTCACCGTCGAGCAACGCCTGCGCAAGCCGCTCCAGGCCGACCGACCTGGACGCCTTCACCAACACGACATCCCCCGGTCGCAGCTCGCTGCGCAGCAGATCGACCGCTGCCCGCACGTCGGACACGTGCACCGACTCCTCACCCCACGAACCCTCGTTCTTGGCGCCCATGTCCAGCCAGGCGGCCTCCTGGCCGCCGACCGCCACGAGCTTGCTGACGTTGAGCCGGACGGCCAGCCGCCCGACCGCGTCGTGCTCGGCCAGTGACTCCTCGCCCAGCTCGGCCATCGGGCCGAGCACCGCCCACGTGCGACGCCCCGGTGTGGCAGCGCCCATGGCGACCAGCGCGCGCAGCGCTGCTCGCATGGACTCGGGGTTCGCGTTGTAGGCGTCGTTGACGACCGTCACGCCGTCCGAGCGCTCGGTGACCTCCATCCGCCAGCGGGAGAGCTGCCCCGCCTCGGAGAGCGCCACGGCGATCTCGTCGACGGACATGCCCAACTCGTGGGCGACGGCGGCCGCGGCGAGCGCGTTCGACACGTGGTGCTCACCGTACAGGCGCATGGTCACGTCACTGCACCCGGTGGGGGTGTGAAGCGTGAAGGCGGGGCGGCCCCCGTCGGCGAGCCGGACATTCCCGGCACGCACATCGGCGTCCTCGGCCTCGCCGAACAGGACGGTACGGGCCTTGGTGCGCGACGCCATGGCGCGCACCAAGGGGTCGTCGGCGTTGAGCACCGCCACCCCGCCCTCCTCGGCCGACGGCAGGGCCTCCACCAGCTCGCCCTTGGCCTCGGCGATCTGCTCCCGGCCGCCGAACTCCCCGATATGGGCGGTGCCGACGTTGAGCACGAGTCCGACGCGGGGCGGGGTGAGCGTGGCCAGATACCGGATGTGCCCCTTACCCCGGGCGCCCATCTCCAGCACCAGGTGCTGGGTGGCCTCGTCTGCGCTGAGCGCGGCCACCGGTAGCCCGATTTCGTTGTTGAAGTTGCCCGGCGTCCATACGGTGGGCCCGCGGCGCTGGAGCAGCTGGGCGATGAGGTCCTTGGTGCTGGTCTTGCCCGCGGAGCCGGTGAGCGCCACCACGGTGGTGCCCAGGCGCTCCACGACGGCGCGCGCCAGCGCTCCCATGGCGGCGATGACATCGGGTACGACGATCGCCGGTACGGGGGCGTCCGGTGTGCCGACGGGACGGGCGGCCAGGACCGCCACGGCACCCGCCTCGACCGCGCCCCGGGCGAAGTCGTGGCCGTCCACGCGCTCCCCGGGGAGCGCTGCGAAGAGGCTGCCGGGCCGCACCTCACGGGAGTCGATCACGACAGGGCCCGTGACCTTCAGGTCCGGGTCCGGTATGTCGTGCGGCTGTCCACCGACTAGGCCGGCGATCTCGGTGAGCGACAGTGCGATCACTGATCACCTCCGGCCGTGCGGGAGAGCTGCCTGGAGGGGGCTGGTGCGCGCATGGCGGTCTGTCATCCCTGGTCGTCTTGGTGTTTGTCCCGATGCTGTGCGCTCGCCTCGGGGCGCGTGGCATCGCGCCTGTGGGCTCGCTCACTGAGCTCGATGGCTTCGCGGAGTACCTGGCGGTCGTCGAAGGCACGGACCACGCCGGCGATGTCCTGGCCCAGCTCATGGCCCTTGCCGGCCACGATGACGGTGTCACCGGGCGCGGCCCGGGCCACGGCGGCCGCGATGGCGTTCGCCCGGTCCTCCTCGACCAGCACATCACCACGCTCGTGGGCGGGCACCTCAGCGGCACCCGCGAGCATGGCGGCGAGGATCGCGAGCGGATCCTCGGAGCGGGGGTTGTCGGAGGTGAGGACGGCTGTGTCGGCGTACCGGGCCACCGCCGCGCCCATCGGGCCGCGCTTGAGCCGGTCGCGGTCCCCGCCGCAGCCGAGGACGGCGTGCAGCTTGCCGTCGGTCACCTTGCGGAGGGCACGCAGCACCGACTCCACCGCGTCGGTCTTGTGGGCGTAGTCGACGACGGCGAGGTAGGGCTGGCCCACGTCGACCCGCTCCAGCCGGCCCGGCACGCCGGGGACGGCGGCGACGCCGTCGGCGGCCGTCTGCGGGTCGATCCCGGCGACGGCGAGCGCGACGACCGCGGCGAGCGCGTTGGCGACGTTGAAGGGGCCCGGGAGGGGCGCGGCGGCCCGTACGGACTCGCCGTCCGGTCCGAGGACGGTGAAGGTCGAGCCGAGCGGGCCGACCTCGACGTCGGCGGCGCGCCAGTGGGCGTCCGGGTGGCCCTCGGCGGAGAAGGTCGTGACGGGGACCTCGGACTGCTCGATCAGCCGCCGGCCGTACTCGTCGTCGTAGTTGATCACTCCGGCGCGGCTGCGGGCCCTGGTGAACAGCTGGGCCTTGGCCTGGAAGTAGTCCTCCATGCCGGAATGGAACTCCATGTGCTCCGGGCTGAGGTTGGTGAAGACCGCGACGTCGAAGACGCAGCCGTCCACCCGGCCGAGGACCAGGGCGTGGCTGGAGACCTCCATGACGACCGAGCGGACGTCGCGCTCCCGCATCACCGCGAACAGGGCCTGCAGATCGGTGGCCTCGGGGGTGGTGCGCTCGGACTTGATGCGCTCGTCGCCGATCCGCATCTCCACGGTGCCGATGAGACCCGTAAGGCCGCCGTCGTGCTTCGCGGCGGCCTTGAGGCCGCCTTCGACGAGATACGCGGTCGTGGTCTTGCCGGAGGTGCCGGTGATGCCGATCTGGAGCAGACCGTGACCCGGCTCACCGTAGATCGTGGCGGCCAGTGCGCCCATCCGGCCGCGCGGGTCCGCCACCGCCAGCACCGGCAGTCCGGTGGCCGCGGCGCGCTCGGCGCCGGCCGGGTCGGTCAGCACCGCGACCGCGCCGAGGTCGGCGGCCTGGGCGGCGAAGTCCGCGCCGTGGAGACGGGCGCCGGCCAGCGCGGCGTACACATCGCCGGGGCGTACGGCCCGCGAGTCATGGGTGATCCCGGTGACCGCGGCCCCCTCCGGTGCTTCGGGGGCTTGGACGCCCAGCTGATCCGCCAGCTCCGCGAGCGGGATCGGGCGGACCTGGAGGGGGCGGGGCGCTCCCGGGTATTCCACAGAAACGTCCTTCTGAGGGGTTTGGGACTGATCAGCGTGGGGCACGGCGGTGAGCGTACCCGGCACACCCGCTCCCCCGCGAAATGAGACGGGGAAGCGGGCCCGTACCGAACCGTGGTTCCCGGGGTCCGGCGTGATCGTCGTCACTGCTGGGTCCGCTCACTGGCCCGGGTTGTAGCTCACGGGGAGCCGTTTGGCCTGCTTCCCCGACGGGGGGACCTGCAGGGTCTTGAGGCCGAACTCCATGACCTTCTTGTAGACCGGCCCGCAGACCTGACCGCCGAAGTAGCTGCCCTTGGTCGGGTTCTGAACGGCACAGTAGACGGTCAGCCGGGGTTTGTCGGCCGGGGCGAAGCCGGCGAAGGACGCGGTGTAGCCGCGGTAGCGGCCGGTCTTGGGGTCCACCCGGTTGGAGGTGCCGGTCTTGCCCGCGACACGATAGCCGGGGATCTTCGCCTTGGCGCCGGTGCCCTGCTCGTCGTCCACCACCGACTCGAGCATCTCGGCGAGCGTCTTCGCGGTCTCCTTACCGACGACCCGGGTCTTCTTGGGGGCGGGCGCGGCCGTGAAGTCGCCTTCGGGCCCCCGGGTGCCGCGGACGAGCGTGGGCGCGATGCGCTCACCGCCGTTTGCGATGGTGGAGTACACGGAGGCCGCCTGGACGGCGTTGAGCGACAGCCCCTGGCCGAACGGGATGGTGTACTGCTGCGAGGCGCTCCAGTCCTGCGGCCGGGCCAGGATGCCCGGGGTCTCGCCGGGGAAGCCAAGCCCGGTGGGCCGGCCGATCCCGAACTTCCGCAGGTAGGAGTAGAGGATCCGGTTCTTCTCCCGCTTGGTCCTGCCCAGCTGCTCGGTGGCGAGTATGGTGCCGATGTTGCTGGACTTGGCGAGCACGCCGTTGAGCGTGAGGTACCAGGTCGGATGGTCGATGTCGTCCGCGAAGGCCCGGTCCGCACGCGACAGCCGGTTGGGGACCACCACATGGGTGTCCCAGCGCGCCGCGCCCTCCTCGAGGACGGCGGCCATGGACATCAGCTTGCTGACGCTGCCGGGCTCGTAGGCGTCGGAGACCGCGGCGTTGCCCAGGTGCTCGCTGTTGGTCGTGGTGATGTCGTTGGGGTCGAAGCCGGGGGCGTTGGCCATCGCCAGGATCTCTCCGGTGCGGGTGTCCTGGACGATCACATAGCCGCGGTCCGCGCCGGACTTCCGGACCTGGTCGGCGATGGCACTCTGGGCGGCCCACTGGATGTCGCGGTCGATCGTCAGCTCGATGTCGCTGCCGGGGACCGCGGGCTGCTCCTTGACGTCCCCGGTGGGCACCTGGTGGCCGCCGGACTGGGCGTAGACGCGCTTGCCGTCCTTGCCCGCGAGCTTCTTGTTCAGCTGCTGCTCCAGCCCGGCGGCGCCGCGGCCGTCGGCGTCCACGAACCCCAGCAGTCCGGCGGCGAGGTCCCCGTTGGGATAGACCCGCTTGCTGTGCGCCTCGCGGTTGACCCCGGCCAGCACATTGGTTCCACTGCCCTTGGCCGCCGAGTCGTCAAGGGCGCTCTTCAGGTCCTTGATCTGGTTCCAGACCTGAGGCGACTGCTGCCGGGCGAGCACGACGTACTTCGACTCGGGGTTGTCGGTGAGCTTCTTCTCCAGGTCCGCCTGGTCCTTGCCGAGGATGGGCGCGAGCAGGGCCGCGGCCTGGCGCGGCGCGTCACGGGTCCTGGCCGTCTCGGGCGTGAGGAGGTCGGGGGCGGCGGTAATGTCGTACGCGTCCACGGTGGTGGCCAGATCGACGCCGTCGCGGTCGGTGATGGAGCCGCGCTCGGCGGACAGCTTCACCGGGATGTAGCGGTTGACGTTGGCCTTGGCCGCGTAGGCGCTGGCGTCGACGGCCTGCACCTGGAGCAGCCGTACGACGAAGACCAGCATGACGAGGGTGAGTCCGAGGCTGATCAGCCGCAGCCGGGGGCGCGGGCTGCCCAGCCGCAGCGGCCGGGGGCCGCCGGGGCGCGGGCGCTGGGCCGGACGGCCGGACGATCCCCCGGAACGCTCACC
>NZ_BBOX01000542.1 GCF_001553455.1 Streptomyces hygroscopicus subsp. hygroscopicus
GCCTGGAGGAGTTAGCCGGTTCGGGGAATCTGGAGCACGAGGATGAGGGCCAGGGCTGAGACGGCGGAGGGCCGCGGTCCACCCACGGCCCTCCTGGTGATCATTAATCGGACGGTCATGGCCGACGCCCCACGGCGTCCGGGTCGTCCACCGTCTCGTGCGGCCCCTCCGGCAGGGAATCGCCCGCGGCCGACACGGCCCCGGCGGACTTGCGGCGTGCCGCGAGACGAGCCGCGACCAGCCCCGCGACGGGCTCGGTGTAGCGGGCGGTGAGCGGGCCGAGGACGACGAGGATCAGGACGTACGCCGTGGCCAGCGGGCCGAGCGACGGTTCGATACCGGCGGTGACGGCCAGGCCCGCGATGACGATCGAGAACTCGCCCCGGGCCACCAGCGTGCCACCGGCCCGCCAGCGGCCCCGGCTGGAGATCCCGGCCCGCCGCGCGGCCCAGTAGCCGGTGGCGATCTTCGTACCGGCGGTGATGACGGCCAGCGTCATGGCGGGCAGCAGCACCGGCGGAATGCTGGCCGGGTCCGTGTGCAGCCCGAAGAAGACGAAGAAGACGGCGGCGAACAGATCCCGCAGCGGGCTCAGCAGAAGGTGGGTGCCCTCGGCGACCTCTCCGGACAGGGCGATGCCCACCAGGAACGCGCCGACGGCCGCCGACACCTGGAGCTGCTGGGCGATCCCCGCCACCAGCAGCGTCAGCCCGAGCACCACCAGCAGCAGCTTCTCGGGGTCGTCGCTGGAGACGATGCGGGAGATGACCCGGCCGTAACGGACGGCGAGGAACAGCACCAGACCGGCCACGCCGAGGGCGATGGCCAGGGTGACGCTGCCCGCCGCCAGGCCCGCACCGGCCAGCAGGGCGGTGACGATCGGCAGATAGACGGCCATCGCCAGGTCCTCGAGGACCAGGATGCTCAGGATCACCGGGGTCTCCCGGTTGCCGAGCCGGCCCAGATCGCCGAGCACCTTGGCGATGACACCGGAGGAGGAGATCCAGGTGACACCCGCCAGCACCACGGCGGCCACCGGCCCCCACCCCAGCAGCAGGGCCATGACGGCGCCGGGCAGTGCGTTGAGCACGGCGTCCACGGCCCCGGCCGGGTACTGGGTCTTGAGATTACTGACCAGGTCGCTGGCGGTGTACTCCAGGCCGAGCATCAGCAGCAGCAGGATGACGCCGATTTCGGCGCCGGTCGCGACGAACTCCTCGCTCGCCCCCAGCGGCAGCAGCCCGCCCTCGCCGAAGGCCAGTCCGGCCAGCAGGTACAGCGGGATCGGGGAGAACTGAAACCGCCCGGCCAGTCGCCCCAGCAGCCCGAGGCCCAGGATCACCGCGCCGAACTCGATCAGAAAGACGGCAGACGAATGCATCGCTTCACTCCCGCCCGAGTATCGCCGCGGCCGTCTCCACGCCCTCGCGAGTACCGATCACGATCAGCTCGTCCCCGCCGGCCAGCCGGAAGTCGGGGGTCGGGGAGGGAATGGCCTCCGCCCGGCGCAGCACGGCCACGATCGAGGCGCCGGTCTGCGTGCGCATCCGCGTCTCGCCCAGCACCCGTCCGTTCCAGTACGAGACGGACGACAGCTCGATCCGCTCGGCCACCAGCCCGAGTTCGGTGGTGCACAGCAGGTTCGGACTGTGGTGGGTCGGCATCAGCGCCCCCACGAGCGCCTCCGCTTCTCCTGCGGTCAGCCTGGTGGACAGGGCGCACTCATCGGGGTCGTCCTTCCGGTACGTACTCAGCGTCCGTCCGCCGTCGCGGTGCGCGATGACCGATAGCCGCCTGTGTTCACGTGTGGTCAGGTCGTAACGGACTCCGATGCCCGGCAATGGCGTACTGCTCATACGCGGAGCGCCCACAATCATCCCTTTCGTAGCTCTGGTCTCGTGCCACCCTAACGAATGGCAAAGAATTGGTAATGATGGCCGGTACGCGAGGGCGTGGTGGGACGATGCCGACCGCACAAGATGGGGTGGCCATCGAGATACGAGGAGGATGGTGCCCATGATCGAGTGGAGGCGGCTCAGTACCGGCGTCAGGCCGGTTCCCGATCCGGTCGCCACACCCGTCATCTGGGGCGGGGCCTTCCTCGGTGCGCTCGTCCTGGTGGCGACCCTGAACTTCTTCGGCGGCCACGGGCGGCCGATGTTCGCCCTGGTCGCGCTGTCGCTGCTGGCCGCCCTGCTGGGGCTGTGCGCGCGGTTCGTCGCCGCGCCCGGTACGGCGGCGCTGTGCTGGGTGTTCCTCAACGGCTTCGCCATTCCGCCCGCGGGCCACCTCAGCTGGGCGGGCGACCGCGACACCGGCTGGCTCGCCTGCCTCCTGGCGGCTGCCATCGCCGGCACCGCGCTCGCCCGGGTCGTCAACGCCCGTGCCGGATACCGCCGCATCACCCCGTTCGGCCATCGGTCGTGGCCGTCGGAGTGAGCCGACGAGGAGAACCGGCGGGATGAACCACGGGGTGAGCCGACGAGGAGAACCGGCAGGGTGAACCAGCGGGGTGAACCGACGAGGAGAACCGGCGGGGAGAACCAGCGGGGTGAGCCGACGAGGTGAACCGGTGAGCCGAGCCGACGGGGCCCTCCGGCTCAGCTCACCCGTGCGGCATGGTCAGCACCGCCACACCGCCCACCCGGTCGGCGGCGAGGTCGTCCAGGGCGGCGTCCGCCCGTTCGAAGGGGTAGCGGGTGACGGTGGCCCGGACGCGGTGGTCAGCGGCGTTGGCCAGGAATTCGCGGCCGTCCTCACGGGTGTTGGCGGTGACGCTGCGGACGGTGCGTTCGCGGAAGAGGTGGCGGTCGTAGTCGAGGGAGGGGATATCGGAGAGGTAGATACCGGCGATGCTCAGCGTGCCGCCGGCGTCCAGAGCCTCCAGGGCGACCGGGACCAGCTCGCCCACCGGCGCGAAGAGGATCGCGGCGTCCAGGGGCTCGGGCGGGCTGTCGTAGGCGTCGTGGGCGCTGGCGGCGCCGAGGTCCAGGGCGAGGGCACGGGCGGCGGACGAACGGGTCAGCACATGGACGACGGCCCCCTGGGCGATGGCCACCTGGGCGGTGAGGTGTGCGGAGCCGCCGAAGCCGTAGATGCCGAGCCGCCCGCCCGGCGGGAGATCGGCGCGACGCAGCGCGCGGTAGCCGATGATGCCTGCGCACAGCAGCGGGGCGAGTTCCTCGTCCGGGTAACCGGAGGGCAGTTCATAGGCGTAGGCCGCCGGTACGGTGACGTACTCGGCGTAGCCGCCGTCCGCGTCCCAGCCGGTGTACGCCGAGGAGGGGCACAGGTTCTCCTGGCCCCGGAGGCAGTAGCGGCAGCGGCCGCAGGTGCGCCGCAGCCACGGGACGCCGAGCCGGACTCCGGCACCGGGGCCGTGCGCCCGCGAGCCCGCGGCGACGACCTCGCCGACGACCTCGTGGCCGGGGACGACGGGGCTGCGGTGCGGCGGCAGATCGCCGTCCCGCACGTGCAGATCGGTACGGCACACCCCACAGGCCCGGACCCGGATCAGCAGTTCGTCCGCCGCCGGCCGCGGCACCGGCAGCTCCGTCCGCTCCAGCCGCCCCGGAGTGGGGACGACCCATGCCCGCATGGTCGCCGGGAGGCCGACGTGCGCATCCGTCACACGGCCAACGTAACGCCGTGGAGCACCTGCCGCCTGTGCGGCGCACGTTCGGCGCGATCCGCGCGGCGGGCGCTCGGGGCGGGCGGCGGGCGTTCCGGCCATGCCGCACGCCTTCCGGCCGTGCCGCATGTGCGCAGTCCGTGCCGCACGCGCTCAGGCCGTGTTAGTCGCGGAGGCAAGTAGTACGGCCGGAAGCTGTCAGATGTGCGCGGAGCGACCGGGCGGGGTGCCGGTCGTCGCGGCGGCCGGGCTCACCGGCCGCGTAGCGGTCCAGGGCCCCGCCGACGTCGGCGGGGCCGTGCGGGCCCATCGGTACCCGGCCGGGGCGGGAGCCGGGCGCGCGGCGGCCGGAGCTGGGAGAGGCTCCCGCCCCGGGTACGGGATACGGCATCTTCCTGACAGAACCCACTGTTCCGGTATGTCCCTCCCCTACGGTCCGCGGCATGGTCGCGTCCGTCAGAACCGAGCCCAGGGGCTCCATGGCCATGGAGCTCACCTTCGGCGACCCCGCGCTCACCGCCCGTCTGGAACGCGGAGTGGACGCCGCGGAGGAGCGGCTGCGCGCTGTCGCCGCCGAGGCCCGGGACCCTCGCGTCGCGGAAATCGTCGGGCATCTCTTCGCCCCCGGCGGAAAGCGGCTGCGCCCGCTGCTGGCGCTGGTGGGCGCGGAATTCGGCGAGCGCGATCCCTCCGCCGCCGTACCGGCCGCCGCCCTGGCCGAGCTCGTGCACGTCGCCTCGCTCTACCACGACGACGTCATGGACCAGGCCCGCACCCGGCGCGGAGTGGCGAGCGCCAACGCCCGCTGGGGCAATGCCACCGCCGTGTTCGCGGGCAATTGGCTGCTGTCGAAGGCGGCCCGGCTCGCCGCCGAACTCGGCCCGGAAACCATCCGTTTGCAGTCCAGCGTGACCAATCGGCTGGTCATGGGCCAGATACGGGAACTCGCCGGTCCCTCGGACGACGGCGATGCGCTCGCCCACTACTTCGCCGTGGTGGCCGGGAAGACGGCCGCGCTCATCGCCATGGCGCTACAGCTCGGGGCGGTCCGGACGGACGCCCCGGAACACGTCGTCCAGGCGCTCGCGGAATACGGGGAACACCTGGGAGTCGCTTTCCAGATAGCCGATGACATCCTCGACATCACCTCCACCTCCGAGGTCTCCGGAAAGGAGCAGGGCAAGGATCTGGCGATCGGGGTCGCCAGCCTCCCGGTGCTGCTGGCGCTGGCCGACGAGCGGCCGGAGGCGGATGAGTTGCGCGTCCTGCTGACCGCCGCCACCGACGCCCCGGACGGTTCCGGGCTGCCCAGAGCCGCCGCCCCGGACGACTCCGGGCTGCCGAGAGCCGCCGCCCCGGACGGTTCCGGGCTGCCGAGGGCCGTCGCCCTGCTGCGCCGCTGTGGGGCGACGGCGCAGGCACGCGCGATCATGCAGGCCCGGCTGGTGCGCGCCCGGTCCGCGGCGAACGGCCTGCCGGACGGCCCGGCGGCCCGGGTGCTGCACGCGCTGTGCGACTTCGTGGCGCACCGGGACCGCTAGGTCGTCGTCGAGGGGGTGTCCGGCCGCGAGCGCCGTCTGGTGCGGGGGCCGGGGGCGCCTACAACCGGTTCTGCTCCTCCAGCCACCGGAAGAAGGCGATCTGCCGGGACATGAGGGTGACCAGCTCGTACGCGGTGTGCGAGGCGGCCACGGAGGTGATTTCGGCGTGGTCGTAGGCGGGGGCGACCTCGACCAGGTCGGCGGAGACCAGGTGGCAGTCCGCGAGCCCGCGCACGATCTCCAGCAGTTCCCGCGAGGTGAGTCCGCCCGCCTCGGGGGTGCCGGTGCCGGGGGCGTGCGCGGGGTCCAGGACATCGATGTCCACCGAGATGTAGAGCGGCCGCTCGCCGATCCGCTCCTTGAGCTGCTGCACCACCTCATCGACTCCGCGCCGCAGCACATCCGCCGAGGTGACGATCCCGAAGCCCAGCTTGGTGTCCTCGTCGAGGTCCTCTTTGCTGTACAGCGAGCCGCGGGTGCCGACGTGGCAGAGCGCGGAGGTGTCGAGGATGCCCTCCTCGACCGCGCGCCGGAACGGCGTGCCATGGGTGTATTCGGCGCCGAAGTAGCTGTCCCAGGTGTCGAGATGGGCATCGAAGTGCAGCAGCGCCACCGGGCCGTGCCGACGCGCCACCGAGCGCAGGATCGGCAGCGCGATGGTGTGGTCGCCGCCCAGGGTCATCAGCCGCGCGCCCGTGGACAGCAGGTCGTCCGCGCCCGCCTCGACGCTCTCGACGGCCTCGTTGACGTTGTGCGGATTGGCGCTGATGTCCCCGGCATCCGCGACCTGGACGTAGTGGAACGGGTACGCGTCCTGGGCCGGGTTGTACGGGCGCAGCTGGCGCGACGCCTCCCGGATGGCGTTGCCGCCGAAGCGGGCGCCCGGCCGGTAGGAGACACCGGCGTCGAACGGCACCCCGACCACCGCGATGTCCGTCGTGCCGACCTCGTCCAGGCGCGGAACACGGCCGAAGGTGGCCGGGCCCGCGAAGTGCAGGGTGCGATCGGTCTCCTGGGGTGGAACGGGTATGACTGTCTCGCGATTGCTCGCGGTCATGGTTGGATCTGGGCCTTTCCTGTGGGGGGAGCGACGGTCGGCGCGGAAGGCGCCCTCCGTCTGGCACCATTCAAATCCCCTGACCGGGTGGTTGCCCACCGCAACTACCCCCTAAAGACGTTCAGGGCCCCCTACCGGGGCACCGGCCGGTGCCCACCGGTGGAGCCGCGGGGTCGGCACCGTCCCGCGCCCCTCGTCTGCCGAGACCGACCGAGGCCAGCCGAGGCCAGCCGGGGTCAACCGAGGCCAGCCGGGGTCAACCGAGGTCAGTCAAGGTCAGCCGAGGTCAACGGCACGGCGTAGCCTGAGCGGTATGGGCAACGCACGGTCAGAGGTGGTGAACGAGCCCATCGACCCCGACACCGGCCCGCCCCCGCCCGCCCGGCACGGTCCGTGGCGGGGACAGGGTCCCGTGGTGGGCGTGGTGGCGGTGGGCGGTGCGCTCGGGGCGACGGCCCGCTACGGGGCGTCGCTGCTGTGGCCCACCCCATCCGGTGCCTTCCCCTGGACGGTCCTCCTGGTCAACGCCGTCGGCTGTGCGATCATCGGCGTCTTCCTGGTGCTCATCAGCGACGTGTGGGCGGCCCACCGGCTGGTACGGCCCTTCTTCGGCACCGGTGTGCTCGGCGGCTTCACCACCTTCTCGACGTACGCCGTGGACTTCACCCGGCTGGTGCGGGACGACCGCGTCGGGATCGCCTTCGGCTATCTGGCCGGGACGCTCGTGGTGGCGATGGCGGCCGTATGGGCCGCCGTGGCGGCGACCCGGCGCGTCCTCGGCGCCTACGGCGGCGGCCCCGGCGGGAGGGCGGTCCGGTGAAGGGCGAACCCGCGCTGCGCCTGACCGTCTTCATCGGCGAGAGCGACACCTGGCACCGCAGACCGCTGTCCGCCGAGATCGTGCACCGCGCCCATCGCGCGGGGCTCGCGGGGGCGAGCGTGTTCCGCGGGGTCGAGGGCTACGGCGCCTCGTCCCTCATCCACACCTCGCGGCTGCTGTCGCTCGGCGAGGATCTGCCCATGGCCATCGTGGTGATCGATACGGAGGAACGGGTGCGGTCCTTTCTGCCCGAACTGGAGGACATCGTGGGTGACGGCCTGGTGGTGGTCGACCCGGTCGAGATCGTGCACCGGGGCCGGGCGCGGTGAACTGGCTACTGGTGATCGCGGGCGGGATGGTCGGCGCCCCGCTGCGCTACCTGACCGACCGCGCGGTGCAGACGCGGCACGACTCGGTGTTCCCCTGGGGCACGTTCACGGTCAATGTGGTGGGCTCCGCGGTGCTGGGTCTGCTGACCGGCGCGGTGGCGGCGGGGGCGGTCCCCGAGCGGGTGCAGCTGCTCCTGGGGACGGGGCTGTGCGGGGC
>NZ_BBOX01000543.1 GCF_001553455.1 Streptomyces hygroscopicus subsp. hygroscopicus
TCTCGACGAGGTCCAGCGGCTGGAGACCACGGGGAACGACGGCGAGGGCGCCGACGCCGCGGGTGCGCAGCTGCGCGAGCGCCTGAAGCCCCTCACCGAGGGGGAGCGGGACCGGGCGCTGCTCGACCTGGTCCGCAAGCACGCCGCTTCCGTGCTCGGTTACGCCTCCGCGGAGACGGTCGAGCCCCACCGGGCCTTCCGCGATCTGGGCTTCGACTCGCTGACCGCCGTCGACCTGCGCAACCGGCTGGCCGCCGAGACCGGTCTCAGCCTGCCCGCCACGCTGGTCTTCGACTACCCCAGCGCCGCGGTGCTCGCGGCGCACCTGCGCACCGAGGTGCTGGGCGCCTCCTCCCCGGCGGCGTCCTCCGCGTCCGGGGCCCAGGCGGTGTCCGGCGCGGACGACGACCCCATCGCGATCGTCTCCATGAGCTGCCGCTTCCCCGGCGGGGTGCGGAGCCCGGAGGACCTGTGGCAGCTGGTCGAGAGCGGCGGTGACGCCATCTCTACGTTCCCGTCGGACCGCGGCTGGGACCTGACCGGCATGTACGACCCGGACCCGGACCGGCCGGGCACCTTCTACGCCCGCGAGGGCGGATTCCTCTACGACGCGGGCGAGTTCGACCCCGGATTCTTCGGCATCTCGCCCCGTGAGGCGCTGGCGACCGACCCGCAGCAGCGGCTGCTGCTGGAGACATCCTGGGAGGCGTTCGAGCGGGCGGGCATCAACCCCGCCTCGGTCCGGGGCAGCCAGGTCGGTGTGTTCGTCGGCTTCTCGGGCTCGGGGTACGGCGCCAATCTGGAGACCGTGCCCGAGGACGTCGAGGGCCATCTGCTGACCGGCAACGCCGGCAGTGTCGTCTCCGGCCGTCTGGCCTACACCTACGGCCTGGAAGGCCCCGCCGTGACGGTGGACACGGCCTGCTCGTCGTCGCTGGTGGCCCTGCACCTGGCCTGCCAGTCGCTGCGTCAGGGCGAATGCTCCATGGCCCTGGTCGGCGGTGTGACGGTGATGGCGACGCCCATGGCGTTCGTCGAGTTCAGCCGGCAGGGCGGGCTCGCCCCGGACGGCCGGTGCAAGCCGTTCGCCGCCGCGGCGGACGGTACGGGCTGGAGCGAGGGCGCCGACGTGCTGCTGGTGGAGCGGCTGTCGGACGCCCGGCGCAATGGCCACCAGGTGCTGGGCATCGTGCGTGGCTCGGCGGTCAACCAGGACGGCGCGTCCAACGGCCTGACGGCGCCCAACGGCCCGTCGCAGCAGCGGGTGATCCGCCAGGCGCTGGCCAGCGCCGGGGTGTCGGCCGCCGAGGTGGACGCGGTGGAGGCGCACGGCACGGGCACCTCGCTGGGTGACCCGATCGAGGCGCAGGCGCTGCTCGCGACCTACGGCCAGGAGCGGCCGGAGGGCCGCCCGCTGTGGCTGGGCGCGCTGAAGTCCAACATCGGCCACACCCAGGCCGCCTCCGGACTCGCCGGTGTCATCAAGATGGTGATGGCGATGCGGCACGGTGTGCTGCCCAAGACGCTCCACGTGGACGAGCCGTCGCCGCAGGTGGACTGGTCGGCGGGCGAGGTGCGGCTGCTGACCGAGGCCACCGCGTGGCCGGAGACGGGGCAGCCGCGCCGGGCCGGTGTCTCCGCGTTCGGTGTGAGCGGCACCAATGTGCACACCATCATCGAGCAGGCCCCGTCGGACGAGGAGGAGGCGCGACCGGCCGATGTGACGGCCCCCGACGACCGTGGCACGGCTCCCTGGACGCTCTCCGCCCGGAGCGCGGACGGGTTGCGCGCCCAGGCGCGGCGGCTGCGTGCCCATCTGACCGCACGCCCGGAGCTGAGCCTGAAGGACGTGGGCTATTCGCTGGTCGCCACCCGGTCGGTGTTCGAACACCGTGCCGTGCTGACGGGCACGGACCGTGCGGAGCTGCTGCGCGGGCTCGAGGCCGTCGCCACCGGCGAGGAGGCTCCCGGGGTCGTGCGCTCGGTCGCCACCCCGACGGGGGTCACCGCCTTCCTGTTCTCGGGCCAGGGTGCGCAGCGCCTGGGCATGGGGCGGGAGTTGTACGAGGCGTTCCCGGTGTTCGCCCGCGCCCTGGACGAGGTGTGTGCGCATCTGGACGTGGTGCTGGACCGTCCGCTGCGTGAGGTGATGTTCGCCGCCGAGGGCAGCGCGGACGCGGAGCTGCTGGATCAGACCGCGTTCACCCAGCCCGCGCTGTTCGCGGTCGAGGTGGCGCTGTTCCGGCTGCTGTCCTCGTGGGGCGTGGCGCCGGATGTGCTGATCGGGCATTCGATCGGTGAGGTGGCCGCGGCGCATGTGGCCGGGGTGTTCTCGCTGGAGGACGCGTGCACGCTGGTCGCGGCCCGTGGCCGGCTGATGCAGGCGCTGCCCGAGGGCGGCGCGATGGTCGCCGTCCAGGCGTCGGAGGAGGAGATCGCGGCGTCGCTGGCCGGTCGTGAGGCGGAGGTGAGCATCGCCGCCGTCAACGGCCCCACCGCCGTGGTCATCGCGGGTGACGAGGCGCCCGTGCTGGAGATCGCCGCCCAGTGGGCCGAGCAGGGCCGCAAGACCCGCCGGCTGCGGGTCAGCCACGCGTTCCACTCGCCCCGCATGGACGCCATGCTGGACGACTTCCGCGAGGTCGTCGAGGGGCTGTCGTTCGCCCCGCCGGCCATCGCCCTGGTCTCCAATGTGACGGGCAAGCCGGCGGGCGCCGACGAGGTGTGCTCCCCCGAGTACTGGGTGCGCCACGTGCGGGAGGCCGTGCGCTTCCTGGACGGGGTGCGCTCCCTCGAGATCGCGGGGGTGAGCAGGTTCTTCGAGGTCGGTCCCGACGGTGTGCTCGCGGCGATGGCGCGGGAGTGCCTGACGGCGGAGGACGCTTCGGCTTCGGTCGTCGTACCGGCGCTGCGCAAGGACCGCCCGGAGGTCCAGGCGCTGACGACGGCGCTGGCCGAACTCCACGTCCACGGCGTCACCGTCGACTGGGAGGCCATGTACACCGGCCAGGACGTCCGACGGGTCGAACTGCCGACGTACGCGTTCCAACGGCAGCGCTACTGGCTGGACGCCCCCGAGAGCGACACCTCCGCAGCCCCCGCCTCCGTCGACTCGGCCGACGCCCGGTTCTGGGACGCGGTCGAGCGTGCGGACCTCGAGGCGCTGACCACCGCGCTGCGGGTGGACCAGGACGCCTCGCTGACCGAGGTGCTCCCGGCCCTGGCGTCGTACCGCAAGGGGCACCGTGAGCGGTCGACGGTGGACGGCTGGCGCTACCAGATCGCGTGGCACCCGGTGGCCGAACTCTCCGAGCGGGCGCTGACCGGAACCTGGATGCTCATGGTTCCGCGGTCGCACGCCGATGACGAGCTGGTCACCTCCGCGGCGCAGCTGCTCCAGCGGCAGGGCGCGGAAGTGGCGCGCATCGTGCTCGACGGCTCGGTGGACACCGACCGCGGAGCCCTCGCCGAGCGGTTGCGCACGGTCGCCGAGGGCGCCTCGGACGGGGCCGTCGGCGGGGTGCTCTCCCTGCTGGCCCTGGACGAGAACCCCTGCCCCGGTCACGCGGTGGTGCCGCGCGGGCTCGCGCTGAACCTCGTCGCGCTGCAGGCACTCGTGGACGCCGGTGTCGAGGCCGCACTGTGGGTGGCGACGCGAGGTGCCGTGTCGGTGACCGGCTCCGACCCCCTGCGCAGCGCCGTCCAGGCGCAGATCTGGGGGCTCGGCCGGGTCGCCGGTCTGGAGCACCCCCGGCTGTGGGGCGGTCTGGTCGACCTCCCGGAGACGCTCGACGAGCGGGCCGCGGACCGGCTGTCCGGAGTGCTGGGCGGTGGCGCGGGCGAGTTCGAGGACCAGGTGGCGGTGCGCGCCTCCGGTGTGTTCACCCGGCGCCTGGTGCGGGCCGCGGCGGCGCGGACCACGGCCCGGCCGTGGAGCGCGCGGGGGTCGGTGCTGGTGACCGGCGGTACCGGGGGAGTGGGCAGCCAGGTGGCCCGGTGGCTGGCCCGCGCCGGCGCCGAGCACCTGGTGCTGACCAGCCGCCGTGGTCCGGAAGCCGACGGGGCGGCCGAACTGCGCGACGAACTCACCGCGTTGGGCGCCGAGGTGACCATCGAGGCATGCGACGCCGCGGACCGCGACGCCCTGGCCGCCGTCCTGGCCGCCATTCCGGAGCGGTATCCGCTGAGCGCCGTCGTGCACGCGGCGGGGGTCCTGGACGACGGTGTCCTGGACGCGATGTCGGTGGAGCGGGTCGCGGGCGTACTGCGTCCCAAGGTGGACGGCGCCCGTAACCTCCACGAGCTGACCGAGGGCCTCGACCTGTCCGCGTTCGTGCTGTTCTCCTCGCTCGCCGGGGCGATCGGCGGTGCCGGGCAGGGCAGTTACGCGGCGGCCAACGCCTACCTCGACGCCCTGGCACAGCAGCGCCGGGCCCAGGGCCTGGCGGCCACCTCGGTGGCCTGGGGGCCGTGGGCCGAGGGCGGCATGGCGGTCGACGGGGCGCTGGAGGACCGGCTGCGGCGCGGCGGCATGGCCGCGATGGCCCCGGACCTCGCGGTCAAGGCCCTCCAGCAGGCCCTCGACCTGGAGGACACGCACCTGGCCGTCGCCGACCTCGACTGGGAGCGATTCGTCCCGTCCTACACCGCCGTACGGGCCAGCCGGCTGCTGGACGAGGTGCCCGAGGCCCGGCGGATACTTCAGGCCGCGCTGAGCGGTGGCGCCGCGGCACAGTTCGAGACCGGTGGCTCCGAACTGCGTGAGCGGCTCGCCGGAATGTCGGAGGCGGAGCAGGAACGAGCGCTGCTCGAGCTGGTCACCACACAGGTGGCGATGGTGCTGGGCTTCCCGTCGGTGGAGTCGGTCGAGTCCCAGCGGGCCTTCCGGGAACTCGGCTTCGACTCACTGACCGCCGTCGAACTGCGCAACCGGCTTGACGCGGCGACGGGCCTGCGCCTGCCCGCGACCATCGTCTTCGACCACCCGACGCCCGTGGCGCTCGCCCGCCGGCTGCGTACCGATGTCGTCCAGGACGGGGTCTCGGCGGCCGCACCGATCCTCAGCGAGCTGGACCGGATCGAAGCGGCCATGGCCACGATCTCCGCCGACGACGTGGACCGGCCGAGGATCACGACGCGCTTGCAGACGCTTCTCCTGAAGTGGGGAGAGGCGGAGCAGGATTCGCCCCACGCGGGCCAGAAGGCGGTTTCGGACAAGATTCAGTCGGCGACGTCGGACGAGATCTTCGACTTCATCGACAAGGAGCTCGGAATCTCCTGAGCTGGCGCGGTCGGTTCCCGAGGGTCGTTCCTTACTACTTCCATGGGTGACATAACAATGAACGAAGAGAAGCTTCTCGACTATCTCAAGCGGGTGACCGCGGATCTCCAGCAGACTCGCCGGCGCCTGCTCGAGGCCGAGTCGGCGGACCAGGAACCGATCGCGATCGTCGCCATGAGCTGCCGGTTCCCCGGCGGGGTGAACTCCCCCGAAGACCTGTGGCGTCTGGTGGCGGACGGCACCGACGCGATCTCGGAATTCCCCATGGACCGAGGCTGGGACGTCGACGCCCTCTATGACGAGGACCCGGACCGTCCCGGCACCAGCTATACGACCGAGGGCGGTTTTCTGGAGAACGCCGGCCAATTCGATCCGGCGTTCTTCGGGATCTCACCGCGCGAGGCGCTCTCGATGGACCCGCAGCAGCGGCTGCTGCTGGAGACCTCGTGGGAGGCGGTCGAGCGGGCGGGCATCGACCCGATGTCCCTGCGGGGCAGCAGAACCGGTGTGTTCGTCGGGACCAACGGCCAGGACTACTCCATGCTCATGCTCGGCGCGGCCGAGAGCATGGAGGATGTCGAGGGCCACTCGGGCACCGGCAACGCGGCGAGCATCGTCTCCGGCCGGATCTCCTACACCATGGGCCTCGAGGGCCCCGCGCTCTCCGTGGACACGGCGTGTTCCTCCTCCCTCGTGGCCCTGCACCTCGCCATTCAGGCACTGCGCCAGCGCGAGTGCACGCTCGCGCTGGCCGGTGGCGTCACGGTGATGTCCACCCCGTCGGCGTTCGTCCAGTTCAGCAGGCAGCGCGGCCTGGCGGCGGACGGCCGGTGCAAGCCGTTCGGGGCCGCGGCCGACGGCACCGGCTGGGGCGAGGGCGTGGGCATGCTGCTCGTGGAGCGGCTGTCGGACGCGCAGCGCAACGGCCACAAGGTGCTGGCCGTCGTACGGGGTTCGGCGATCAACCAGGACGGCGCCTCCAACGGTCTGACGGCGCCCAACGGCATATCGCAGCAGCGGGTCATCCGGCAGGCACTGACCAGTGCCCGTCTGTCGGCCGCCGACGTGGACGCGGTGGAGGCGCACGGGACGGGCACCACACTGGGCGACCCGATCGAGGCGCAGGCGCTGATGGCCACGTACGGGCAGGACCGCCCGGCGGACCAGCCGCTGTGGCTGGGCGGTATCAAGTCGAACTTCGGCCATACGCAGGCCGCCGCCGGTGTCGCCGGGGTCATCAAGATGGTGATGGCCATGCGCGAGGGAGTGCTGCCGAAGACGCTCCACGCGGAGGAGCCCTCGCCGCACATCGACTGGACCGGCGGCGCCGTGTCCCTGCTGCACGAGTCCACCCCGTGGCCGGACCGGGATCGCCCGCGCCGCGCCGCCGTGTCCTCGTTCGGCATGAGCGGCACCAACGCGCACACCATCCTGGAGCAGGCGCCGGAGGACGAGGCGGCCGAGCCCGCCGAGGCCGAGGTCGCCGACGGTCCGGTGGCGTGGGTCGTGTCGGGCCGCAGTGCAGAGGCGCTGCGGGCGCAGGCCGGGCGGCTGCGGGAGTTCCTCACGGAACGCCCGGAACTGGCCGTGGCGGACGTGGCGCTGTCGCTGGCGACGACCAGGTCCGCCTTCGAGCACCGGGCCGTGGTCACCGGGACCGGCCGTACCGAACTCCTCCAGCGCCTGGAGGCCGTCGCCGAGGACGCCACCACCTCGAACGGAGTGGTGCGGGGGAGGAC
>NZ_BBOX01000544.1 GCF_001553455.1 Streptomyces hygroscopicus subsp. hygroscopicus
GCCGAGGACGCCACCACCTCGAACGGAGTGGTGCGGGGGAGGACCGGCGACGCCGGCCGCTCGGTCTTCGTGTTCCCGGGTCAGGGTGCGCAGTGGGTGGGGATGGCGGTGGACCTGCTGGAGTCCTCGCCGGTGTTCGCCGAAGCGATAGCCGAGTGCGAGGCGGCTCTGTCGGCTTACGTGGACTGGTCGCTGACGGACGTGCTGCGCGGGGTTGACGGCGCCCCCGGTTTCGACCGCGTGGATGTCGTGCAGCCGGTGCTGTTCGCGGTGATGGTGTCGCTGGCGGGGCTGTGGCGTTCGGTGGGGGTCGAGCCGGACGCGGTGATGGGCCACAGCCAGGGCGAGATCGCCGCGGCCTGCGTCGCGGGCGCGCTCTCGCTCCAGGACGCCGCGAAGGTGGTGGCGCTGCGGTCCCAGGCCATCGCGGCGGGTCTGGCGGGCCGTGGTGGCATGGTGTCGGTCGCCCTGCCGGCGGACCGGGCCAGGGAGCGTATCGCCGCCTGGGACGGCGCC
>NZ_BBOX01000545.1 GCF_001553455.1 Streptomyces hygroscopicus subsp. hygroscopicus
CCCTGGCCCGGTGCGGGCACCCGCGAGGCCGACCGGGCACCTCCCCGCCCCGGCGCGCATGCCGCCCCGGCCCAGCGCGGCGGAGGTGCCCACCCGACCCGGCCCGGGGCGGATACCGACCCCGCCCGGGGCGGATGCGATCCCGACCCGGCGCGAGTGTGCCGCGCGCCCCGGCACGGCGCGGCTGACCCGGCCCCGCCCCGGTGCCGTAGTTCACTGGTGAGCAGGGGCCGCGCCGCCGGGAGGAGGGCCGTACGCACATGGGCGCAGGTCATGACCACGCCCGCGGCCAGATCACGGCGGGCGCCGCCCACCGGTGGCGGCTGCGGATCGCCCTTTGCATCACCGTCACGGTGATGGCGGTGGAGATCGCCGGGGGCCTCCTCGCCGGTTCCCTCGCCCTGCTCGCGGACGCCGGGCATATGGCCACGGACGCGCTCGGCCTCGCGATGGCGCTGCTGGCGATCCACTTCGCGGGCCGTCCGCCGAGCCCGCACCGCACCTACGGCTACGCCCGCGCCGAGATCCTGGCGGCCCTGGCCAACTGTCTGCTGCTGTTCGGCGTCGGCGGCTACATCCTCTACCAGGCGGTGCTGCGCCTCCTCGCCCCCACCGTCACCGAGGGCGGGCTGACCCTCGTCTTCGGCGCCGTCGGCCTCGCGGCGAACACGGTGTCGCTGGCCCTGCTGAGGGGCGGGCAGCGGGAGAGTCTGAACGTCCGCGGCGCCTTCCTGGAGGTCGCGGCGGACGCGCTGGGCTCACTGGCGGTGCTGCTGTCCGCCGGGATCGTCCTGTCGACCGGCTGGCAGGCCGCCGATCCCATCGCCTCCCTGGTGATCGCCCTCATGATCGTCCCGCGGACGTACAAGCTGCTGCGCGAGACGCTGAACGTGCTCCTGGAGGCGGCGCCGCGGGATGTCGACATGGCGGCGGTACGCGCCCACATCCTCGGCCTCCCCGGCGTCGAGGGACTGCACGATCTGCATGTGTGGACCATCACCTCGGGCATGCCGGTGCTCTCCGCGCACGTGGTGGTCGCTCCCGGGGCGCTGGACGCGATGGGGCACGAACGGATGCTGCACGCTCTGCAGGGATGTCTCGGGGAGCATTTCGACGTCGGGCACTGCACGTTCCAGCTGGAACCGGGTGGGCATGCTGATCACGAAGCCAAGCTGTGCCACTGACACGCGCACGGGGCACATCTGCGGCAGACTTGGACGCTCACGAGTCGGAACTATGAGGATGGTCATGCCGATCACACCTGCCAACGGCGGCTCCGCCGAGACCGCCGAGACCGCCGTGCCGAGCGCTTCCGAGGAACCGATCATGCTCGAGCTGGTCGACGAGGACGGTACGACGATCGGCACCGCGGAGAAGGTCTCCGCACATCTCCCGCCCGGCCGACTGCACCGGGCGTTCTCCGTGTTCCTCTTCGACGAGGCGGGGCGACTGCTGCTGCAGCGCCGTGCGCTGGGCAAATACCACTCCCCCGGGGTCTGGTCCAACACCTGCTGCGGCCACCCCTACCCCGGTGAGCCGCCCTTCGTGGCCGCCGCCCGGCGCACCGGTGAGGAGCTGGGCCTGGCGCCCGCGCTGCTGCGGGAGGCGGGCACGGTCCGCTACAACCACCCCGACCCGGCCTCGGGCCTGGTGGAGCAGGAGTACAACCACCTCTTCGCGGGGCTGGTGCGGGTGGCGCCGCGTCCGGACCCCGAGGAGATCGCCGAGGTCGCCTTCGTCACCCCCAACGAGCTGGAGAAGCTGCACGGCGAGGCACCGTTCTCGGCGTGGTTCATGACCGTGCTGGACACGGCCCGTCCGGTGATCCGGGAGCTCACCGGAGCGGCGGCGGGCTGGTAGCGGCCCCGGGCAGCGGAAGGGCGGCCCGGACCACCTTGCCGCCGTTCGCCGTGTGCTCGACGTCGTAGACGCCGCCCGTCTCCTCCGTGATCGCCGTCACCAGCAGCAGTCCACGCCCGCCGGTCCGGCCCTGGTCCGCCATCAGGGCGACGGGCCGGTAGGGGTGGTTGTCCTCGACGGCCACCCTGACCCAGTCCCGGCTCAGGGAGACCTCGACGGCGATCTCGGGGGAGAGCAGCGCCGCGTGCCGTACGGCGTTGGTGACCAGTTCGGAGACGATCAGGAGCAGACTCGCCATCAGCTCCTCGTCGACGGGCACCCGCTGATGGGCCAACAGGTCGCGCACCGCGCGCCGCGCCTGGGGCACGGAGGAGTCGAGGGCCGGTGCGGTGAACCGCCACACACCCTCGTAGGCGACCGGCGGGGGCGGGGGTGCAGGCGGGGCATGGCCCGGTTCCGAGGGGACTCTTCCGACGGTCTCCATGTCCGACACCCACCCTCGCCGCGGCCCGACCACTCGTACCGAGTGTTGGGAAGCTCTGGTACGGACCGGCGCGGTAAGCACAACTTGACGCCTATCGAGCGCTTTTGACCGTTGGCGTATGCCAGCGTCACGCGCTGGACCGTTCCTGCTCACCTGGGTTCCGACCATGGTGGCTCCGTCATGACCGGCCCGAGGGCCCCAGCGCGGCGCTGCCCCGGCCTGCCCCCGACGTCCTGGCACCGTTTTGCCTCGGATGCTCTGACGCCGTCCGGCCTCCGATGCCCTGGCGCCGTCCTGCCCCCGATGTCCTGACTCCGGTGCCTGGCGCCGACCTGCCCTCGACGTCCTGACTCCGATGCCTGGCACCGACCTGCCGCCGACGCCCTGGCGCCGTCTCTGCCGCCGATGCCTGGCGCCGACCTGCCCTGTCCTGGATGCCCCGGCGGCGTCCCGGGCCGGAGGCCGTCCGGGGCGCCCCGACCCGGCCCGGATACGATCCGCCGCATGGAGCCCTGTCTGGAGCACGAGGTCGCCGACGGCATAGCGACCGTCGTCATCCGCCATCCCGCCAAGCGCAACGCGATGACCCCCGGGATGTGGCAGGCGCTGCCCCCGCTGCTGGACCGGCTCGCCGCCGACCCCGCCGTGGGGGCGCTGGTGCTCACCGGCCACGGGGACACCTTCTGCGCCGGTGCCGACATCGGCTCGCTGAACACCACGTACGAGGAGACCACCGGGCTCGCGCTGCCCGCCGAGGAGGCGCTGGCCGCCTTCCCCAAGCCGACCCTGGCCGCGGTGCGCGGCTACTGCGTGGGCGGCGGCTGCCAGCTCGCTGCCGCCTGCGATCTCCGGTTCGCCGAGGAGGGCGCCCGCTTCGGGATCACCCCGGCCAAGCTCGGGATCGTCTACTCCCCCGGGTCGACCCGCCGGCTGGTCGAGTTGGTGGGACCGGCCACCGCCAAGTTCCTGCTGTTCTCCGGTGAACTGATCGACACCGAGCGGGCGTTGCGCACCGGGCTGGTGGACGAAGTGCTGCCGGCGGGCGGGCTCGACAAGCGGGTGGCGGAGTTCGCCCGGGTGCTGGTCTCCCGGTCACGGCTCACCCAGACGGCGGCCAAGGAGTTCGCGGCCGGACCGGCCGCGCCGGACCGGGTGGCCCACTGGCGGGAGCAGGCACAGCTGAGCGAGGAGGCCGCCGAGGGCATCGCGGCCTTCCTGGAACGCCGCGTTCCGCGCTTCGGCTGGACCCCGCCGGCCGGATGACCCGGCGGGAGGTGGCCGGATCCGGCGGGACGGCACCGGGCGGAGCGGACAGCGGGCGGAGTGGACGGCGGGCGGCGGGGCTGACGGGCACTGGGGGAATCCGGACTACCACGTCTGACTACCTGTCGGTAACCTGCGGTCATGACCACACTCCCCGAGGGCGCCGCGTACAAGTGTTACAGCGTCGTCAATCCGATCCACTCCACCATCTACTTCTCCCCCGACTATGGCGAGGAGCTCGCCAAGCTGGGCCTGGAGGACAGCACGGCCGCCTACTTCGTCGGACGCGCGGCGGCGATGGGACGGGTGGGACCGGGCACCGTCACCGCCACCTTCTTCAGCTTCAGCCACGAGCTGATCGCCCGCCACATTCCGGCCGCCTGGGACGTGATCTCCCCCGAGGTCGCCCTGGAGGCCCGGTGGCAGGCGGCCGACTCGGTGCTGCGGCGCGTGCTGGGCGAAGAGGCCATCGCCTCCAAGGAGATGGCCGAGGCCGCCGAGCTGGCGCTGCGCGCCACGGAGGGCTGCTCGCGGCTGGCCCGCCCGCTGTACGCCGCCCACGCCGACCTGCCCGTCCCGGATGCCCCGCACCTGGCGCTGTGGCACGCCGCCACGCTGCTGCGCGAGCACCGCGGGGACGCACACCTGATGACCCTGGTCTCCGCCGGGCTCGACGCGGTCGAGGCGCTGGCCTCCCACACCGCGACCGGTAAGGGCATGTCCACCAAGTGGATCCTGCGCACCCGCGGCTTCAGCGCCGAGGAGTGGGAGGCGGGCCGTCAGCGCCTGCGCGACCGCGGGCTGCTCACCGACGACAACGAGCTCACGGAGGCGGGCGAGCGGCTGCGCCAGTCCCTGGAGGACGAGACGGACCGCCTGGACGCGGCGCCGTACGAACACCTGGGAGCCGAGGGCGTGGCCCGGCTGACCGAGCTGGCCACCACGTTCACCATGACCGCCCGCCAGAACGGCGCCTTCCCGGCGGATCTCCTGGGCAAGAGCTGACGGTCGGCGGGCCCGCCCCGCGCCCGCAGTGCCTCCGGGGAGACACGGACGGACGGGGCGCGGGGCCCCGCCCGTCCCCAGCCCCCAGCCCAGCGCCTCGGCCAGGGCCAGGCATCCGAGCGTCGCGCGCCGAACCCGAGGCGGCACAGGGGCCGCTCAGCGGGCGAGTTTGGCAGGGGCACAACGGGATACCCGCTTGTCGTGCGCGATCGGCCGTCTGACAACCGGGCGCCCACACCGCGCGCCGCGCACGCCGGCGCTTGCCCGTGCGCCGCGTAGCGAACGGTGCCCGGCGGCCGCCGCCGACCCCGCCACCGACCGACAGGAGGTCCCCGTGTTCCGCGCCATCGCCGACGTGCTCCGCACCATCGGCGCCGCCATCGCAACCGTGGTGACGCTCCCCTTCCGCGCGCTGGCCCGCCTCTTCGGCGGTGCCTCGGACGCGGCGGGCGGACCACGCCGTCGCAGGCACGTATGACGACTGTTTCCGGCTGACACCGGTGACCGCCGGTCCCCGTACCCGGCCCTCACCGCGATCCCGCGCCCGGCCCGCTCGGCCCACCCGGCCCACCCGGCCCGCTCGGCCCGCTCGGCCCGCCGAACGGGCCGGCCGCGACCGCTTCGTCAGTGCCACCTGCCACAATGCAGGAGCAGTGCAGACCGAAAGCGGAGCGTGATCGTGACGACGTCCATCGAAGGCAGGATCGCCGAAGAACTCGGCGTACGGGAACGGCAGGTCAAAGCCGCCGTCGAGCTGCTCGACGGCGGCTCCACCGTGCCGTTCATCGCGCGCTACCGCAAGGAAGCGACGGAGATGCTCGACGACGCGCAGCTGCGTTCCCTGGAGGAGCGGCTGCGCTATCTGCGGGAGCTGGAGGAGCGGCGCGCCGCGGTCCTGGAGTCGATCCGTTCCCAGGGCAAGCTGGACGAGGCCCTGGAGGCGCGGATCCTCGCCGCGGACTCCAAGGCCCGCCTGGAGGACATCTACCTCCCCTACAAGCCCAAGCGGCGCACCAAGGCCCAGATCGCCCGCGAGGCCGGTCTCGAGCCGCTCGCGGACGGGCTGCTGGGCGACCCCACCGTGGAGCCCATGGCCGCCGCGGCCGCCTTCGTGGACGCCGAGAAGGGCGTCGCGGACGCCGCCGCCGCGCTGGAGGGGGCGCGGGCCATCCTCACCGAGCGGTTCAGCGAGGACGCCGACCTCATCGGCGAGTTGCGCGAGCGCATGTGGACGCGCGGCCGGGTGGTCACCAAGGTGCGCGAGGGCAAGGAGGAGGCGGGCGCCAAGTTCGCCGACTACTTCGACTTCGCCGAGCCGTTCACCGAGCTGCCCTCCCACCGGGTGCTGGCGATGTTCCGCGGGGAGAAGGAGGAGGTCCTCGACCTCACGCTGGAGCCGGAGGAGCCCTCCGAGGAGACCGGCCCCACCTCCTACGAGCGCTCCATCGCCCAGCGCTTCGGCATCGCGGACCGCGGCCGGCCCGCCGACAAGTGGCTGGCCGACACGGTGCGCTGGGCCTGGCGCACCCGGGTGCTGGTCCACCTCGGCATCGATCTGCGGCTGCGGCTGCGGCAGGCCGCCGAGGACGAGGCCGTCCGGGTCTTCGCCGCCAATCTCCGCGATCTGCTGCTCGCCGCCCCGGCGGGGACGCGCGCCACGATGGGCCTGGACCCGGGCTTCCGTACCGGGGTGAAGGTGGCCGTGGTCGACGCGACCGGCAAGGTGGCCGCCACGGACACGATCTATCCGCATGTCCCCCGCAACCAGTGGGACGAGTCGCTCGACACGCTCGCCAGGCTGGCGCGTGAGCACGATGTGGAGCTCATCGCGATCGGCAACGGCACGGCGTCCCGCGAGACCGACAAGCTCGCGGGCGAGCTGTGCGGCAGGCATCCCGAGCTGAAGCTCACCAAGGTGATGGTGTCGGAGGCGGGTGCCTCCGTGTACTCCGCCTCGGCCTTCGCCTCGCAGGAGCTGCCGGATCTCGATGTCTCGCTGCGCGGCGCCGTGTCCATCGCGCGCCGGCTCCAGGACCCGCTGGCCGAGCTGGTCAAGATCGACCCGAAGTCGATCGGCGTCGGCCAGTACCAGCACGACCTGTCCGAGGTGAAGCTCTCCCGCTCGCTCGACGCGGTCGTCGAGGACTGTGTGAACGGCGTGGGGGTGGACGTCAACACGGCCTCCGCGCCGCTGCTCAGCCGGGTCTCGGGCATCGGCACCGGCCTCGCGGAGAACATCGTGGCCCACCGCGACGCCAACGGCCCGTTCCGCAGCCGCAAGGCGCTCAAGGACGTGGCCCGGCTCGGCCCCAAGGCGTACGAGCAGTGCGCGGGCTTCCTGCGCATTCGCGGCGGCGACGACCCGCTGGACGCGTCGAGCGTCCACCCCGAGGCGTATCCGGTGGTGCGGCGGATGGTCGCCAAGGCGGGCGGCGATGTGTCCGCCCTCATCGGCAACACGGCGGTGCTGCGCGGCCTGCGGCCGGACGAGTTCGTGGACGACGCCTTCGGTCTGCCGACGGTCACCGACATCCTCAAGGAGCTGGAGAAGCCGGGCCGCGACCCTCGTCCCGCCTTCAAGACCGCGACCTTCAAGGAGGGCGTGGAGAAGATCGGCGACCTGTCGGCCGGGATGATCCTGGAGGGCGTCGTCACCAATGTCGCGGCGTTCGGGGCGTTCGTCGACGTCGGTGTGCACCAGGACGGTCTGGTGCACGTCTCCGCGATGTCCAAGACGTTCGTCAAGGATCCGCGGGACGTGGTCAAGCCCGGTGACATCGTGCGGGTCAAGGTCCTGGACGTCGACATCCCGCGCAAGCGGATCTCGCTGACACTGCG
This sequence comes from Streptomyces hygroscopicus subsp. hygroscopicus, assembly GCF_001553455.1. Classification (GTDB taxonomy): domain Bacteria; phylum Actinomycetota; class Actinomycetes; order Streptomycetales; family Streptomycetaceae; genus Streptomyces; species Streptomyces hygroscopicus. The sequence goes on from NZ_BBOX01000545.1 coordinate 7,451, forward strand.
GCTCGACGACGAGGCGGGCGCCCCGTCCGGCGGCGGACGGGACCGCGGCCGCTCCGACCAGGCCCGCGG
>NZ_BBOX01000546.1 GCF_001553455.1 Streptomyces hygroscopicus subsp. hygroscopicus
CGCTGCCCGAGGTGCGGGCGACGGTCACCGGGACGCTGCGCCGGGAGGACGGCGGCGCCGACCGCGTCCTGGCGGGGCTGGGCGAGCTGTTCACCGCCGGGGTGCCGGTGGACTGGGCCGCCCTGTTCGCCGGGGCCGGGGCGCGCCGGGTGCCGCTGCCCACGTACGCCTTCCAGCGCCGGCACTACTGGCTGGAGCCGGCCAGGACACCGAGGCCGGCCGAGCCCGCCGACAGTTCCCTGTGGGCGGCCATCGAGGACGGGGACGCGGAGTTGCTCGCGCGGGACCTGGAGGTGGACGCGGACGCCCTGGGCACGGTGCTGCCCGCGCTGGCCTCGTGGCACCGGCGCAGCCGGGAGGACGCGCTCGCGGACGACTGGCGGTACCGGGTCGGCTGGACCCGGGTGGCCGCGGCCGGGCCGGAGCTGCCGGGCCGCCTGCTGGTGCTGGTCCCGGCCGCGCGGGCGGATTCGGCGCGGGTCCGCGCGGTGCTGGACCACCTGGCCGCGCGGGGCGCCGAGGTGGTGACCGCCGAGGTGTCCGAGACCGGCCGGGAGGCGCTGGGCGACCAGATCAAGCCGGCACACGGGTGTGCCGGTGTGGTGTCCCTGCTCTCGTGGGACGACCGTGCCGACACCGAGTACGGCACGGTGTCCAGGGGCACCGCGGCGACGCTGGCGCTGGCGCAGGCGCTGCGCGACCACGACGTCACCGCTCCGCTGTGGTGCGTCACCAGGGGCGGGGTCGCGGTGGCCGGTGAGCCGGCCGATCCGGTGCAGTCGGCGGTGTGGGGTTTCGGCGCCGTACTGGGGCTCGACCACCCGGACACCTTCGGCGGCCTGGTCGACCTTCCGGCGGAACCGGCGGAAGGGGCGGACGGGGACGACGACCAGGCGGTGCTGGACGGGCTGTGCGCCGCGCTGTCCTCCCCGGAGGGGGAGGACCAGCTCGCGGTGCGCGCCGACGGGCTGTTCGCCCGCCGGATGCTGCGGGACCGGGACGGTTCGGGCGGCGCCTGGCAGCCGCGTGGCACCGTGCTGGTCACCGGCGGCACCGGGGGGCTCGGTTCGCATGTGGCGCGCTGGCTCGCCGAGAGTGGCGCGGACCATGTGGTGCTGCTCAGCCGGCAGGGCGGTGACGCGCCGGGCGCGGCCGGACTGGTGGCGGACCTGGCCGGGGTGGAGGTCACCGTGGCCGCCTGCGACGTGACCGACCGGGACGGCGTGGCCGCGGTGCTGGCGGAGGCGGAGCGGACCCATCCGCTGACCGCGGTGGTGCACACCGCCGGGGCCGGGCTGGCGTCCGCTCCGGTGACCGAGGTGACCGCCGAGCGGTTCGCCGCGGTGACGCGGGCCAAGGTCCAAGGCGCGCAGGTGCTGGACGAACTCCTCGGCGACCGCCCGCTCGACGCGTTCGTGCTGTTCTCCTCGGGCGCCGGTGTCTGGGGCAGCGGTGGACAGGCCCCGTACGCGGCCGGCAACGCCTTCCTCGACGGGCTGGCGGCGCGGCGGCGGGCGCACGGGCTGGCGGCCACGTCGGTGTCCTGGGGCGGCTGGGGCGGTGGTCTCGGCATGATCGACGCCGACGGCGGCGACCAGTGGCGCCGGATCGGCGTCCTGCCGATGGACCCGGCGCCCGCGCTGCGGGCGATGGCGCGGGCCGTGGCCGGTGGCCTGCCGCATGTGATCGTCGCCGACATCGACTGGGCGCGGTTCGTGCCGGGGTACACGATGGCCCGGGAGCGGCCGCTGCTGCGGCGGCTGCCCGAGGTCGCCGAGATCCTGGCGGCGGACACCACGGGCGGCGGCGCCTCGGAGCGGGAGGTGCTCCTGGCCGGGCTGGCCGAGCTGACCGGCCCGGAGCAGGAGGCGTTCCTGACCGATCTGGTACGGCGTGAGGCGGCGGCCGTGCTCGGGCACGCCACACAGGACGCGGTGGAGCCGGAGCGCGCGTTCAAGGACACCGGTTTCGACTCGCTGACGGCGGTGGAGCTGCGCAACCGCGTCAACGCGGCCACCGGCCTCCGGCTCTCCGCCACGGTGGTGTTCGACTATCCGAAGCCGACCGCGCTGGCCCGCAAGCTCCGGACGGAGCTGGTGCCCGACCAGGGCGGGGCCGCGGACGGCGGGGCCGCCGACGCGGAGGGCCGCGAGGAGGAGATCCGGCGGGTGCTGGCTTCGGTGCCGTTGCGCCGGTTCCGCGAACTGGGGGTGCTGGACGCGCTGGTGCGCCTCGCGGACTCCGCGGCCGGCGACCCGAACGCCGCGGCGGAGGCGGAACCCTCCGCGATCGCGGACCTGGATGCCGACGAACTGGTGAGCCGGGCGATGCGCGGCACGACCTTCGGAAACGACTGACGCCGCGGTTGCGGAGAGGAGTACACATGGCTGCGTCCCGGGAAGACCTGGTCAAGGCGCTGCGTACCTCGCTGATGGACGCCGAGCGGCTGAAGCGGGAGAACGACCGGCTGATCGCCGAGTCCACCGAACCGGTGGCGATCGTGTCGATGGCGTGCCGGCTGCCGGGCGGGGTGACCGACCCCGAGTCGCTGTGGGAGCTGGTGGACGAGGGGCGGGACGCGATCGGGCCGTTCCCCGCGGACCGCGGCTGGGACCTGGAGACCCTGTTCGACTCCGATCCGGACGCGGTGGGCACGTCGTATGTGCGCGAGGCCGGGTTCCTGGCGGACGCGGGCGGGTTCGACGCCGCGTTCTTCGGCATCTCCCCGCGCGAGGCCCTGTCGCTGGACCCGCAGCAGCGGCTGCTGCTGGAGACCGCGTGGGAGACCTTCGAACGGGCCGGGATGGACCCGCGGTCGGTGGAGGGCCGGGACATCGCGGTGTTCGCCGGGGGCAGCGGCCAGGGGTACGGCAGCGGTCCGGGTGAGGCGCCGAAGGGGCTGGAGGGCTATCTCGGGGTCGGTGTCTCCGGCAGCGTCATCTCCGGACGCGTGTCCTACACGCTCGGGCTGACCGGGCCGGCCGTGACCGTGGACACCGCCTGCTCCTCCTCGCTGGTGGCCGTCCACCTCGCGGTCCAGGCGCTGCGGTCCGGTGAGTGCTCCATGGCGCTGGCCGGCGGGGTCGCGGTCATGGGGCAGCCCACCGCGTTCGTCGAGTTCTCCCGCCAGCGCGGGCTGGCCCCCGACGGGCGCTGCAAGTCCTTCAGCGACCACGCCGACGGCACCACGTGGTCCGAGGGCGTCGGTCTCGTCCTCCTGGAGCGGCTGTCCGACGCCCGCCGCAACGGCCACGAGGTGCTCGCCGTCATCCGCGGCACCGCCGTCAACCAGGACGGCGCCTCCAACGGCCTGACCGCGCCCAACGGCCCGTCCCAGGAACGGGTGATCCGCCAGGCCCTGGCGAACGCCGGGCTGTCGGTGGCCGAGGTGGACGCGGTCGAGGCGCACGGCACCGGCACCACGCTCGGCGACCCCATCGAGGCCCAGGCCGTCCTGGCCACCTACGGGCAGAACCGCCCGGCGGACCAGCCCCTGTGGCTGGGCTCGCTGAAGTCCAACATCGGCCACGCGCAGGCCGCCGCCGGTATCGCCAGTGTCATCAAGACCGTCATGGCCCTGCGGCACGGCCGGCTGCCGAAGACCCTGCACGCGCAGCGGCCCACCTCCAAGGTGGACTGGACCTCGGGCGCGGTGTCCCTGCTCACCGAGGCCCGGCCCTGGCCCGAGACCGGACGCCCGCGCCGCGCCGGGATCTCCTCCTTCGGCGTCAGCGGCACCAACGCCCACCTGGTGCTCGAACAGGCCCCGGCGGAGGACGCCCCGCGGCCGGAACCGTCCACGGCGCCGGAGGAATCCGCGGAACCCGGTCCGGTCGCCACCGGCGGGGTGGTGCCGTGGGTGCTCTCGGGCCACACGGAGGCGGCGCTGCGCGCCCAGGCCGGCCGGCTGCTGAGCCATGTGCGGGACACCGCCGCCGACAGCCCGCGGGACGTGGGCTGGTCACTGGCCACCACCCGGACCGGGCTGGGCCACCGCGCGGTCGTGCTGTGCGCCGATGCCGGGCAGGCCGTCGCGGGGCTGGAGGCCCTGGCCTCGGGCACCCCGGCCCGGTCGGTGGTCACCGGGTCCGCCGGCCCGGGGAAGGTGGCGGTGCTGTTCACCGGCCAGGGCAGCCAGCGAGCCGGGATGGGCCGGGAGCTGTACGACCGGTACCCGGTGTTCGCGCGGGCCTTCGACGAGGTGTGCGCCCTGTTCGGCGATCTGCGCGCCGGGGACGACAAGGTGCCGCTCTCCGAAGTGGTCTTCGCCGAGGAGGGGTCGGCGACGGCCGCGCTGCTGGACCGTACCGCGTTCACCCAGCCCGCGCTGTTCGCGGTGGAGGTGGCGCTGTTCCGGCTGGTGGAGTCGTGGGGGGTGCGCCCCGCCTATGTGCTGGGCCACTCGATCGGCGAACTGGTCGCGGCCCATGTGGCGGGGGTGCTGGACCTGCCGGACGCCTGCACGCTGGTGCGGGCGCGTGGCCGGCTGATGCAGGAACTGGCCGCGACGGGGGCGATGGTCGCGGTGGAGGCGGCCGAGGAGGAGGTCACCGCGCTGCTCGCGGGGAAGGAGGGCCGGATCTCCGTCGCCGCGGTCAACGGCCCGACGTCCGTGGTGGTCTCCGGTGACCGGGACGTGGTCACCGAGGTGGCGGAGACACTGGCGCGGCGGGGCCGCAAGACCAAGCGGCTCGTGGTCTCGCACGCCTTCCACTCCCCGCACATGGACGGGATGCTGGACGCCTTCCGCGAGGTGGCGTCGCGGCTGGTCTACTCGCCGCCCCGGGTGCCCGTGGTGTCGAACCTGACCGGCCGGGTGGCGGGCCCCGAAGAGCTGTGCTCCCCGGAGTACTGGGTACGGCATGTGCGCGGCGCGGTGCGGTTCCTGGACGGTGTCCGCACACTGGCCGCCGAGGGCGTGCGCACCCATCTGGAACTGGGCCCGGACGGGGTGCTGACCGCGATGGGGCAGGACTGCCTGCCGGAGGAGGAGACGGAGGAGGCGGCGGGGGACGCGTTCGTACCGTCCCTGCGTCCGGGCGTCCCGGAGGCCCACGCGGTGCTGGCCGGGCTGGCGGGTCTGTACGTACGGGGTGTGCCGGTGGACTGGGCCGCCCTGTTCGCCGGATCGGGCGCCCGGCGCACCGGTCTTCCGACGTACGCCTTCCAGCACGAGCACTACTGGCTGGAGCGGACCCCCGGGTCCGGCGACGTGGGCGCGGTGGGGCTCGGGGAGGCGGGCCACCCGCTGCTGGGCGCGGTGGTGCAGCTGCCGGAGACGGGCGGTGTGCAGCTCAGCGGGCGCCTGTCGGTGCGGGCCCAGCCCTGGCTGGGCGAGCACGTCATCTCCGGGGCGGTGCTGGTGCCCGGCACGGCCATGGTGGAGATGGCGGTCCGCGCCGGGGACGAGACCGGCACCCCGGTGCTGGAGGAGCTGGTGATCGGGCAGCCGATGGTGCTGCCCGGCGACACCGCCCTGAGCGTCCAGGTCGTCGTGGGCGCGGACGACGGCGGGCGGCGCACGGTGCGGATCTACGCCCGCGCCGACGGGGGCGCGGACTGGACCGAGCACGCCACCGGCACTCTCACGGCGCAGGGCCCGGAGCCGGGAGAGGAAACGGCCGGCGCGTGGCCGCCCGCGGAGGCCGAGCCGATCCCGGTGGCGGACTTCTACGACGGGCTGGCCGGCGCCGGATACCGTTACGGACCGGCGTTCCGCGGGCTGGTCGCCGCGTGGCGCCGGGACGGTGAGGTCTTCGGTGACGTGGTGCTGCCGGAGGCGTCCGGCGCGGAGGCCGAGCGGTTCGGCATCCACCCGGCGCTGCTGGACGCCGCCCTGCACGCGGGCAGCTTCTGCCTGCCCGCCGACCCGGAGCGGCGGGTGACCCTGCTGCCGTTCGCGTGGCACAACGTCCGCCTGTACGCGGGCGGCGCCTCCGCGGTCCGGGTGCACGTCCGCCCGGCCGGGGAGGACGCCTTCTCGGTGCGGCTGACCGACGGCTCGGGCCGGACGGTCGCCTCCGTGGAGGCGCTCACCCTGCGGGCGGTGGATCCGGCGCAGCTGGAGAGCGGCGCGGCCGACGACGCGCTGTGGACGGTGCGGTGGACCGAACACTCCGCGCGGGACACGACGGTCTCCTGGGCTCCGCTCGGCGAACCGGCCACCGGGGGCGCCCTTCCGGACGTCCTCGTCGCCGACACGCGCGGCTGGGCCGAGGACGTCACCGAGTCGCCCGCGCGGGCCCGGGAGCTCACCGGCCGGGTACTGGCGGCGATCCAGCGGTGGGTCGGCGACGACGCCGCGGCCGGGACACGGCTGGCCGTGGTCACCCGTGGCGCGGTCGCCGTGCACGGGGACGCCGAGGTCACCGATCCGGCCGCCGCCGCGGTCTGGGGCCTGGTCCGCTCGGCGCAGGCCGAACACCCGGGGCGGCTGCTCCTGGTGGACGCCGACGACGCGCCCGGGGCGCTGCCCGCCGGTGTGTGGTCCGGTGCCGAACCGCAGCTGGCGGTGCGCGGTGACGCCCTGTGGGTGCCGCGCCTGGCCCGGGTCGAGCCCGGTCTGCGGGTGCCCGAGGGGCCGTCGTGGCACCTGGACGCGGCCGAGTACGGCACCCTGGACCATCTGGCGCTGCTGCCCGACGAGGCCGGGACCGCGCCGCTGGCCGCCGGTCAGGTGCGGATCGAGGTCCGCGCCGCGGGGCTCAACTTCCGCGATGTGCTGGTGACGCTCGGGATGTATCCGGGCCGCTCGGTGATCGGTACCGAGGGCGCCGGTGTGGTGACCGAGGTCGGCCCGGAGGTCGAGGGCCTGGCCGTGGGCGACCGGGTGATGGGGCTGTTCTCCGGCTCGTTCGGGCCGCTGGCCACCGCCGACGCGCGGACGGTGATCCGGTTTCCGAAGCACTGGTCGTTCGGCACGGCGGCCGGGGTGCCGGTGGCGTACCTCACCGCGCTGTACGCGTTGCAGGACCTCGGCGACGTCCGGCCGGGCGAGACGGTGCTGGTGCACGCCGCCGCGGGCGGCGTGGGCATGGCCGCCGTCCAGCTGGCGCGGCACTTCGGCGCCACCGTCCTGGGCACCGCCCACCCCGCCAAACACCACGTCCTCCACCGGCTCGGCATTCCCGCCGACCACCTCGCCTCCAGCCGCGACCTCGGCTACGCCGACACCTTCCCCGCCGCCGACGTCGTCCTCAACTCGCTCACCGGCGAGCACATCGACGCCTCCCTCCGTCTCCTGGGCCCCGGTGGCCGGTTCCTGGAGATGGGCAAGACCGACCTGCGGGAGCCGGGCGAGGTCGCGGCGCGGCACCCGGAGGTCAGCTACCGGGCGTTCGACCTGGGCGGGGAGGCTCCCGCGGACCGGGTGCGGGAGTTGCTGCGCCAGTTGGTGGAGCTGTTCGAACAGGGACGGATCGCACCGCTGCCGGTGCGCCCGTGGGACATCACCCGC
>NZ_BBOX01000547.1 GCF_001553455.1 Streptomyces hygroscopicus subsp. hygroscopicus
GCCACGGCCTTGGGAGTGCCGGTCGAACCGGAGGTGTAGATCACATAGGCGGGGTTGAGAGGATCGGACGGTTGCACTCCGTCAGTGATGGACAGCGGAGCGGTGTCCCGGTCGGTCACCTGCCGCCGTGTCTCGACGTGATCCAGCTCCAGCACCGGAACACCGAGGCCCCCTATCGCATCCCGCAGCGCCGAGACCGACACCACCACCGTCGGGGCGGCGTCGTGGAGCATGAACTCCACGCGCTCGGACGGGTGTTCGGGGTCGATGGGCAGGTAGGCGGCGCCGGTTTTGAGGACGGCGAGTACGGCCACGATCATGTCGATGGACCGGGGCAGGGCCAGGGCGACGATGCGTTCGGGCCCGGCGCCTTCGGCGATGAGCAGCCGGGCCAGCCGGTTGGACGCGGCGTCCAGCTCCGCGTAGGTGAGCGTGCGGTCGCCGAATACCACGGCGGTGGCCTCGGGGACCTGCTCCACCTGTCGTGCGAACAGTTCCGGAATGGACACGGCGTCGCCGCTGACGTCCGCACCCGGGTCCGGGGTGGTGTTCCATTCCACCAGGACGCGTTCGCGTTCGGCGGGTTCGAGGAGGTCGATCGTGCCGATCCGGCGGTCCGGGTCCGTCGCGACCGCGTCCAGCAGCCGTTCCAGCCGGTCCACCAAGGACGCCACGGTTGACCGGTCGAATATGTCCGACCGGAATTCCACCACTCCGCTCACGCCGTGCGAGGCTCGCGCTTCGGCCATGCTGAAGAGCAGGTCCATGCGTGCCGTGCCGGTCGTGAGCAGATGCGGACGTACCTCGAGTCCGGGCATGCCGTAGTCGCTCTGCGCGGCCGTGTTCTGCCAGGCGAGCATGACCTGGATGAGGGGTTGGTGGG
>NZ_BBOX01000548.1 GCF_001553455.1 Streptomyces hygroscopicus subsp. hygroscopicus
AGGAGGTGGGCGGGTAGGGGCGGTCGGTGGGCAGGGAGATGCGGTCGGGCAGCCCTGCCAGGGTCTGCTTCCAGTACTCCACCTGCGCGGCGATCTGACTGCTGGGGTCTTCGACGTCGCCCAGGACGTCGCGCTGCCACAGCGTGTAGTCCGCGTACTGCACCGGCAGCTCGGTCCACCCCGGCTCCCGCCCCGCACACCGCGCCCGATAGGCGGTGCTCACATCGCGCCACAGCGGTCGCAGCGACCACCCATCAACCGCGATGTGATGGACCATGATCACGAGTATGTGGGTGTCGGGTCCGGTGGTGAACAGGTGAGCACGTACCGGGATCTGGGTTTCAAGGTCGAAGGTGTGGCGTGCGGCGGTGGCCAGTGCCACATCCAGTTCGGAGGCGTCGACCGTGGTGACGGTCAGCTGTGGCCGGGCCTCCCGCACCGGCAGGATCCGCTGCTGTGGCACACCGTCGATGTCCGGGAAGACGGTCCGCAGGCTTTCGTGGCGTGCCACGACGTCGGCGAGGGCGGCCTCCAGCGCCGCGACGTCTACGTGTCCGGTCAGCCGCAGGGCGAGTGGCATGTTGTAGGTGGGGGAGGGGCCTTCGAGGCGGTGCAGGAACCACAGTCGGGCCTGCGCGAACGACAGGGGGACGGTGTCGGGCCGCTGGGCCGGTACGAGGGCCGTTCGGGCCGCACCGGCTCCGCCCACCCGCTGCGCCAGCCCCGCCACGGTCGGCGCATCGAACAGGGTGCGTACCCCCAGCTCGACGCCGAAGGCGGTCCGCACCCGTGCCACCAGGCGGGTGGCGAGCAGGGAGTGTCCGCCCAGGTCGAAGAAGCTCTGGTGTACACCGACGTCGGTCAGGCCGAGTACCTCGGCGAACAGGCCGCACAGGATCTCTTCCGCCGGTGTGCGTGGTCCGCGCGAGTCGGCTGCGGCCGTGTAGTCGGGTGCGGGGAGGGCGCGGCGGTCGAGTTTGCCGTTGACGGTCAGTGGCAGTTCGTCCAGTACCACCACGGCCGACGGCACCATGTACGCCGGCAGTCGTTCGGCGGCGTAGCCGCGGGCGGTGGTCGGGTCGATGGTCTGGTCCTGTTTGGCCACTACGTATCCGACCAGGCGTTTGTCGCCT
>NZ_BBOX01000549.1 GCF_001553455.1 Streptomyces hygroscopicus subsp. hygroscopicus
CCGCAGACCGGTGTCCAGCACGTACACCGTGCTGCCCGCCATCGGTCGTCCGATGGGAATGCTGTGGTCCAGTCGGTCGGCGGCGGCGATGCGGTGGCTGGTGGCGAAGGTCGTGGTCTCGGTGGGGCCGTATCCGTCGACAACGGTGAGTCGCGGGCAGGCGCTCCGTACCCGTCGTACCGCGTCGGCGGGCACGATGTCGCCGCCGGTCCACACCTCCCTGAGCTGGGCGAGGCTCTCCGGTGCCGCCTCCGCGATGGCCTGGAAGAGTCCGGCCGTGAGCCACATGGCCGTTACACCGTGACGGGCCACCAGCCGCTCGATCGCGGCGGGCTCCAGCCGCTGAGCAGGTGCCAGCACGGCTGTACGGCCGCCCAGCAAGGGGGCGTACAACTCGTAGGTGGAGGCGTCGAACGTGGTGGGCGAGTGCACCAGGACACGCTCATGGCAGCCGTTCGCGAAGCGCGGGTCGGTCGCGAGGTCAACCACGTTGCCGTGGGAGACGGCGACGCCCTTGGGGGTGCCGGTGGAACCGGAGGTGTAGATGACGTACGCCTGGTTGAGCGGGGTCAGGTGGTGTGTCCGGTCGGCGTCGGTGAGGGCCGCCGGGCTCTGTTCGGCCAGGCGCCGTGTGGTTCCGGGCGCGTCGTATGCCACGGTGGTCAGTGACTGGTCGTGGAAGACCGGACGCAGGGCGGTGGTGGTCACGGCCAGGGCCGGAGTGGCGTCCCGGAGCATGAACTCCACGCGCTCGGCCGGATACTCGGGGTCGATGGGCAGGTAGGCGGCGCCGGTCTTGAGGACGGCGAGTACGGCCACGACCAGGTCGATGGACCGGGGCAGGGCCAGAGCGACGATGCGTTCGGGCCCGGCGCCCTCGGCGATGAGCAGCCGCGCCAGCCGGTTGGACGCCGCGTCCAGCTCCGCGTAGGTCAGCGTGCGGTCACCGGAGACCACGGCGGTGGCCTCGGGCACCCGCGCCACCTGCCGCGCGAACTGCTCGGGAATGGACACCGCCGCGTTACGCGTATCGGGCTCCGTGGGGGTGTTCCAGTCCACCAGCACCCGCTGACGCTCGGCGGGTTCCAGCAGGTCGATCGTGCCGACCCGGCGGTCCGGATCCGCCGTGACCGCCTCCAGCAGCCGCTCCAGCCGACCCGCCCACGACGTCACCGTCGCCCGGTCGAACACATCCGACCGGAACCCGAGACGGAACCGCATGGACGTCCCAGGGATGACGACGACGGACATCGGGTAGTGCGTCGCGTCGTCGCCCCGCATGTCAGTGATCGAAAGATCGGTGCCGGGAAGGCTGAGAGCCATCGAGTCGAACGGATAGTTCTCGACGACGAGCAGGGTGTCGAAGAGTGCGCTCTGGCCCACCAGACGGTGGATGTCACTCAGCCCCGTGTGCTGGTGGTCGAGTACCTGGTGCTGGTCCCGTTGCAGCCGCGTCAGCAGCGAGGACACCGGTGTGGCCGCCTCGCACCGCACCCTGACCGGCAGGGTGTTGATGAACAGCCCGACCATGGTCTCGACACCGGGAAGCTGCGCCGGGCGCCCTGACACCGTCGTCCCGAAGACGACGTCCTCGCGTCCCGTCAGCTGTCCCATCAGCACTCCCCAGACCCCCTGGACGAGAGTGCTGAGGGTGATGCCGAGTCGCTGCGCGACGCTCTCGAGGCCGGCGGTCACCGACTCGGGTAGGTGAAGCTCGACGACGTCACGCTCGGAGGTGCCGGCCGGGGCCTCCGAGCCCAGGTAGGTGGGCTCGTCCACCCCGGCGAGCGCCGCACGCCACGCCGCTTCGGCTGCGTCCCGGTCCTGCCCCGCCTGCCAGGCGAGGAAGGTGCGGTAAGGCGTCACCGGGGGAAGGGCGCTGGTGTCCGCGTGTGCCGCGTAGATGTCGAACAGCTCGCGGAGCAGGACGGGGAACGACCAGCCGTCCAGGATCACATGGTGGCTGGTGAGCAGCAGCCGGTGCCGGCGCGGTGACAGCGTGATCAGCGTGGCGCGGATGAGCGGCCCGACCCCGAGGTGGAACCTGCGGGACTTGTCCTCGGCGATGAGCCGGGACAGTTCATCGTGCCGCTCACCACTGTCCGTGCCCGACAGATCGACCTGCCGCCAGGGCAGGACGGTCCGGCGCGGGATGATCTGCACCGGCTGTTCGAGCCCGGCGTACCTGAACCGTGCGCGCAGACTCTCATGGCGTTCGACCAGCGCCTCCGCGGACCTGCGGAGCCGCACGGGGTCGAGCGGACCTGCCAGTTCCAAATCCAGCTGAACGGTGTACACGTCCTGCTCGGACTCGTCGTACTGAGCGTGGTAGAGCAAGCCCTCCTGGAGCGGGGTGACCGGGAGTATATCGGTGATCGCCCCGGACGGGCTCCGCGGTTCGCGGGCCTCGGTCGCGTACGACTCCGCCAGGTTGTCGATCTGCTCCTGGGTGAGGGACAGCAGCGGGACATCCGACGGCGTCAGGCCGCCGCCGACCCGGTCAACGCACAGGGCGATGGACCGTAGCGCTGTGAACCACAGGTCGCCCAGGTCGCGGACCTCGCCCTCGGAGAGATGGCCGCCGGCCCAGGTCCACGTCGCCACCAGCTGCGGTCCCTGGGCGGTGTCGTAGGTGATCGCGTTCAGATCGAGAAGGTGCTGCAGCGGCATATCGGCCTGCCCGCCGCCGAACAGGGCTCCGCGGTCCCCCCGGGCGACGGGGCTCCACGGGCTGGAGTCGGCCGAGGAGGGCACCCGGCCCAGGTAGTTGAACCCGATGTCGGGTTGCCGGGCCGCGGACAGCTCCGCACCCGTGTCCGGGTTGAGGTGGCGCAGGAGACCGTAGCCGATACCGTCGGGCACGGCACGCAGCTGTTCCTTGATGTGCTTGACGCCACGACTGAGGGATTCTCCGGCGGCGAGGATGTCGCCCCAGGTCAGCGAAGCGCTGTCGAGACATACCGGGTACTGGGTGGTGAACCAGCCCAGTGTGCGGGACAGGTCGATACCGGGCGCCAGTGTCTCGTCCCGCCCGTGTCCTTCGACCTCGACGCCGACGAAACCAGGGGTACGGCCACGGCGACGGCCCCATTCGATGACGGCCAGGCCGAAGGCGGCGAGGAGAACGTCCTGGACACCGGCGTGGAACGCCGCGGGCACCGCTCCCAGCAACGGGCCGGTGCCGGCCGGGTCGAGGCGCAGCGTGAGGCTGCCCGCGGTGCCGTGCACATCCGTGGCAGGGTCGAGGGGACCGCTCGCCAGGAGCGGCCGGGCGTCGTCGAGGACCTTCTTCCACCGGGGCAGTTCGGCCACCCGGGAGGGCGCGCTCGCCTCCGCGGCCAGGACGGCCGCCCAGCTGCGGAAGGATGTTCCCCCAGCGGGCAGCCGGACCGTGGCGCCTTCGCTGACCGCTGCCCAGCCGGTGGCGAGGTCCGACAGCAGGACACGCCACGACACACCGTCGATCGCCAGATGATGGATGACCAGCAGCAGGGTGCCGGAGCGGTGAGGTCCCCGGTCGAACCAGACGGCCCGCACCAGCATGCCCGCCGTGAGGTCGAGTCGACCGGAGGCCGCCTCGAACCCGGTGGTGATCAGGGCCTCGAGGTCGTCGTCCGCCACATCGGAGGCGTCGACACGCTCCAGACACCGCTCAGCGCTCACGGATCCGGCCGGCTGTGCGGTCAGCGTCCAGGCGCCGTCCTCCCCCTCGGCGACGCGCAGCCGCAGGACGTCATGGTGGTCGAGCACGCCCTGCAGCAGCCGTTCCAGCGCGCCGGTGTCGAGCCCCGCGGGCGTGGCGATGGTCATCGCCTGGCAGAACCGGTCGACAGGACCCCGCACCTTCGACAACCACGCGATGATCGGCGTCACCGTCACGGGGCCCGTGCCGACATCCTCGGCCGAGGGCACAGGACTGTCCGCGGTCCGCGCGACAGCCGCCAGAGCGCCCGGGGTCTTGTGGAGGAACACATCACGCGGCTTGATCAGCACGCCGGCCGCCCGCGCCCGGCTGATGAGCTGGATCGACGTGATGCTGTCCCCGCCGAGATCGAAGAAGCTCTGATTCGTCCCCACCTCGGCAAGACCGAGGACCTCGGCGAACAGCGTGCACAGCGTGTGCTCCGTCGTCGTCCTGGGCGCTTCGGGGCGTTCGGCCGTCGAGAACTCGGGTGCGGGCAGTGCACCGCGGTCGAGCTTGCCGTTGACGGTCAACGGCAGCTCGTCCAGCACCATCACGGCCGCGGGCACCAGGTACTCCGGCAGCCTCCCCGCCACGTGTGTGCGGAGTGTGGCCGGGTCGGGGCGTTCGTCATCAGCCGGGACCACGTAGGCGACGAGCTGTTTGTGGCCGGGGCGGTCCTCGTGGGCGATGACGACCGCTTGGGCCACGGTGGGGTGGTGGGTGAGGACGGAGGCGATCTCGTCGGGTTCGATGCGGAAGCCGCGGATCTTGACCTGGTCGTCGGCGCGTCCGAGGTATTCCAGCTGGCCGTCCGTGCGCCAGCGGACCATGTCTCCGGTCCGGTACATCCGGGCGCCCGCGCCGTCCGGGGCGAACGGGTTGGCGATGAAGCGTGATGCGGTGAGGCCGGGTCGGCCGAGGTAGCCGCGGGCGACGCCGGCACCGGCGAGGTACAGCTCGCCGGGTACGCCG
>NZ_BBOX01000550.1 GCF_001553455.1 Streptomyces hygroscopicus subsp. hygroscopicus
CCCCTCGGGGCGGCCTCCGGGGTCGTCGGCGCCGCCCGGCCCCTCGGGGCCGGAGCCGTCCGGCCCGTCGTCCGGGCCTTCGGGACCCGGGTCCGGGTCCGGCTCCGGCTCCGGGTCCTCCTCCTCGAACCGCCGCAGGATCTCGTCGAGTTTGTCCTCGTCGAGCCCCGGCGCGTCGAACGGGGCCCGCCGCCGGCGGTGCGGCAGCGCCAGCAGCGCCGCCCCCCGCACGTCCTCGGTGCGGACGTCGGCGCGCCCCGCCCAGGCGGCCAGCGCGGTCGCCGTACGGGCCGTCACGATGTCCGCGCGCATCCCGTCCACCTCGAACCCGGCGCACACCGCCGCGATCTGCCGCAGCGCCCGGTCGCCCAGCCGCACCCCCGGCAGCAGGGCGCGCGCCGCGGCGATGCGCTCCCGCAGGGCGTCCTCGTCCGCCGCCCAGCGCGCCGCGAACCCCTCGGGGTCCTCGTCGTACGCCAGCCGCCGCCGCACCACCTCGACCCGCTCATCGGTGTCCCGGGACGCCGCGACCTCCACCGTGAGGCCGAAGCGGTCCAGCAACTGCGGCCGCAGCTCGCCCTCCTCGGGGTTCATGGTGCCCACCAGGAGGAAGCGCGCGGCATGCCGTACGGACACCCCCTCGCGCTCCACGTAGGAGGCGCCCATGGCGGCGGCGTCGAGCAGCAGGTCGATCAGATGGTCGTGCAGCAGGTTGACCTCGTCGACGTAGAGCACCCCGCGGTGGGCGTCCGCGAGCAGTCCGGGCTCGAACGCCTTCACCCCGTCCGACAGCGCCCGCTCGATGTCCAGGGCGCCGACCAGCCGGTCCTCGGAGGCGCCCACGGGCAGTTCGACCATCCGCGCGGGCCGCGCCTCGCCGGTGTCCGGCTCATGGGGCCCGTCCGGGCAGGACGGGTCGGGTGCGGCCGGATCGCAGGAGAACCGGCACCCGGCCACCACGTCCACCTCGGGCAGCAGCGAGGCGATCGCCCTTACGGCGGTGCTCTTGGCCGTGCCCTTCTCCCCGCGCACCAGGACGCCGCCCACGGCGGGTGAGACGGCGTTGAGGAGCAGGGCCAGCCGCAGACCGTCCATGCCGACGATCGCGCTGAAGGGGTAGGTGGTGGTCACGCGGCGGTACCTCCTGGGATGCGTGGGCGGTCGGATCCGGTGCCGGGAGCGGTGCCGGTGCCGGTGTTGGTCAGGCTGTTGCCTCCGGCACCCCCGGAGGGACGAAGGGCAGGTCCTGCGGCACGCCGTCCTCGATGAGCCGCAGCAGCGCGGCCGTGTCGGCGTGCTCCTCGATCAGGTCGCCGAGGCGGTCGAGCTGCTCCTCGCGCAGCTCGCCGAAGCGGGTGTCCGGCGCCGGGACGAACGCCCGGCCCGCCGCGTCGGCCACCCGCCGCAGGAACGCGCGCCGGAAGCCGTCGCTCTCCAACGAGCCGTGCCAGTGGGTGCCCCACACCGAGCCCACCCGGCAGCCGTCCAGGAAGGGTTCGTCGGCCCCGTCCAGCAGCTCGGCGACCCCGTGGTGGATCTCGTAGCCCTCCACCCGCTCCCCGAGCGCCTCGCCCACCGGCCGGGCCAGGGTCTTCTCCACCGCGAACCGCACCCGTACCGGCAGCAGCCCGAGCCCGGCGACCGTCCCGGCCTTGGACTCGACCTCGTCCTCGATGCGTTCCCCGAGCGCCTGGAAACCGCCGCAGATGCCCAGCACCGGACGGCCCTCGGCGGCCCGCCGGGCGATCGCCCCGGCCAGCCCGCGCGCACGCAGCCACTCCAGCGCCCTTACGGTGCCCCGGGTGCCCGGCAGCACCACCAGATCGGCGTCGGCCAGCTCCTCGGGCCGGTCCACGAACCGCACGACCACCCCCGGCTCCGCGGCCAGCGCGTCCACGTCCGTGAAGTTGGACATCAGCGGGACGGCGGCGACCGCGACCCGCAGGACGTCCGCGCCGTGCGGCGGCGCCACGACGCTCTCCCGCACCGTGCCGCGCAGCGACACCCGCAGCCCGTCCTCCTCGTCGATGCCCAGCCCGTGGGCGAACGGCAGCACACCCAGGGTCGGGCGGCCGGTGAGGTCGCGCAGCATCTCCAGACCGGGCTCCAGGAGGCTCACATCGCCGCGGAACTTGTTCACCAGGTAGGCGGCGACGTGCCGCTGGTCCGCCGTCGACAGCAGCGCGGTGGTGCCGAAGAAGGACGCGAAGACGCCGCCGCGGTCGATGTCCCCGACCACCACGACCGGAAGCCCCGCGGCCCGCGCCAGCCCCAGGTTGACGATGTCGGTGCGGCGCAGATTGATCTCGGCCGGACTGCCCGCGCCCTCGCAGATCACCGCGTCATGGGTGCGCCGCAGCTCCTCCAGGCACTCCGTGACGGTCCCCAGCAGCGCCTCCCGGCGTCCCCAGGACGCCGTCTCCCCGGGGGCCACCGCGCCCGGCAGCGGGCGCGCCGCGGGCCCGGCCCCCCCGAAGTACCCGCGGGCGCTCAGCTCGCCCACCGGCTTGCCCAGCAGCACCACTTGGCTGCTGCGGTCGCTGCCCGGCTTCAGCAGGACCGGGTTCATCAGCGCGCTCGGCTCGACGCGGGCGGCGGCGGCCTGCATCGCCTGCGCCCGCCCGATCTCCGCGCCGTCCCGGGTGACGAAGGAGTTGAGCGACATGTTCTGGGCCTTGAAGGGCGCCACGCTGACGCCCTTACGGGCGAGCCACCGGCAGATCCCGGCCGTCACCACGCTCTTGCCCGCGTCCGAGGTCGTGCCCGCGACGAGCAGCCCCCCGCCCCGCGCCCCAGAGCCGCCCGTGCCGCCCTGACCGCGTATCCCGCTCATCCACCGCCCCTTCCCACGGCCCCGGGCCGCCTCGTCAACGCCCTCAGGACCGGTCGGGCCGCCACCGACACGCCGAGCGCCAGGACGCCGACGCGCCGGGACAGCCGTATGGCCCGCTCGATGTCCGCCGCTTCCACCGGCCGCCCGCCGGAGTTGAGCACCGGCCGGTGCTCGATCCGGCCGCCGTAGGCGAGGGTGCCGCCCAGCCGTACGCCGAGCGCGCCCGCGAAGGACGCCTCCACGGGGCCCGCGTTGGGGCTCGGATGGCGCCGGCCGTCGCGCCGCCAGGCGTGCCACGCGCCGCGCGGATCGGGGCCCGCCAGGGTCGCCAGGGCCGCCGTAAGGCGCGCACCGGGCCAGCCGGCCACATCGTCCACCCGGGCCGCCGCCCAGCCGAACCGCCGGTAACGCGGCGACCTGTGACCCACCATGGCGTCCAGGGTGTTGACCGCGCGGAAGCCGATGAGCCCCGGCACTCCGCCCACGGCCCCCCACACCAGCGCGCCCACGACGGCGTCCGAGGTGTTCTCGGCGACCGACTCGACGACCGCGCGGGCGATCTGCGGCCCGTCCAGCGCCTGCGGATCGCGGCCGCACAGATGCGGCAGCCGCTCCCGGGCGGCCTCGAGGTCCCCCGCGGTCAGCGCCCCGCCGACGGCCCGTGCCTCCCGGCCCAGCGTCGTACCGCCCAGCACCGCCCAGGTGGCGGCGGCGGTCAGCGCGGCCTGGGCGCCACCGCGTCCGCCGAGCGCCCGTACCGCGCGGGTCAGCAGCGCGGCACCGGCGGCCGCGCCGCCCGCGCACAGCGCGGTGTGCAGGGCCCCGTAACCGCGGTGGTCGCGCCACAGCCGGCGCTCGGCGGCCGCGGCGGCGCGCCCGAACGCGGCCACCGGATGGCCGCGGCGCGGATCGCCCGTGGCGAGATCACCGAGGAAGCCGAGGGCCGCGCCGCAGGCGAACGAGGCGTGGTCAGTCATCCGTCAGGCCGCCGTCGTGCCCCGGCGTGACGCGGCGCGGGCCGGGCCGGCGGCACGGAGGAGAGGGCGACCAGAGAGACCAGAGCGACCAGAACAATCAGCACGGACGGAGCGGGCTGGCGGCGTGGCGGTGCCGGGCATGGCGGTATGTCCTCACTCAGGGTCCTCGCCCTGGTTCGACGTGACCGGCGGTGAGAGTCTCCTGGCTCCCGGATCCGCGGCCCTCCCGGTCTTCCAGCCCCGCGTACGGAACGAACCGTACGGACGAGCCGTGACCCCATACAGGCGATGGGAGGGCGCTCCCCGGTGACAGTGGCGGGACCGCGCCGGATTCTCACCGGCTTCCTCTCCTGCCGCCGTTTGGCTGGGGAAGTCCACCATGGGCCGCGAAGGGCCGTCAACTCGCCCATGACCCGTAACGCCCCAGTGTGCCGAGGCCCACAGGCAACGGCCGCACCGCGAACGGCCGCCGGACGGTCGGCGCTGGTCAGCGCCGCCACCCGGCGGCCGGTGGGTCGATGGGGACGTCAGGTCATCAGGCGACGATCAGATAGATGCCGTACGCCACGGCCGCGGCACACGCCGCGAAACAGGCGTACGCGCCGGTGCGCACCAGCGCCGAGGCCGCCCGCCGCACCACGTACCGGTACGGCGGCCGTGCCCGCCCTGCTCCGGCCGCGTCCGTTACCGACCGTCCCG
>NZ_BBOX01000551.1 GCF_001553455.1 Streptomyces hygroscopicus subsp. hygroscopicus
CCGCCGCACCATCCGGTACGGCGGCCGTGCCGCCCTGCTCCGGCCGCGTCTTACCGGACGTCCCGACGATGCCCAGGGTGAAGACGCCCACCAAGGCGACCGTCACCACGAGGCTGACGCCGAACACCTGGCCGAGGGCCGCCCAGTCGATGTGCATGTTTCCTGGCTCCTCAACTGCTGGCGCCGCTCGCCGCGGCGGCGGCGGGGGCGGGGGTAGGGGTAGGGGTAGGGGTCTTCTCGGGCTCGGGCGCGGTCCCGGGGACGCCGCGCTCGGTGGCGGTCTCCGCGGCGCCCTCGGGGGCGGCGGAGCCCACCGGACCGGCGGGCGGCGGGGCCACGGACCGCAGGGCGGCCGTGACGGCGCCCACCGGCTCCTGGGTGCCGACCTCGTTGACGTTGGTGTGGTCCACGGGCTTGCGGCGCGACAGCGCCCAGATCGTCCCGCAGGCCAGGACGGCGAGCACGGCGACCGCCGTGACCCCCGCGTTCCCCTGGTCGGCCAGCAGCGCGGCGCCGCCCGCCACCAGACCCGCGGCCGGCAGGGTCAGCACCCAGGCGATCACCATGCGGCCCGCGGTCGACCAGCGCACCACCGCGCCCTTGCGGCCGACGCCCGCGCCCATGACGGCACCGGAGCAGACCTGGGTGGTGGACAGCGCGAAGCCGATGTGGGAGGAGGCGAGGATGACCGTCGCGGCGCCGGTCTGGGCGGCGAAGCCCTGCGGCGGCTGGATGTCGGTGATGCCCTTGCCCATGGTGCGGATGATGCGCCAGCCGCCCAGGTAGGTGCCGAGCGCTATGGCCAGGCCCGCCGAGACGATGACCCACAGCGGCGGGTCGGAGTCCGGCGCCACCACGCCTCCGGTGACCAGCGCCAGGGTGATGACGCCCATCGTCTTCTGGGCGTCGTTGGTGCCGTGGGCCAGGGAGACCAGGGCGGCCGAGGCGATCTGCCCGGCGCGGTAGCCCTTGGCGGTGTCCTCCGGGGCCCGGCCGCGGCCGAGCCGGTAGGTGAGCCGGGTGGCGGCCACCGTGGCGATACCGGCCACGATCGGCGCGGCCACGGCGGGGATCAGGACCTTCATGACGATCGCGTCGCCGTTGACCCCGTCCAGGCCGACGGAGACCACGGTGGCGCCGATGAGGCCGCCGAACAGCGCGTGGGAGGAGCTGGAGGGGAGTCCGGCGAGCCAGGTCACCAGATTCCACAGGATCGCGCCGATCAGTCCGGCGAAGATCACTTCGGGTCGGATACCGGAGTCCTCGTCGATGATCCCGCCGGAGATGGTCTTGGCCACCTCCACGGAGAGGAACGCGCCGACGAGATTGAGGATGGCCGACATCGCCACCGCCACCCTGGGACCGAGTGCTCCCGTGGAGATGGTGGTGGCCATGGCGTTAGCCGTGTCGTGGAAGCCGTTCGTGAAGTCGAACACCAAGGCCGTGACGATCACGATCCCGATGAGAAGCGTGATGTGTTCCATACACCCGGTCAATCAGTTCGAAGGTCGATAGTGCCTCGGTGAACGTAAGGAAACAGGGTGAACGGAAGGTGAACTGAGTCAGGCGTGGGAGTGACGTGGTTGCGGTTTCGTCAAAACCCCGTGAATTCCCGCCTACTCACCTGTGTCGCAAGGGGGTTGAGTGCTGATCGGGACCGCTGGGGAGGGGCCGGGGCCCGGCGCCGCGGGGGCCGCCCGGTCACCCTCCGTCACCTCTTAGGGGCCGGCTGTCGCCGGCCGTCCACGAAGCGCGGCCGTAGCCGTCCGCCGGCGCCCGGGTCGCGCGCCCGGCCTAGGGAGGCTCGACCCGGGGCGGGTCCGCCGTACGGTCAGGCACCCCGTACGATCAGGCACCCCCGTACGGTCAGGCTCCCGTACGGTCAGGCCCCCGCGCCCGGTCCGGCCCCGCCGCCGCCCCGCCCCCGGGCGCCTGGGAGGATCGGGCCCACGGAGGTGAGGGCAGGTGACCCAGTCGCAATCCCCGCGGCAGCCGCAGGCACGGCTGACCCATCCCCTGCGGCAGGCGTGGACGCAGGTGGTGAGAACGGCCCGCAGGACCACCGCCGACGGCCTGGTCGTCGGCACCTCGGGCAATGTCTCGGCCCGGGTCGGCGACACCGTCCTGGTGACCCCGAGCGGTGTGCCCTACGACCGGCTCGGCCCACGGGACGCCGTCGCCGTCGATCTCGACGGACAGCAGGTCCTCGGGACGCTCGCGCCCACCAGCGAGCTGCCCATGCACCTCGCCGTCTACCGCGAGACCGACGCCCAGGCCGTGGTCCACACCCACGCCGTCCACGCCACGGCCGTCTCCACGCTCGTCGACGAACTCCCGGCGATCCACTACATGACCGCCGCCCTCGGCGGCCCGGTCCGCGTCGCGGACTACGCGCTCTACGGAACGGACGAACTGGCCGCGGCCATGCTCGGGGCGCTGCGCGACCGCAGCGGCTGCCTGCTGCGCAACCACGGCACCGTCGTCCACGGCGCCACCCTGGACCAGGCGTACGACCGCACCGCCCAGCTCGAATGGATGTGCCGGGTCTGGCTCACCGCGGTCTCCGTCCCCGGCCGCACCCCCTCCCTGATCCCGCCGGACGAGCTGCGGCGGGCCGCGGAGAAGCTGAGCGGCTACGGCCAGCGGCGCTGAGCGCGGGCGGCACTGAGCGCGGGCGGCGCCGAGCCCGGCCCGGCGCGCGCCCCGGACCCGGCCGGCCGGTCACCCG
>NZ_BBOX01000552.1 GCF_001553455.1 Streptomyces hygroscopicus subsp. hygroscopicus
CCGTGGCCGTGCCGGTCAGCTCCAGCCGCCACGCGGGCTGTCCCACCAGTGCGACCACACCCCCGCTGCTCACACCACCGGCACGCGTCAGCCGGGGCACCCGCACACGCCCCGCCCGCAGCGCGACCTGCGGCTCGTCCATGCGCACCGCCCACTCCACGGCGCTGCGCACACCCTGTCCCAGCGGCTCGGAGTCCGGGTCGACATCGACCAGAAGGAAGCGCCCCGGGTGCTCCGCCTGCGCGCTGCGCACCAGCCCGCACACGGCGGCCCCGGCCATGTCCACGCCGCCGGTTTCGGCGCCTTCCGCCGCGGACGCGCCGACCGCGGCCGCTCCCCGGGTGACCACCACCAGCCGGGCGTCGGCCAGCCGCGGTTCGGCCAGCCAGCCCCGCACCAGGTCCAGTACGTGCTGCGAGGCCGCCAGACCGGCGGCGGCCAGGTCCGTCCCCGCGTCGCCGCCGGAGGGGCCGCGAAGGGCGGACGGAGACACGACGGCCACCGAGGGGGCGGGGGCGCCGCCGTCGAGCGCGCGGACCAACGCCTCCAGACGCGGGTGGCGTACCGCGCCCGGTGCGATCGGCTCGCACTCCCGCGGGCCCAGCACCACCCAGCCGACGGCGTCCGCCGGACCCGATTCCCGTTCTGCCGGACCCCGTTCCTGTTCCGCCGGACCCCCTTCCCGTCGTCCCGCCGTGCCGGTGTCCGGCGCGGGGACGGGCAGCGGCGTCCAGTCCAGCGTGAACAGCCCGTCCACCTCGGGTCCGCCGGAGGGCCGCAGCTGGTCGGCGGCGGCCGGTCGCATCACCAGCGAGTCGACGGTCAGCACCGGGCCGCCGACGGCATCGGCCACCGCGACCCGCAGACCGCGCTCGTCCTCGGTGCCGTCCGCATCCGGCCGCCGGGGGGAGAGCCTGACCCGTACGGTGGTGGCACCGCCCGCCCACAGCGACACCCCGTTCCAGGCGAACGGCAGCCACACCCGGCCGTCGTCGTGCTCCTGCTCGGGCCGGTCGAGGAGGAACGCCGGATGGAGCGCGGCGTCCAGCAGTGCCGGATGGATCCCGAAGCCTTCCGGGGCTCCGGCGGCTTCGGGCAGCGCCACTTCGGCGAGCACATCCGCGCCGTCCCGCCACACCGCCCGCAGGCCGCGGAACGACGGCCCGTAGGCGTATCCGGACGCCGCGGCGCGCTCGTAGAACCCGTCCAGCGGTACGGGCCGCGCGCCCACCGGAGGCCATGCCCCGACCGGTGCGTCCGCCGGGCCCCGCGCGGGGCTGCGTGGGGGCCGCGGTCCCAGGACACCCTCGGCGTGGCAGACCCAGGCCGGGTCCGCGCCGGGCTCGACATCGCGGTCCGGCCGGGAGTACACCCGCACCTCCCGCCGCCCGTCCTCGGTGGCCACGCCGACCACCACCTGGACCCGCAGCCCACCGGACCCGGGCAGCACGAGCGGGACCTGGAGCGCCAGCTCCTCCACCCCGCCGCAGCCCGCCTCATCGGCCGCCCGCAACGCCCACTCCACCAGCACCGCGCCCGGCGCCAGCGCGGCGCCCGCCATCACATGTTCGGCCAGCCAGCCCCCGGCGCCACCGGCCGTGATCCGGCCGGTCAGCAGCAGTCCGCCGTCGGCGAGCCCGACGGACACCGGAAGGTGCGCGTGCTCGACCCGCTGGAGCCCGGCGGCCCCCACATCCCCGACGCCACCGCCCGCGGCCAGCCAGTAGCGCTCACGCTGGAAGGCGTATGTCGGCAGATCGACCGTTCGCGGCGCCGGATCGGCCGGGAACCAGCGGGCCCAGTCGACATCGGTGCCATGGGTGTGCAGATGGGCGAGGACGTGGCCGAGCGCCTGGACATCGGGCCGTTTACGGCTCAGGGTGGCCGTCACCAGCGGACTCGGCCGCTCGGTCCCGCCCCCGTCGGCATCGGCCGTCACATCATCGGCGGCGGTGAGGTGCTGAAGGGTGTGCTGGGTGGCGGTGGCGAGGACGGGGTCGGGGCCGAGTTCGAGGAAGACCCCGGTTCCGGGCGCGATACGGGTGACGGCCGGGTGGAAACGGACGGGTCGGCGGATGTGCCGCACCCAGTAGCCCGGCGTGGTCATCTCCTCGTCGGCCGGCTCACCGGTGACGTTGCTCAGCACCGGGAGGGTGGGCCGGTGGAAAGCCAGATCGGCGATGGCCCGCGCGAACGGCTCCAGGATGGGATCCATCAGGGATGAGTGGAAGGCGTGGCTGACGGTCAGCGTCCTGGTCTTGCGGCCCTTCGCCGCCCAGATGGCGCTGATCTCGGCCACCGGTTCGACCGGCCCGGAGACGACGGTGTTGCCAGGGGTGTTCAGGGCGGCGACGTCCACTCGGCCGTCGTAGGTGGCCAGGTCCTCGGCGAGTTCCTCGGCGGTGGCGGCGATGGTGGCCATGCCGCCGCCCTCGGGAAGCCCTCCCATCAGGGTGGCGCGGGCGGCGACGAGACGGCAGGCGTCGGCGAGGTCGAAGACCCCGGCGACATGGGCGGCCGCGACCTCCCCGATGGAGTGCCCGATCACCGCATCGGGACGTAATCCGACCGAGTCCAGCAGCCGCGCCAGGGCGATGTGCAGGGCGAACAGGCCCGCCTGGGCGTAGGTGGTGTGGTCCAGCAGCCCTGGCCGCTCGGCCACCCCGCGGAAGACCACGTCACGGAGGGGGTGGTCCAGATGGGGGTCGAGCAGTCCGCAGACCTCGTCGAACGCCGCGGCGAACACCGGGAACCGGTCGTACAGCCCTGCCCCCATCCCCTGGCGCTGGCTGCCCTGGCCGCTGAAGAGCCACACCGTCCTGCCCGTCGCCGTTCCACCGCCGGGGAGCACCACGCCCGGATGGGGTTCGCCTGCCGCCAGGGCCTCCACGGCGGCCAGCAGCGCGGCGCGGTCACCGCCCAGTGCCACGGCCCGGTGGTCGAACACCGACCGGGTGGTGGCGAGCGACCAGCCCACCTCGTCCACCGACGCCTCCGGGTGCCCGGCCACGTGCTCCGCCAGTGCGGCAGCCTGGCCGCGCAGCGCCTCCGCGCTCCGCCCCGACAGCACCCACGGGGCCGTGCCCCCGTCGGAGGGCACCGGCGCGGTCCGCTCGTCCCGTTCAAGCGGCGCGGGGGCCTGTTCGAGGATCACATGGGCGTTGGTGCCGGAGGCGCCGAACGAGGACACACCGGCCCGCCGCGGACGCCCGCCGTCCGGCCAGTCCACCGTCTCGGTCAGCAGCCGCACCGCACCACTTGCCCAGTCCACATGCGGAGTGGGCTCATCGATATGCAAGGAAGCGGGCAGCGTCGCATGCCGCATCGCCTGCACCATCTTGATCACACCCGCCACACCCGCCGCCGCCTGTGTATGTCCGATGTTGGACTTGACCGAACCCAGCAACAAAGGCCGCTCAGCAGGGCGTTCCTGGCCGTAAGTGGCCAGCAGCGCCTGCGCCTCGATCGGATCCCCCAGCCTCGTCCCCGTGCCATGCGCCTCCACCACGTCCACCTCGGACGCCGACAGACCCGCATTCGCCAACGCCTGACGGATCACCCGCTGCTGCGACGGACCATTCGGCGCCGTCAACCCATTCGACGCACCATCCTGATTGACCGCCGACCCCCGGA
>NZ_BBOX01000553.1 GCF_001553455.1 Streptomyces hygroscopicus subsp. hygroscopicus
CCACCGCCAGCACCCGATGACCATGACGCCGCGCATCGGACAACCGCTCCAGCAACACCACCCCCACACCCTCACCCCAACCCGTCCCGTCAGCCGCCGCCGCAAAAGGCTTGCACCGGCCATCAGGAGCCAGCCCACGCTGACGAGAAAACCCCGTGAACACCTCCGGCGTAGCCATCACCGTCACCCCACCCGCCAACGCCAGCCCACACTCCCCCTGCCGCAACGCCTGACAAGCCAGATGCATCGCCACCAACGACGACGAACACGCCGTGTCCACCGTCACCGCCGGACCCTCAAAACCCAACGTGTACGCCACCCGGCCCGACACCACACTCCCCGAGCCGGCCAGCATCGCATACCCCTCCAGCCTCGCATCACCACCACCACCGAGCCCGGCCGCATAATCGTGATACATCACCCCCGCATACACACCCGTCAAACTCCCCCTCAACGACACCGGATCAATCCCCGCCCGCTCCAGCACCTCCCACGACGCCTCCAGCAACAACCGCTGCTGCGGATCCATCGCCAACGCCTCACGCGGACTGATCCCGAAAAACGCCGCATCAAACCCATCAGCGTCATACAAAAACCCGCCCCTGCGCGCATACGACGTACCCGCATGATCAGGATCAGGATGGAAAAGCCCGTCCAGGTCCCACCCACGCCCCGCCGGAAACTCCCCCACCGCCTCACGCCCCGACACCACCAGATCCCACAACCCCTCCGGGGAACGGACCCCACCCGGGAAACGACACGTCATCGCGACGATCGCGATCGGCTCATCCGCATCGGCCACCGCCACCACAGGCCCACCTGGCCCGGCGGCCGCACCGGTCAG
>NZ_BBOX01000554.1 GCF_001553455.1 Streptomyces hygroscopicus subsp. hygroscopicus
GCAACACCGCCGGAAGGTCCTGACGCGCCACCCCCGCCGTGCTGATATCGGCGGCGACGCAGAGCGGGCCTCCCCGTGCACAGGCGGCGTCGAGCAGGTCCAGCGCCTTCTCGCTGGACAGCGCGGCGATGCCCGAGCGGGTCATCCGGGCCCGGTCCGTCGCCGCGAGCTTGCCGGTCATCCCGCTGGCCTGGGCCCACAGCCCCCAGGCCACCGAAAGCCCCGGGAGGCCGAGGGCCCGGCGGTGGGCTGCGAGGGCGTCGCAGAAGGCGTTGGCGGCGGCGTAGTTGGCCTGTCCGGGGCTGCCCATGACCCCGGCGGCCGACGAGAACATCACGAACAGACGGAGCGGAAGATGCGCCGTGGCGGTGTGCAGATGGGCCGCGCCCGTCGCCTTGGCCGCCCACACCCGGGCCAGCCGCTCGGGGCTCTGTGAGGTGATCACCGCGTCGTCAAGAAGCCCCGTGGCATGGATGACACCGGTCAGCGGGTGCTCGCCATCGATCCCCGCCACGAGCTCGGCCACCGCCGACGCGTCCGTGACGTCCACGGCGGCGATCCGCACCCGCGCGCCCAGTTCCTCCAGGCGGACGGCCAGGTCGCGAGCCCCTGGAGCGTCCGGCCCGCGACGGCTCACCAGCAGCAGCCGGCCGACCCGCCACGTCCGCACCAGATGCTCGGCCAGCAGGCCGCCCAGGGTGCCGGTGCCACCCGTCACCAGCACCGTCCCGTCAGGATCGAGCGCCACCGCGCTGCTCGGCGCCCCCGGGCCGCCGTCAGCGGTGGCCCGGATCAGCCGCGGCACCCACGCTCGGCCATCCCGTACGGCCAGCTGCGGCTCGTCCATGTCCAGCGCCTGTGCGACGGCGTTCCGCACCCCGTCCCCGGAAACGCCCGACGCCGGGCCGGCACCGAAGCCGAGGTCCAGGCCCAGGTCCATGTGAAGGTCGAGGTCGAGCAGAAGAAAACGCCCCGGGTTCTCCGCCTGGGCGCTCCGCAGAAGACCCCACAGCGCGGCAGCGGCCACGTCCGTACCACCCTCGGCGTCGGCGTCGGTCACGGCGACCGCGCCACGGGTCACCACCACCAACCGGGCATCCTCCAGCCGCGGTTCGGCCAGCCACCCCCGCACCAGTTCCAGTGCTCGTCCCGCCACCGCCAGACCGTCGGCCGCCATATCGGCCACGGCATCGGCGCCCGAGCGCGGGAACGGGGCGAGAACCACGTCCGGGACCGGCCGGTCGCCATCGAGCCCGGCGAGGAACCCCTCCAGATCCGGACGCGCGCCCTCGGTTGCCAAGACCGCCCAGCCGCCGCGTTCGGAGTCCGGCCCGTCAACACCTGCCCGCTGCGGCAGCGGGACCCAGTCCAGGGCGAACAGACCGGCCACGCCACGCCGCGCCCCAGCCCGTAACTGGTTCACGGCCGCCGGACGCGTCACCAAGGAGTCGACCGTCAGTACGGGGTCGCCCACGGCATCCGCCACCACCAGCCGCAGCCCGCGCTCACCCGCCGCCCCGTCCCGACGCGGGGACAGCCGAACCCGTACGGTGCTCGCTCCGGCGGCCCACAACGACACCCCGTTCCAGGCGAACGGCAGCCACACCCGGCCACCGTCCCGCTCCCGCTCGGATCCGGTGTCGAGCAGAAGGGCCGGGTGCAGGGCCGCGTCGAGCAGGGCCGGGTGGATGCCGAACCCGTCCGTGTCCCCCGCCGCTTCGGGCAGCGTCACCTCGGCCAGGAGGTCCGCGCCGTCCCGCCACACCGCACGCAGCCCCTGGAACGCGGGGCCGTACGCATAACCCGAGGCGGCAGCATGCTCGTAGAAGCCATCCAGGTCCACCGGCTCCGCACCTGCCGGAGGCCACGCGCCGCCCAGTCCCCCGGCCGGCTGATCCGTGCCGTCCGGCGCCGGACTCAGCACCCCCTCGGCGTGGCACACCCAGCCCACTTCGGTGCCCGTGTCGGCCTCGCCGTCCGGGCGTGAGTAGACCCGCACCTCGCGGCGCCCGTCCTCCGCCTCGGCACCCACCACCACCTGGACCCGCAGCCCGCCCGACTCCGGCAGCACCAACGGGACGTGCAGCGCCAGCTCCTCGATCCCACCGCAGCCGACCTCGTCGGCCGCCCGCAGCACCCACTCCACCAACGCCGCCCCCGGGGCCAGGACGGCGTCCGCCACGATGTGCTCGCCGAGCCAGCCGTTGCCGCCACCGGCGGCGATACGCCCGGTGAGCAGGTGGGTGCTTCCATCGGCCAGCTCCACGGCGGCGCCCAGCAACGGATGGTCCGCGGCGACCAGCCCGAGGTCGCTCGGGTCACCGACCGCCCCCGAGGCGTTCATCCAGTAGCTCTGGTGTTGGAAGGCGTAGGTGGGCAGGTCGACGGTACGGGAAGTGGGG
>NZ_BBOX01000555.1 GCF_001553455.1 Streptomyces hygroscopicus subsp. hygroscopicus
ACCACGGCCTTGGGAGTGCCGGTCGAACCGGAGGTGTAGATGACGTACGCCGGGTTGAGCGGGGTCAGGTGGTGTGTCCGGTCGGCGTCGGTGAGGGCGGCCGGGCTCTGTTCGGCCAGGCGCCGTGTGGTCCCGGGCGCGTCGTATTCCACGGTGGTCAGTGGCTGGTCGTGGAAGACCGGACGCAGAGCGGTGGTGGTCACGGCCAGGGCCGGGGCGGCGTCGTGGAGCATGAACTCCACGCGCTCGGCCGGGTGTTCGGGGTCGATGGGCAGGTAGGCGGCGCCGGTTTTGAGGACGGCGAGTACGGCCACGATCATGTCGATGGACCGGGGCAGGGCCAGGGCGACGATGCGTTCGGGCCCGGCGCCCTCGGCGATGAGCAGCCGGGCCAGCCGGTTGGACGCCGCGTCCAGTTCCGCGTAGGTGAGGGTACGGTCGCCGAACACCACGGCGGTGGCCTCGGGGACCTGCTCCGCCTGCCCTGCGAACAGTTCGGGGATGGATACGGCCTCGCCACGCGTATCGGGGTCCGGGGTGGTGGTGTTCCATTCCACCAGGACGCGTTGGCGTTCGGCGGGTTCGAGGAGGTCGATCGTGCCGATCCGGCGGTCCGGGTCCGTCGCGACCGCGTCCAGCAGCCGTTCCAGCCGGTCCATCAACGACGCCACGGTTGACCGGTCGAATATGTCCGACCGGAACTCCACCACCCCGCTCACGCCGTGCGAGGCTCGCGCTTCGACCAAGCTGACGAGCAGGTCCATGCGTGCGGTACCGGTGCCGATCGACACCAGGTCCGCCGACAGTCCGGGGAATTCCAGCTCTGCGTGGTCCGCGTTCTGCCAGGCGAGCATGACCTGGAAGAGCGGCTGATGCG
>NZ_BBOX01000556.1 GCF_001553455.1 Streptomyces hygroscopicus subsp. hygroscopicus
CAGCTCTTCCAGCCGGGTGTGCAGATCGGCGGGCCACTCGAAGGTAACCGTCCGTCCCTCGTGCGAGGCGGTCTGCGGATAGGGACGATCCGTGGGGAGACTGATGCGGTCCGGCAATCCCGCCAGCGTCTGCTTCCAGTACTCCACCTGCGCGGAGATCTGACTGCTGGGGTCTTCGACGTCGCCCAGGAGGTCGCGTTGCCACAGCGTGTAGTCCGCGTACTGCACCGGCAGCTCGGCCCACCCCGGCTCCCGCCCCGCACACCGCGCCTGGAAGGCCGTGCTCAGATCGCGGGCGAGAGGTGCCATCGACCATCCGTCGCTGGCGATGTGGTGCACCACCAGCACCAGGGCGTGCTCTTCCGCGCTGACGCGGAGCAGCTGCGCCCACAGCGGGATGTCCGTCTCGAGGTCGAAGGTGTGGCGTGCGGCGGTGGCCAGTGCCGTGTCCAGTTCGGAGGCGTCCACGGGGGTGACGGTCAGTTGCGGCCGGGCCTCCCGCACCGGCAGAACGCGCTGCTGTGGCACACCGTCGATCTCCGGGAAGACGGTCCGCAGACTCTCGTGGCGTGCCACGACATCGGCGAGTGCCGCCTCCAGCGCCGCGACGTCCACCTGCCCGGTCAGCCGGAGAATGAGCGGCATGTTGTAGGTGGGGGAGGGGCCTTCGAGGCGGTGGAGGAACCACAGGCGGGCCTGTGCGAAGGACAGGGGGATGGTGTCGGGCCGTTGGGCCGGTACGAGAGCGGTGCGGGCCGCACCCGCTCCGCTGACCTGCTGTGCCAGCCCCGCCACGGTGGGTGTTTCGAACAGGGTGCGCACACCCAGCTCGACGCCGAAGGTGGTGCGTATGCGTGCGATCAGGCGGGTGGCGAGCAGGGAGTGTCCGCCCAGATCGAAGAAGCTCTGGTCTACACCGACCTCGGTCAGGCCGAGTACCTCGGCGAACAGGCCGCACAGGATCTCTTCCGCCGGTGTACGCGGTCCGCGTGCGATGGTCCCGGCCGTGTAGTCGGGCGCGGGCAGCGCGCGGCGGTCGAGCTTGCCGTTGACGGTCAGCGGCAGCTCGTCCAGCACCACCACGGCCGACGGCACCATGTACTCCGGCAACCGGTCGGCCACGAACTGCCGCACGGTACTGGCCAGAGCGCCCACGTCACGGACGCTCGCAGGGCTGTTGGTGAACCTGCTCGGCGAGAACCCGCCGGTCGACGGAACCGGAGACTGGCCGGACCAGACCGGCGCGATGGCCAGGTCGGCTCTCACGCAGACGGCGTCCAGCCGGCGGTGGTCCTGTGACCACCGCGTGATCGTGCGATAACCCCGGGCGGCGGCCGATGTGGCCAGTTCGTGGGGATCCACCGCGCCCTCGCCCGCCGGGCTCCTGAGCGCTGCCAGGGCGTCCGTGAGGGAGCCACCACCGCGAAGGATGTCGTTCGCCGCGGCTTCCTGGACCAGGCGGCTGTTGGGGATGGCCGCCACACACAGCACGGCGGGTGCGTCGTCATCCAGCCGCTGGAGAAGCTCCTCGACGTCTGCGAGATCGGTGCCCCAGCGCAACTGGGGGGCCTCCGCGAGGAGTCGTTCCCCGTCACCCGGTCGCGTGTGCAGTACCACGTCGTAGCGGTAGCGGCTGAGTTCGTTGTGGTGGGGTCCTGCCTTGAGCTGGATGTCCACCCACTCCAGGCCGGGCGTGTGGTGGACGAGTGCCGGGAAGAAGTCCGGGTCGACCAGCAGCTCCTTCTCGAACACCATGGCCTGCTCGGCCGCGCTGATGATCGCTCCCGCTTTTTCCGACGGATCCGCTTGGTGCAGTTGCACTGCTGTGTGGAAGCAGGAAGCGAGCCGCTTGTTGCGAACGTCACCGACGAAGACGGCGCCACCGGGTGCGAGCAGCCGGGTGGCAGAGCGCAGCACATCGGCGAGGTAGTCCGCGTGCGGGAAGTACTGCACGACCGAGTTGATCACGACGACATCGAAGAAGTTCTGCGGCAGCCCGTCGACATCGTCGGCGGGCTGGCAGCGCAGCTCCGTGCGGTTCGCCAGGTCCGGCCGCTCGGCGACCTGACGGCGCAGCCGATCGATGACCTCCCTGGAGAGATCGGTGCCCCAGTAGCTCTCGCACGAGGGTGCCGCTTCGCTGAGCAGCAGGCCGGCGCCCACTCCTATCTCCAGAACGTTCCGGGGACCGAGCTCGAGGATCCTTCGTACGGTCTCGTCTCGCCAGGCTCGCATCTGGACCGACGGAATCGGCTCCTTGGTGTAACTGCTGTTCCAGCCATGGAAGTTCGTGCCGAGGGGGACGGAGTCGGCCGTGGTGTAGTGATCGTCGTAGACCTGCTGCCACCCCTGGACCTGGCGGTCACCGGACTGCCGGCGGTCCTCCTCGTTCTCCCGGGCCGGGACGATGTATCCGACCAGTCGGCTGTCGCCGGGCCGGTCCTCGCGGGCGATGACAGCGGCCTGGTCCACCGCGGGGTGCTGGAGCAGTGTGGAGGCGATCTCGTCGGGTTCGATGCGGAAGCCGCGGATCTTGACCTGGTCGTCGGCGCGTCCGAGGTATTCCAGCTGGCCGTCGGCGCGCCAGCGGACCATGTCTCCGGTCCGGTACATCCGGGCGCCGGTGGCGTTGGGGGTGTAGGGGTCGGCGATGAAGCGTGATGCGGTGAGGTCCGGTCGGCCCAGGTAGCCGCGGGCCACTCCGGCACCGGCGAGGTACAGCTCACCCGGTACGCCCACCGGAACTGGCTGTAGGCGCCTGTCCAGGACGTAGACGTTGGTGCCCTGGATGGGGCGGCCGATGGGGGGATGGGAGGCGTCGGTGGCGGACAGGGGTGGGCTCATGGTCGCGCAGACGGTGGATTCGGTGGGTCCGTAGGCGTTGAACATCTGTCGGCCTGGTGCCCATTGTGCTGCGAGTTCGGGTGGGCATGCCTCGCCTGCGACGATGAGGTGGGTGAGGGTGGGCAGGTGTTCGTGGGGGACGGCGGCGAGTGTGCTGGGGGTGAGTGTGGCGTGGGTGACGCCGTACTGGGCCATGGTCTCCGCCAGTCCGGCGCCGGGCAGCAGCTGCTGGGCGTCGGCCATGACGAGTGTCGCCCCCGAGCCCAGCGCCATCCACAACTCCGAGAACGCTGCGTCGAAGCTGGGTGAGGCGAACTGGAGGACGCGGTTGTTCTCCGCCAGGGTGAGGGTGTTGATCTGGGTGGCAACCATGTGGGTGGTGCCGGTGTGGGGGACGGTGACGCCTTTGGGGGTGCCGGTGGAGCCGGAGGTGTAGATCACATAGGCGGGGTTGTGGGGGGTGAGGGGGTGTGTGCGGTCGGTGTCGGTGATGGGGGCTGGGTTCTGTTCGGTCAGGCGGTGGGTGGTTTTGGGTGCGTCGTATTCCACGGTGGTCAGGGGCTGGTCGTGGAAGACCGGACGCAGGGCGGTGGTGGTCAGGGCGAGGGCGGGGGTGGCGTCGTGCAGCATGTACGCCACGCGTTCGGTGGGGTAGTTGGGGTCGATGGGCAGGTAGGCGGCGCCGGTTTTGAGGACGGCGAGGATGGCCACGACCAGGTCGATGGAGCGGGGGAGGGCCAGGGCGACGATGCGTTCGGGTCCGGCGCCCTCGGCGATGAGCAGTCGGGCCAGTTGGTTGGACGCGGCGTCCAGTTCCGCGTAGGTGAGCGTGCGGTCGCCGAACATGACGGCGGTGGCCTCGGGCACCCGCTCCACCTGCCGCGCGAACAAGTCCGTAACCCACACCGTCCCGGTACGCGCGTCCGAATCCGGCTCCGAATCCGACTCGGCGTCCCAGCCGGGGTTCGTGGTGGTGTTGTTCCACTCCACCAGTAGTCGCTCACGCTCGGACGGTTCCAGCAGACCGACCGCGCTGATCGGGGAATCCGGATCGCTGGTGACTGCTTTCAGGAACCGCTCCAGCCGGTCCACCAACGACATCACCGTCGACCGGTCGAACACGTCCGTGCTGAACTCCACGCCGCCTTCGAGATGGGCGGGCCTGTCCTCGGCATCCCGGCGGGCCATCACATGGACGGAGATGTCGAACTTCGCGGTGTCCGTGTTGATGAACTCGGGCACCGCGAGGAGACCGGGGATCTCGATGTCGGCGCTGGGCATGTTCTGCCACACGAGGGCGACTTGGAAGAGCGGTTGGTGGGCCAGTGACCGCTCGGGGTTGAGGACTTCCACCAGGTGTTCGAAGGG
>NZ_BBOX01000557.1 GCF_001553455.1 Streptomyces hygroscopicus subsp. hygroscopicus
GGTGGGGAGGCTGATGCGGTCGGGCAGCCCTGCCAGGGTCTGCTTCCAGTACTCCACCTGTGCGGAGATCTCGCTGTGGGGGTCTTCGACATCGCCCAGGAGGTCGCGTTGCCACAGCGTGTAGTCCGCGTACTGCACCGGCAGCTCGGCCCATTCCGGCTCCTGCCCGGCACACCGTGCCTGGTAGGCGGTGCTCACATCGCGCCACAGCGGTCGCATGGACCACCCATCAGCCGCGATGTGATGGACCATGATCACGAGTGTGTGGGTGTCGGGTCCGGTGGTGAACAGGTGGGCTCGTACGGGGATCTGGGTTTCGAGGTCGAAGGTGTGGCGTGCGGCGGTGGCCAGTGCGGTGTCCAGTTCGGAGGCGTTCACTTGGGTGATGGTCAGCTGTGGCCGGGCCTCCTGTACCGGCAGGATCCGCTGCTGTGGCATACCGTCGATCTCGGGGAAGACGGTCCGCAGGCTTTCGTGGCGTGCGACGACGTCGGCGAGTGCCATCTCCAGCGCCGCGACGTCTACGTGTCCGGTCAGCCGGAGGGCGAGCGGCATGTTGTAGGTGGGGGAGGGGCCTTCGAGGCGGTGGAGGAACCACAGACGGGCCTGCGCGAACGACAGGGGGACGGTCTCCGGTCGCTGGGCCGGTGCCAGAGCGGTGCGGGCCGCATGCGCTCCGCTGATCTGGTGTGCCAGTCCTGCCACGGTGGGTGTTTCGAACAGGGTGCGGACGCCGAGTTCGACGCCGAAGGTGGTGCGTATGCGTGCGACGAGGCGGGTGGCGAGCAGGGAGTGTCCGCCCAGGTCGAAGAAGTTGTCCTCGGCTCCGATTTCGGTCAGGCCGAGTACCTCGGCGAACAGGCCGCACAGGATCTCTTCCGCCGGTGTGCGCGGTCCGCGTGAGATGGTCCCGGCCGTGTAGTCGGGCGCGGGGAGTGCGCGGCGGTCGAGTTTGCCGTTGACGGTCAGGGGGAGTTCGTCCAGCACCATGACGGCTGAGGGGACCATGTACTCCGGCAGCCGGTCGGCGGCGAAGGAGCGGAGCGCGGCTGTGGTGGGTGTCCCGGTGTCGCTGGGGATGACGTAGGCGACCAGCCGTTTGTGGCCGGGGCGGTCCTCGTGGGGGATGACGACCGCTTGGGCCACGGTGGGGTGGTCGGTGAGGACGGAGGCGATCTCGTCGGGTTCGATGCGGAAGCCGCGGATCTTGACCTGGTCGTCGGCGCGTCCGAGGTATTCCAGCTGGCCGTCGGCGCGCCAGCGGACCATGTCTCCGGTCCGGTACATCCGGGCGCCGGTGGGATCCTGGCTGAACGGGTCGGCGACGAACCGTGACGCGGTCAATCCCGGCCGGCCCAGGTAGCCGCGGGCCACGCCCGCGCCCGCGAGGTACAGCTCACCTGCTACGCCC
>NZ_BBOX01000558.1 GCF_001553455.1 Streptomyces hygroscopicus subsp. hygroscopicus
TCTCCGCCGCCGAGCTCCACGTCAGCGGGACCACCGTTGACTGGCGGACGGTGTTCGAGGGCCGTGGTGCCCGTCGGGTCGATCTGCCGACCTACGCCTTCCAGCGCCAGCGGTACTGGCCGCAGCCGGCCGAGGGCGCCGCGTTCGGCAGTGCCCCCGTGTCCGAGACCGACGCGGTGGACGCGCGGTTCTGGGAGGCCGTCGAGCGCGAGGACCTCGAAGGACTGGCGCAGACCCTCGAGCTCGACGGCGAGGCGCCGCTGAGCGCGGTGCTGCCCGCCCTCTCGTCGTACCGCCGCGGCAGGCGTGACCGCACGACAGTCGACAACTGGCGCTACCGGATCACCTGGAAGCCCGTCGTCGACCAGCCGCCGTCCGGCTCCGGAGAGGGGCAGGGCGCCCCAATCACCGGTACCTGGGTGGTCGTGGTCCCGCCGGTCGACACCGCCCGTGCACTGGCGGAGCGCGTCGTGCGCGACATGGAGCGCCACGGCGCCCGCGCGGTGCGCGTCGACCTGGACGAAGCGGAGCCGGAGCGCTCCTCGCTGGTCGGGCTCCTCCGGACCGCGGCCCCCGGCGCACCCGCCACGGACGGATCCGAGCAGCCGGAGACCCTCGCGATCGACGGCGTGCTGTCCCTGCTCGCGCTGGACGAGGAGGCGCTCACCGGACACCCCGGGGTGCCGCGCGGCTTCGCCGGCACCGTGGCCCTGGTCCAGGCGCTCAGCGACATCGACATCGACGTGCCGCTGTGGCTCGCCACCAGCGGAGCCGTATCCGTCGGCCGCTCGGACCGGGTCGGCAGCGTCAAGCAGTCCATGGTGTGGGGTCTGGGCCGGGTCGTCGGCCTGGAGTACGCACAGCGGTGGGGCGGCCTGGTCGACCTCCCCGAGTCGCCGGACGCGATCGACGATCGGGCCCTGAACCGTCTGATCGGCCTGATCGGGCGCTCCGGCGACGAGGACCAGGTCGCGGTGCGCGCCTCGGGCGTCTTCGCCCGACGGCTCGTCCGGGCGCCCTTGGGCGAGTCCCGGCCGGCCCGTACCTGGCAGCCGCACGGCAGCGTCCTGATCACCGGTGGTACGGGTGCCCTCGGTGGCCGACTCGCCCGCTGGCTGGCCCGTGGCGGTGCCGAGCACCTGGTGCTGACCAGCCGCCGTGGCCCGGACGCCCCGGGCGCGGCCGAGCTGAGGGACGAGCTGACCGCTCTCGGTGTGCGGGTCACCATCGCGGCCTGTGACGCCGCCGACCGCGACGCGTTGCGGGAACTCCTCGCGGCGCTGCCCGAGGAGTACCCGCTGACCGCGGTGGTGCACGCGGCCGGTGTGCTGGACGACGGCCTCATCGACACCCTCACCGTCCCCAGGACGCAGGGCGTCTTCCGGCCCAAGGTGGACGCCGTGGTGAACCTCCACGAGCTGACCCAGGACCTGGACCTGTCCGCGTTCATCCTCTTCTCCTCCTACGCCGGAACCGTCGGTGGTGCCGGTCAGGGCAGCTACGCCGCCGCGAACGCCTTCCTCGACGCCCTGGCGCAGCAGCGCCGGGCCCAGGGCCTGGCGGCCACCTCGGTGGCGTGGGGCGCCTGGGGTGGCGGTGGTCTGGTCGACGACGCCACCGCGGCCCAGCTGAAGCGGCGCGGTATGCCGCCGTTGGTCCCCGAACTCGCCGTCGACGCCCTTCAGCAGGCGCTCGACCACGACGAGGTCGACCTCACCGTCGCCGACGTGGACTGGGAGCGCTACGCTCCCGGATTCGCCTCGGCCCGGCCGCGTCCCCTCCTGAACGAGCTGCCCGAGGTGCGGCAGGCGCTGGAAGCGGCGGAGGCCGAGCTGGGCGCGGCGCTCTCCGGGCTGGCCGTGCGTCTCGAAGGACTGTCGGCCGCCGAACGCGAGACGGAGGTGCTCGACCTCGTCAGGTCGCACGCCGCCGAGGTGATCGGATACCCGAGCGCGGACGCGGTGGAGCCGGACCGGGCCTTCCGGGACATCGGGTTCGACTCGCTGACCGCCGTGGAACTGCGCAACGGTCTGAGCAAGGCGGCCGGCGTGAACCTGCCGGTCACCATGGCCTTCGACTACCCGACGCCTACGGTGCTCGCCCGGTTCATCCTCGGTGAGGTGATGGGCACCGCCCCCGCCCCGGCCGATGACCTGCCGGTGGTGACGGGCACCGTGGTGGACGACGATCCGATCGCGATCGTGTCGATGAGCTGCCGCTTCCCCGGTGGGGTGCGCACTCCGGAGGACCTGTGGCGGCTGGTCTCCGAGGGCAGTGACGTCATCAGCGCCTACCCGACCAACCGTGGCTGGGACCTCGACGAGCTCTACGACCCGGACCCGGAGAACTCGGGCACCAGCTACTCGAGCGGCGGCGGCTTCGTCTACGACGCCGACCAGTTCGATCCGCAGTTCTTCGGGATCGCACCGCGCGAGGCGCTGACCATCGACCCGCAGCAGCGGCTGCTGCTGGAGACCTCCTGGGAGGTGTTCGAGCGGGCGGGCATCGACCCCGCGACACTCAAGGGGAGCCGGACGGGTGTCTTCGCGGGAAGCAACGGCCAGGACTACATCGGCCTGCTGCTGGCCGCCCCGGGCGGACCTGACGGCTACCTGGGAACGGGCAACGCGGCCAGCGTCGTATCGGGCCGTATCTCCTACACCTTCGGTTTCGAGGGCCCGGCCGTGACGGTGGACACGGCGTGCTCGTCATCGCTGGTGGCGCTGCACATGGCGGTGCAGTCGCTGCGCCAGGGCGAGTGCTCGCTCGCGCTGGCCGGCGGTGTCACGATCATGTCCAGCCCGGGATCGTTCGTGGACTTCAGCCGCCAGAAGGGGCTGTCGTCGGACGGCCGGTGCAAGGCGTTCGCCGCGTCGGCGGACGGCACGGGCTGGTCCGAGGGTGTCGGAGTGCTGCTGCTGGAGCGGCTGTCGGACGCGCGGCGCAACGGTCACCCGGTGATGGCGATCGTGCGCGGCTCCGCGATCAACCAGGACGGCGCGTCCAACGGCATCACCGCGCCCAACGGCCCGTCGCAGCAGCGGGTCATCCGCCAGGCGCTGGCCAGCGCCGACCTCGCCGCCCACCAGGTACAGGCGGTCGAGGCGCACGGCACCGGCACCCGGCTCGGTGACCCGATCGAGGCGCAGGCGCTGCTGGCCACCTACGGCCAGGGGCGGCCGGAGGGCCGGCCGCTGTGGCTGGGCTCCATCAAGTCGAACCTCGGGCACACGCAGGCGGCGGCCGGTGTGGCCGGGATCATCAAGATGGTGATGGCCATGCGCGAGGGCGTGTTGCCGAAGACGCTCCACGTCGACGAGCCGACGCCGCATGTGGACTGGACGGCGGGCGAGGTCCGGCTGCTGACCGAGCCGACCCCGTGGCCGGACAACGGCGAGCCGCGCCGGGCGGGCATCTCCTCGTTCGGCATCAGCGGCACCAACGCCCACACCATCATCGAGCAGGCCCCGGAGCCGGAGCGGCCGGAGGCGGTGGAGCGGGCCCGCACGGACGCCCCCTCGGCCGACGCCGAAGCGCTTCCCTGGACGGTCACCGGCAAGGGCGCCGAGGCGCTGCGCGCCCAGGCGCGGAACCTGCGCGACTACGTGGCGGCCCACCCCGAGCTCGGCCTCGACGACGTGGGCTACTCGCTGGCGGCCACCCGGTCCGTCTTCGACCACCGCGCCGTGCTCATGAGCGGCGACCGGGAGGGACTGCTGAGCGGTCTCGACGCCATCGCCTCGGGCGCCACGGTCCCCGGAGTCGTCCAGGGATCGGTGGGCACGGCCGGCAAGACGGCGTTCCTGTTCTCGGGCCAGGGCGCGCAGCGTCTGGGCATGGGCCGGGAGCTGTACGACGCCTTCCCGGTGTTCGCCCGCGCCCTGGACGAGGTGTGCGCGTATCTCGACGTGCTGCTCGACCGGCCGTTGCGGGAGGTGGTGTTCGCGGCCGAGGGCAGTGCGGATGCCGAGCTGCTGGACCGGACGGCGTTCACCCAGCCCGCGCTGTTCGCGG
Source organism: Streptomyces hygroscopicus subsp. hygroscopicus (assembly GCF_001553455.1). Classification (GTDB taxonomy): domain Bacteria; phylum Actinomycetota; class Actinomycetes; order Streptomycetales; family Streptomycetaceae; genus Streptomyces; species Streptomyces hygroscopicus. The sequence goes on from NZ_BBOX01000558.1 coordinate 4,015, forward strand.
TCGAGGTGGCGCTGTTCCGGCTGCTGGAGCACTTCGGCGTCACCCCGGACGTACTGATCGGGCACTCGGTGGGCGAGATCGCCGCCGCGCACGTGGCCGGGGTGTTCTCCCTGGAGGACGCCTGCGCGCTGATCGCGGCGCGTGGCCGGCTGATGGAGGCGCTGCCCGAGGGTGGCGCGATGGTGGCGGTGCAGGCGTCGGAGGAGGAGATCTCCGGATCGCTGGCCGGTCGTGCGGCCGAGGTGAGCATCGCCGCGGTCAATGGCCCGACGGCCGTGGTCATCGCCGGTGACGAGGCCGCCGCGCTGGAGATCGCCGGACAGTGGTCGGAGCAGGGCCGCAAGACCCGCCGGCTGCGGGTCAGCCACGCCTTCCACTCGCCCCGCATGGACGCCATGCTGGACGACTTCCGTGACGTGGTCGCGGGCCTGTCCTTCCAGGCACCGGCCATCACCCTGGTCTCCAACCTCACGGGCACGCCGGCGGGAGCCGCCCAGGTGTGCTCCCCGGAGTACTGGGTGCGGCACGTGCGCGAGGCGGTGCGCTTCGCGGACGGGGTACGGGCCCTGGAGAAGCTCGGGGTGACCTCGTTCCTGGAAGTGGGCCCGGACGGTGTGCTCACCGCGATGGCCCAGGACTGCCTGACGGCCGACGAGGCCTCGGGCGCTCTCACCCTTGTTCCCGCACTGCGCAAGAACCGCCCCGAGACGCAGTCGCTCACCACGGCGCTGGCCGCACTCCATGTCCACGGCACCACCGTGAACTGGTCGACGGCGTTCGCCGGGCGCGACGTGCGGCGGGTGGAACTGCCCACCTACGCCTTCCAGCGTCAGCGCTACTGGCCGAAGGCACCCGGCCCGATGACCGGGGACGTCACCTCCGCCGGGCTCAGCTCGCCCAACCACCCGCTGCTGGGCGCCGGAGTCGAGCTCGCGGGCAGCGACGGATTCCTGTTCACCAGCAGGCTGTCGGTGCAGAGCCAGCCGTGGCTCGCCGACCACGCCATCGGGGGCGCGGCCCTGTTCCCCGGAACCGGATTCCTCGAACTGGCCATCCGCGCCGCCGACCAGGTCGGCTGCGGCGGGGTCGAGGAGGTCACCCTGGCCACCCCGATGGTCCTGCCCGAGAACGAACCGGTCCAGGTGCAGCTCTGGGTGGGAGACAAGGATGAGACGGGCCACCGCTCGCTCAGCCTGTACTCCCGCCCGGCCGACGCGTCCTCGGACGAGCCGTGGACGCAGCACGCGGCCGGTGCGCTCGCCCCGGCCGGCCCCGAGCCGTCGTTCGACCTGAGCGCATGGCCCCCGGCGGACGCGGAAGCCCTGGACATCAGCGACTTCTACGAGCGCTTCGCCGCCACCGGCTTCGCCTACGGCCCGGTGTTCCAGGGCCTGCGTGCCGCCTGGCGCTCCGGGGACGACGTCTACGTCGAGGTCGGTCTTGGTGAGGAGCACGCGTCGGACGCGGCCGACTTCGGCCTCCATCCCGCGCTGCTGGACGCCGCGGTACAGGCGGTGACCTTCGTCGCCCTGGAGGATGTCGGGCTCTCCCGGCTCCCGTTCTCCTGGAGCGGGGTGTCGCTCCACGCCGGTGGCGCGTCCACCCTGCGGGTGCGGCTCACCCAGCTGGGGCCGGATTCCATCTCCCTCGCGGTGGCGGACGGAACCGGCCGCCCCGTGGCGTCGATCGAATCCCTCGTGCTGCGCCCGGTGTCCGTGGAGCACATCGACCGGGCCAGGACATCGGCGTTCCGCGACTCGCTGTTCACACTGGACTGGACCCCCGTTCCGGCCCTCGCTCCGGCCGAGGCGGCGACGGCCCGGTGGGCCGTGGTGGGCACCGACCACTACGGGCTGGCCTCCGGCTCCTCGATTCCCGGGGCCGAGGTGACCGTCTACCCCGACCTCGACGCGCTGGGCGCCGCGGTCGACGGCGGCGCCGCTGTCCCGGAGGCCGTGCTGGTCTCCTACGCGCCCGGTCTCGACGACGAGGCCGCCCAGGGCGCGCGGGGCAAGACCAAGGGCAAGGGCAAGACCAAGGGCAAGGGCAGGGCGAAGCCGGGCCTGGAGCCCGCGGACGCCATCCACGCGGTGACGCACCACACGCTCGGCATGATCCAGGGCTGGCTCGGCGACCGCCGGTTCGGCTCCTCCCGACTGGTCTTCGTGACCTCGGGTGCCATGGCGCCCGAGGACCGCGACGAGACCCCGGACCTGATCCACGCCCCCCTGTGGGGCATGGTGCGGTCCGCGCAGTCGGAGAACCCGAACTGCTTCGTCCTGGTGGACCTGGACCCGCGGGAGCCCGACGAGAAGTCCAAGGCGGCGCTGGCCGCGGTGCTCGCCACCGACGAGCCGCAGGCCGTGGTCCGCGAGGGAACGGTGCTCGGCCAGCGTCTGGCCC
>NZ_BBOX01000559.1 GCF_001553455.1 Streptomyces hygroscopicus subsp. hygroscopicus
CCGACACCATCGCCTGTACCGGGTTGGTGAGCCGCTCCGAGCCGTCCACCGAGACGGCCCCCCGGGTGGCACTCCACAGCCGGGCCGGGATCTTCGCCTCGACCATGGCCCGCACCAGCGCCAGGCTCAGCGCGTAGCCGCTCGGCAGAGCCGGATGCCCCGGGCAGGGTTCCTCGTCCAGGGCGAGCAGCGACAGCACACCGCCCAGCTCGGGCGACTGCCCGGCGACCTCGCGCAGCCGCTCCGCCAGCACGTCGGCGTCGAGGTCCCGCTCGTCCACCACGACCGGAACCACACCCGCGCCATGCCGCTCGAGCCCGGCGACAACGCCCGAGACCAGCTCGTCCCCGGCACAGGACGCCGGAACCACCACCGGCCAGGTTCCCGACAACGGCCCCCCGGCCAGGTCCGGGGCCGGCTTCCACATCACCTGGTAGCGCCAGCTGTCGATCTCCTCCCGCTGTGTCACGCCGCTGTCCTGGGCCCACGGGCCCCATGCCAGCGAGACACCCGGCAGTCCTCGAGCGCGACGCCACGACGCGAGGCCGTCCAGGAACACATGCGCCGCGGCGCAGGTGCCCTGCCCGGCCGCGCCGAGCAGACCCGCGGTCGATGAGAACAGCACGAACGCCGAAAGGTCCATGTGCGCGGTCAGCTCATGCAGGTTCCAGGCCGCGTCCACCTTCGCCCGCAGCACCGCGCTCGCCCGCTCGCGGGTCAGCGATGCGAACAGCCCGTCATCGAGCACCTCGTCCGCGTGCACCACGGCGCTCAGCGCGAACTCCTCGGGCAGTTGCGCCAGCACCGCGGCAAGCGCCTCACGATCCGCGGCGTCACCGGCGGTGACCACCACGTCGGCGCCCCCGGCCGCCAGTTCGGCCCGCAACGCGACGGCGCCGTCCGTCTCCGCACCACGACGGGACAGCAGGACCAGTTTCCTGACACCGTGCCGGGCCACCAGATGCCGGGCCACCAGACCGCCCAGAGCGCCCGTGCCCTCCGTCACCAGCACCGCGCCGGAACCGAACACCTCCGTCTCGGGGGCGTCATCCGCGGGCGCTGAGCGGGCCAGACGTGGCACGCGGACCTCGCCCGAGCGCACCACCACCTGCTCCTCACGGGTAGCCCGCACTCCCGCGAGAAGTCCCACCGCACGCTCGACATCGTCCGTGTCGACCAGCACCAGCCGTCCCGGGTGCTCCGACTGCGCCGACCGCACCAGACCCCACACCGCCGCGGCCGCCAGGTCCCGTACCCCCTCGCCGGTGTCGACGGCACCCTGGGTCAGCACCACCAGCGGGGTGCCCGCGAACCGGTCGTCCGCCAGCCACGACGACACGGTCTCCAGCACCTCACCGACCCGTGTGTGGACCTCGTCCACCGCCGCGGGGCCGTTCGAAGCCACCGGCAGTACCACCATGCCGGGCATGCTCGTGCCCGCCGCCACGGTGTCGCTCAGTGCCGTGGGGTCGGTGTACACGTCGGCGGGGAAGAATCCCGCCGCCTGAAGAGCGTCGCCCACGCCGAGGCAGTCGTCGACCAGCACCGCCCACCAGCCGGGTGCCACGCCCTCGGCGGGCTTGACCGCGCCCGCCGTCCACTCCATGCGCAACGGCCCGTCGCCGGCCGTCCGGCCCGCGTTCTGCAACGTCGCGGCCTGCATGGGCCGGAGCACGAGGGACTCGACGGTAGCCACCGGGCGGCCCGAGGTGTCGGCCATGGCCAGCGACACGGCCTGCCGTCCGTCCGGGACGATCCGGACGCGCAGCGCCTGGGCGCCGACGGCCTCCAGGGAGAATCCCCGCCACGAGAACGGCATCAGATTGCCCGCGCTCGGCGCGTCGTCGCCGCCGCGCAACGCGTTGTTCGCGCCGATCGCCTGGAGGGCCGCGTCGAACAGGGCCGGGTGCAGACCGAAGTACTTCGCGACGCCGCGCTGGTCCTCGGGCAGCTCGACGTCGGCGAACACCGCGTCACCGCGCTTCCAGGCACGCCGCAGACCGCGGTACGCCGGACCGTAGTACAGCCCGTGTTCGGCGGCGTGCTCGTAGCCGCCGGAGACCTCGACGGGCTTGGCACCGGAGGGCGGCCACTTCGCGAAGTCGAAGGAGGCCGCCGCCGCGGGCGGCGTGAGCACACCGTGAGCGTGCCGCACCCACGGCTGCTCGAGGTCGGCCTCGTCGCCGGCCGGCTCCATCCGTGAGTACACGCTGACGTCGCGCCGGCCCGAGGCGTCGGCCTCCGCCACCTCGACCTGGATCTGCACCCCGCCGCGCTCGGGCATTGCCAAGGGCGTCAGCAGCACCAGCTCGTCGACCCGGCCGCACCCGACCTGGTCCCCCGCTTGTGCGGCCATCTCCGCGAAGGCCGTTCCCGGCACCAGCGGCACGCCCTGCACCGTCTGGTCGGCGAGCCAGGCGTGCGTGGCGATCGACAGCCGCCCGCTGAGCAGTACGCCGCCGCCACCCGCCAGCGAGACCGCGGCGCTCAGCAGGGGGTGCGCCACCGGCCTGAGGCCCACCGATCCCACGTCGCCCATGGCCGCCGCGGAGTCCAGCCAATAGCGCTGGCGCTGGAAGGCGTAGGTCGGCAGATCGATCCGGCGGGCGCCATGTCCCTCGAACACGGTCCGCCAGTCGACACCGACGCCGCTGGCGTGCAGCTCGGCGGCGGAGGTCAGGAACCGCTCGGGCCCGCCCTCGTCCCGCCGCAGCGTGCCGGCGACCACGGCCCGCGCCTCAGCGGCCTCCACCGTCTGCTGCACCGGCAGCGTCAGCACCGGATGCGGGCTCACCTCGGCGAAGACCGTGTAACCGTCGTCCAGCAGCGTGCGCGTCGTGCTCTCCAGCTCAACGGTCTGCCGCAGGTTGCGGTACCAGTACTCGGCGTCCAGCCCGGCCGTGTCCACCACTTCGCCGGTCACCGTGGAGTAGAACGGCACCCGAGAGCTACGCGGCGCGATGTCCGCCAGAACCTTCAGCAACTCCTCGCGGATCGCCTCCACATGCGCGGAGTGCGACGCGTAGTCCACCGGCACCCGGCGGACCCGCACCTCCTCACCCTCCAGCTTGGCCACCATCTCGTCCAGCGCCCCCGGATCACCGGAGACCACGACGGAACCGGGGCCGTTGACCGCCGCGACCGAGATGGCGCCGTCCCAGGCGGCGATGCGCTCCCTGACCCGGTCCACCGGCAGCCCGACCGACACCATGCCACCACGGCCCGCCAGACCCGCCGCGATGGCCTGGGACCGCAGCGCCACCACCTTCGCCGCGTCCTGGAGCGAGAGCGCGCCCGCGACGCAGGCCGCGGCGATCTCGCCCTGGCTGTGGCCCATCACCGCGTCCGGCTCGACCCCCACCGAACGCCACAGCCTTGCCAGCGACACCATCACCGCGAACAGCACCGGCTGCACCACGTCCACCCGGTCGAGACCGGGGGCGCCATCGGCCTCCCTCAGCACCGCGGTCAGCGACCAGTCGACATACGCCGACAGGGCCTTCTCACACTCACCGATCGCCTCGGCGAACACCGGCGAGCTGTCGAGCAGGCCCACCGCCATACCCGCCCACTGCGCCCCCTGCCCGGGGAACACGAAGGCCGTCCGCCGTCCCTTCGCGGCCTGCCCCCTGACCACGCCCTGGGCCACTTCGCCCTGGGCCACGGCCCGCAGGCCGCGCAGCAGACTCTCGCGGTCCTCGCCGATCACCGCGGCGCGGTGCTCGAACGCCGATCGGGACACCGCCAGGGAGTAGCCGATGTCCGCGACGGACGCCGCCGTGGGATCGTCGCCCTCAGCGGCCGTCAGACGGGCGTACAGCCGCTCGGCCTGCGCCCGCAGCGCGCTCTCGCCCTTGCCCGAGATCAGCCACGGCACGACGGAGGAGGCGATCGGGCGGGGAGCCCCGGCCTCCGGACCGGCCGGCTCCGGCTCCTCGGCTTCGGGAGCCTGCTCGATGATGGTGTGCGCGTTGGTACCGCTGATGCCGAACGAGGAGATGCCCGCCCGGCGGAGCCGGCCGGTCTCCGGCCAGGGCCGGGCCTCGGTCAGCAGTTCCACGGCCCCCGCCGACCAGTCCACATGCGGGGTCGGCTCGTCCACGTGCAGGGTCTTGGGCAGGATGCCGTGCCGCATGGCCATCACCATCTTGATGACCCCCGCGACACCCGCCGCCGCCTGCGCGTGGCCGATGTTGGACTTGATGGATCCCAGCCACAGCGGCCGGTCCTCCGGCCGGTCCTGGCCGTAGGAGGCGATCAGCGCCTGCGCCTCGATCGGGTCGCCCAGTGAGGTGCCGGTGCCGTGCGCCTCTACCACGTCGACCTCGTCCGGGGTGAGTCCGGCGTTGTCGAGGGCCTGACGGATCACCCTGCGCTGCGACGGGCCGTTGGGGGCCGTGAGGCCGTTGCTGGCGCCGTCCTGGTTCACCGCGGAGCCGCGCACCACCGCGAGCACGGGGTGGCCGTGGCGGCGGGCGTCGGACAGCCGCTCCACGAGCAGCACGCCGACGCCCTCGGACCAGTTGGTGCCGTCCGCGCCCGCCGCGAAGGGCTTGCAGCGGCCGTCGGACGCGAGGCCCCGCTGACGGCTGAACTCGGTGAACGTTCCGGGGCCGGCCATCACGGTGATGCCGCCGGCCAGAGCGAAGTCGCACTCGCCCTGGCGCAGCGCCTGCGCTGCCAGGTGCAGTGTCACCAGGGACGACGAACACGCCGTGTCCACCGTCACCGCGGGGCCTTCGAGGCCGAGGACGTAGGAGATCCGGCCCGAGGTGACGGCGGGTGTCTGCCCCGTCATCAGGTGGCCTTCGACCTCTTCGGCCTCGACGGGGCCGGCCGCACCGTACCCCTGGAAGGCGGCGCCCATGAACACGCCGCCGGTGCTGCCCTTGACGGACAGCGGGTCGATGCCCGCCCGCTCCAGGACCTCCCAGGACACCTCGAGCAGCAGCCGCTGCTGGGGGTCCATCGCCAGTGCCTCACGCGGGGAGATCCCGAAGAACGCGGGGTCGAACAGGGCGGCGTCGTGCAGGAACCCGCCCTCGTTCACATAGCTCGTGCCCTGGCTGTCGGGGTCCGGGTCGTACAGCTCCTCGTGCCAGCCGCGGTCCTTCGGGAACGGCGAGAGCCCGTCGGCACCGTCCGCGACCATGCGCCACAGCTCCTCCGGAGAGCTGACCCCGCCGGGGAAGCGGCAGCTCATCGCGACGATCGCGATCGGCTCCCGGTTCTTCGCCTCCACTTCTCGAAGGCGCAGACGAGTGCGGTGCAGATCAGTCGTCACCTTGTTGAGGTAGTCGCGGAGCTTTGTCTCGCTCACTGGTTTGCCGTCACTTTCTTTGCAGTCAAGGGTCAGAGGTCGCCGGACAGCGGTTCAGGACAGCCCGAGCTCGTTGTCGATGAAGTCGAACAGCTCGTCGTTGGAGGACGATCCGATCCGTTCGGCCACCTCCGCGGTGGAGTCGGAGTCGTCGGAAGCCTCGCCCAGCCTCCCCAGAAGCTCCTTCAGCCGCTCGGCCACCTTCGTGCGGGTCTCGCCGTCGTCCATCACCTCGGAGAGCAGGGGCTCCAGTTTGTCCAGCTCGGCGAAGACCACGGGCTCCCCCGTGCCGCCGTCCGGCAGGAGTTCCTCCCTCAGGTGGTCCACCAGCGCCGTGGGGGTCGGGTGGTCGAAGACCAGCACGGCCGACAGCCGCAGCCCGGTTTCCGCGTTGAGCCGGTTGCGCAGTTCCACCGTGGTCAGGGAGTCGAAGCCCATGTCCTTGAAGGCCATGTCGGGCTCGACCGCCTCCGGTGAGCCGTGGCCGAGGACCGTGGCCACCTGCACCCGCACCAGGTCCAGCAGGGTCCGGTACTGGTCGGCCGCGGAGAGACCGGCGAGGCGGTCCCGCAGCGATCCGGTGCCGGTCCGCGCGGTCTCCGGTGCCGTGACCCGGCGCCGGGGGACACGCACCAGGCCGCGCAGCAGAGCGGGCACCTCACCGGTGCGGGCCTGGACGCGCAGGGCGGCGAGGTCCACATGGGTCGGCACGAGCACGGTCTCATCGGTCCTGAGCGCGTCGTCGAACAGCGCGAGGCCCTCTTCCGAGCTGAGCGCGTTCAGCCCGGCCCGCGCGATGCGCTGGAGGTCCGCCTCGCCCAGATCCCCGGTCATCTCGCTGCGCTGCTCCCACATGCCCCAGGCCAGGGAGACCGCGGGGAGGCCGAGTGCGCGGCGCTGGTGCGCCAGGGCGTCCAGGAAGGCGTTGGCCGCGGCGTAGTTGGCCTGGCCGCCGCCACCGAAGTTGGAGGAGGCCGAGGAGAACACCACGAAGGCGGAGAGGTCGAGGTCGCGGGTCAGCTCGTGCAGGTGCAGCGCGGCGTCCACCTTCGGACGCAGCACCGTGTCCACCCGCTCCGGCGTCAGCGACTCCACCACACCGTCATCCAGCACACCCGCCGCGTGCACCACGGCCGACAGCGGACGCTCCGGCCCGATCTCCGCCAGCAACTCCTCCACCGCGGCCCGGTCGGCGACATCACACGCCACCACCCGCGCCTCCGCACCCAGCCCGGCCAGCTCCGCCACCAACTCCGCCGCACCCGGCGCCGCCACACCACGACGACTCGTCAGCACCAGATGCCGGACCCCATGCTTCACCACCAGATGACGGGCCAGCAACGCACCCAGACCACCCGTACCACCCGTGATCAACACCGTGCCACCCCCGTCCAGCGCCCTCGGAACGGTCAGCGCGACCTTGCCGGTGTGCCGGGCCTGGCTGACGAACCGGAAGGCGTCGGGCGCCCTGCGGACA
>NZ_BBOX01000560.1 GCF_001553455.1 Streptomyces hygroscopicus subsp. hygroscopicus
CGGCGGACGCCGACCACATCGCGGAGCGCTGGGCCCGCGAATGCCGGGTGCTGCGGCTGGAGCCCGCCCCCGGGGCGCTCGCCGAGCACCCCACGGGCTCCCTGGCGGCGGCTCCGCTGCCGTCCCCGGCGACGACCCGCCGCCCGGTCCCGGCGGCTCTCCCCAAGCTCCTCGCCCGCCGCACGAAGCGCGCCGGCCAGAAGCGCGCCGACCAGAAGCGCGCCGGTAAGGGCTGAGGGTCAGGGCGTCGTCGGGAGCTGCTGCCCGTAGTCCAGGACGTGGCCCTTCTCCGGGGCGGTGAGCGTGAAGTCCTTGTTCCAGTCCGCGAGCCGGATCACGCCCGCGCCGCCCGCCCGCCGCAGCCGCAGCGGATAGGGCCGGCCCTCCAGGGAGACGTCGAGCGACCCTCCCTCGCCGGCCTTGCCGGCGCTGATGCGGATCGTCCGCACGCCGCCCACCTGGCCGTGGTCGCCCGTGGTGATCTCGCCGTGCAGTCCGAGCAGCCCGTCGAGCAGCAGGCTCATATCGGTGAAACCGCTGAGCCGCTGGTAGGAGGGGTCGCCGGAGGGGACCTTCACATACTTGTTGTCGAGCTTGCCGGCCGCGGTGTCCGCGCCCCCGCCGCTGTCCCCCGCGCCTTCGGCGCCGTGCGACCAGAAGCCCGCGTCGGCCTTGAGGTAGAGCTCCTCGCCGACGCGCAGCAGCTCGAAGCTGGAGTCCTTGGTGGAGACCTGGCCCGTGCCGCCGTCGGCCTTGAGCCGCATGTCGAGCGTGTAGGTGACGCCCTTGGTGACGAGGTTGCCGGAGAGCCGCACGGAATTCGCGCTTCCGGCCGCCTTGCGGGCTCTGTCCTCGATCTTCGTGGCGGGGAGCTTCCCCACGCCGTTCGTGCCCGCGTCGGGGTCCTTCTCCCCACCGCCGCCACACGCGGCGAGCGTGGCGGCCAAACCCGCGCACATCGCCGCAACGACAGCCCTGTTCCGGGTGCGCACGTCCGCTCTGCCTCCTGATGCCGGTGCAGTAGGGCAGCGTACCGGTGCCGCCCGGCGGTGTCCGCCGGGTGCCGCACCTCCCTCGCCCGGCGGCAGGGCAGGGGCGGGCACGTTAGCCTGAACCCGGTGAAGAGCGGATCATTGCCTGGAACAGCCAGGAAACCCCACATATGAGGGGAGGCGGGACATGCCGGCAGGTGGTCCCCGGGTCTTCGTCTCGCACCTCGCGGGCATCGCCGTCTTCGATCCGGGCGGCGACCAGGTGGGGCGGGTGCGCGATGTCGTGGCGATGCTGCGGCTGGCCGGCCGCCCGCCGCGGGTGCTCGGGCTGGTGGTCGAGGTGGTGGGCCGCCGCCGGATCTTCCTGCCCATGACGCGGGTGACCGGTGTGGAGTCCGGCCAGGTCATCATCACCGGAGTGCTCAACATGCGCCGCTTCGAACAGCGCCCCACCGAGACCCTGGTCCTCGGCGAACTGCTCGACCGCACGGTGCGGATGGTCGAGACCGAGGAGCCGGTGACCGTCCTCGACGTGTCGATGACACGGCTGCCCGCGCGCCGGGAGTGGGAGATCGACAAGGTCTTCATACGCCGCGGCAAGGCCGGCGCGCTGCGCCGCCGCGGCGAGACGCTGACCGTGGACTGGTCGGCGGTCACCGGCTTCTCGCTGGAGGAGCAGGGGCAGGGCGCGGAGAACCTGCTGGCCACCTTCGAGCAGCTGCGCCCCGCCGACCTGGCCAATGTGCTGCACCACCTGTCCGCCAAGCGCCGGGGCGAGGTGGCGGCGGCCCTGGACGACGAGCGGCTCGCGGACGTCCTGGAGGAGCTGCCCGACGACGACCAGGTGGAGATCCTCGGCAAGCTGGAGGAGGAGCGCGCGGTCGACGTCCTGGAGGCCATGGACCCCGATGACGCGGCCGATCTGCTCTCCGAGCTGCCCGAACCGGACAAGGAGCGGCTGCTGGGCCTGATGCGCCCCCGCGACGCGGCGGACATGCGGCGGCTGATGTCGTACGAGGAGGGGTCGGCGGGCGGTCTGATGACGACCGAGCCGATCGTGCTGCGCCCGGACGCCACCGTCGCGGACGCCCTCGCCCGGGTGCGCGAACAGGACCTGACGCCCGCGCTCGCCGCCCAGGTGTACGTGTGCCGCCCGCCCGACCAGACGCCCACCGGACGCTACCTGGGCATCATCCACTTCCAACGGCTGCTGCGCGACCCACCGTTCACCCTCGTCGGCGCGTCCGTCGACACCGATCTGCCACCGCTGCCGCCGGACACCCCGCTGCCCGTCGTCGCCGGCCATCTGGCCACCTACAACCTGCTGGCGGCGCCCGTGGTGGACGAGACCGGCTCCCTGCTGGGCGCGGTGACGGTCGACGACGTGCTGGACCATCTGCTGCCGTCCGACTGGCGGGAGCGCGAGCTGTACGCCGGGACGGCCCTGCCGGGGACCGCCGATGGACGGTGACGGCAGCCGGCTGGACCGCCCCCGGGCGCGCCGCCGCAGTCCGCTGCCGCGCTGGGACCCCGAGGCGTTCGGCAAGGCGTCGGAGCGGATCGCGCGCTTCCTGGGCACCGGGCGGTTCATCGCCTGGATGACGGTGTTCGTCGCCCTCTGGCTGGCCTGGAACATCCTGGCGCCGCCGCGGCTGCGGTTCGACCCCTTCCCGTTCATCTTCCTGACGCTGATGCTCTCGCTCCAGGCGTCCTACTCCGCCCCGCTGATCCTGCTGGCCCAGTACCGGCAGGCCGACCGCGACCGCGTCAACCTCGAACGGGACCGCAAGCAGAACGAGCGGTCCATCGCCGACACCGAGTTCCTCACCCGGGAGATCGCGGCGCTGCGGACGGGCCTGGGCGAGGTCGCCACCCGCGACTGGCTCCGCGCCCAGCTGGAGGAGCTGCGCCGGGAGCCGGACGGCGGGCGGACCGCGCCGCGGGCGGGCGGCCACGGCGACCCGCGGCCGAGTGAGGAACGCGACCGCTGACGGCCGTCCGCCCCCGCCCACGGCGCCGTACCATCTCCGTATGGCTACCGACACCCTCCCAGCGCCGAGCGAAGACGCGGTACGCGCCGCGCTCGCGACGGTCAACGACCCGGAGATCCACAAGCCGATCACCGAGCTCGGCATGGTCAAATCCGTCGAGATCGCGGCGGACGGCTCGGTCGCGGTGGTGGTCTACCTCACGGTCTCCGGCTGCCCGATGCGGGACACCATCACCAGCAGCGTGCGGACGGCGGTCGCCGGGGTCGAGGGCGTGACCGGTGTCACGGTCGGCCTCGAGGTGATGAGCGATGAGCAGCGGCGGGAGCTGGCCGCCTCGCTGCGCGGTGGCCAGGCCGAGCGTGAGGTGCCCTTCGCCAAGCCGGGCTCGCTGACCCGGGTGTACGCGGTGGCCTCCGGCAAGGGCGGGGTCGGCAAGTCGTCGGTGACGGTCAACCTGGCCGCCGCGATGGCCGCCGACGGCCTCAAGGTCGGCGTGGTGGACGCCGACATCTACGGCCACTCGGTGCCCCGCATGCTGGGCGCCGACGGACGGCCCACCCAGGTCGAGAACATGATCATGCCGCCGTCGGCGAACGGCGTGAAGGTGATCTCCATCGGGATGTTCACCCCGGGGAACGCGCCGGTGGTCTGGCGCGGACCGATGCTGCACCGCGCGCTCCAGCAGTTCCTGGCCGATGTCTACTGGGGCGACCTCGACGTGCTGCTGCTCGACCTGCCGCCGGGCACCGGCGACATCGCGATCTCCGTCGCCCAGCTGGTGCCCAACGCCGAGATCCTGGTCGTCACCACGCCGCAGCAGGCCGCCGCCGAGGTGGCCGAGCGGGCCGGCGCGATCGCCGTCCAGACCCATCAGAAGATCGTCGGCGTGGTGGAGAACATGTCCGGGCTGCCCTGCCCGCACTGCGACGAGATGGTCGACGTCTTCGGCACCGGCGGTGGCCAGCTGGTCGCCGACGGGCTCAGCCGGACCACCGGCACGACGGTGCCGGTGCTGGGCGCCATCCCGATCGACGTACGGCTGCGCGAGGGCGGCGACGAGGGGAAGCCGGTCGTGCTGACCGACCCCGACTCCCCGGCGGGCAGCGCGCTCAAGGCGATCGCGGGCAAGATCGGCGGACGCCGGCGCGGACTCGCGGGCATGTCGCTGGGCGTCACCCCGCGCAACAAGTTCTGAGCCCACGCGCTCGGCTTCGGCCCGTGGCTCAGGGGCGGCTTCCCGAGGAGGCCGCCCCTGAGCCGCGTACCGCTCTTATCCGTCGTACCGGGTGATGTCCTTGACCACCGCGAAGCCCAGCCCGTACGCGCTCATCCCGCGGCCGTACGCGCCGATGTGGACCCTCTCGCCCGCCGATCCGGCCAGCACCCAGCCGTACTCCGACTCCCGGTAGTGGAAGGTCTCCGGCACCCCGTCCACCGGGAGGGACAGCTGCGACCAGCCCTCGCCCTCCAGGTCGTCCGCCAGCTCCCAGGCGATCGCGGTCTGCTGGTCCAGCCAGTCCTGGCGCAGCGTCCGCTCCATCCGGGTCGGCCAGGTGCACGACAACAGACCGGAGCCGGCCAGCCAGGCGGCGGAGGAGACCGAGGTGGCCTCCAGCTTGCCGGTGCCGTCGGCGCTGTCCCGTCCGGGGCGGCCGGCGACGGTGACGACCACCGTGAAGCGCTGCTGGTCCATCTCGGTCTCGACGCGCAGCGACGGCTCCTCGCCGTGGCCGGTCGAGCCGTACTCGACGATGCCGTCGGCCGCCGCGCCCACCTCCATCAGCCAGCGGGGGCCGGTGAACGCCTCGTCAAGCCCGTACCAGGGGAAGGCCGCCTTCAGATAGCCGTCGACGCTCCGCCGGGTGTCGGCGGGCATCCCCTGCGCGGTCGCGGCCACCCCTTGTGCCCCTAGCCGACCCGTGGTCTCCATGTGCGCGCGGCCTCCTCGTTGCCCTGCGTCGTGGGCGGCCCGCCCCCCTCGGGCGACCCTCACCCCGGACAAGGGGAGGATAGCCATACGGGTCAACCAGCCCGGACATACGGGGGGATCAAGTGGCGTCGGAGTCGAACGGCGGGCGCTCGTCGCGCCGCGGTTCCTCGCGCTTGCGCAGCAGGTCAGGCGTGCTGGAGTCGCCCTTGGACAGGGACGGCGGGGTGGCGCCGGAGGCGCCTGAAGAGCCCTGCGGCGGATCACTCTCCCGGCCGTGCACCGAGTCGGCGACCTCCGCCATCTCCTTGCGGAGGTCGAAACCGTTGCGGATCTCCTTCAGGCCCAGCTCATCGGAGTCCAGCACGTGTTTGCGCACGAACGTCTTGGGATTGAGGTCCTCGAACTCGAAGTCCTTGAACTCCGGCCCCAGCTCCGAGCGGATGTCCTCCTTGGCGCTGTCGGAGAACTCCCGGACCTTCCGGATGAACCGCGACACGTCCCGCACCACCTTCGGCAGCTTGTCCGGGCCGAAGATGATCACCGCAAGGACAACGAGCGCGACAAGCTCGAGAGGTCCTATGTCCAACACCTTGCAGCTCCTCAAGACGTCTGTGGTCCCGGCCTGGGCCATCCAACACGGTACCTGGCGGCGGGGGCGGCGCGGGAGACGCCCGGACCAACATCGGGCGTCAGTCGCTGCTCGCCGAGCCCAGGGTCAGCTCCGCGGTGTGTTCCCCGCCGTCGCGCTCGACGGTGAGCCGGAGCCGGTCCCCGGGGCGGTGGCTGCGGATCTTCACGATCAGCTCCTGTCCGCTGTGCACCCGGACGCCGTCCACCTCCGTGATCACGTCCCCGGCCTCGATCCCCGCCTTGTCGCCGGGGCCGCCCGGGGTGACCGGCTCGCCGCCGCCCGCGCTCTCGGTGTTCACCCGGGCGCCGTCCCCGGTGTAGGCCATGTCGAGCGTGACGCCGATCACCGGATGGGTGGCCCTGCCGGTGTTGATCAGCTCCTCGGCGACCCGCTTGCCCTGGTTGATCGGGATGGCGAAGCCCAGGCCGATGCTGCCGCCCTGACCGCCGCCGAGGCCCGAGCCGTCGTCGGCCGCCCGGATCGCGCTGTTGATCCCGATGACCCGCCCCCTGCTGTCCACCAGGGGGCCGCCGGAGTTGCCCGGGTTGATCGGGGCGTCGGTCTGCAGCGCGTCGACATAGCTGACGTCGCTGCCGTCCTCCTCCTCACCGCCCGCGGTGATGGGACGCTCCTTGGCGCTGATGATCCCGGAGGTGACCGTGCCCGCCAGGTCGAACGGGGCTCCGATGGCCACGACGGGGTCGCCGACGCGCACCGAGTCGGAGTTGCCCAGCGGCAGCGGGGTGAGCCCGGAGACGCGGTTGACCTTGATCACCGCGAGGTCGTAGCCGGCGTCGCGGCCGATGATCTCGGCGTCGGCGTCCTGCCCGCTGTTGAAGGTCACCGATATGTCGCCGCCCGTCCCGGCGGGCTCCACGACATGGTTGTTGGTGAGGATGTGGCCCCGCTTGTCGAGGACGAAGCCGGTGCCGGTGCCCTCCTCCGAACCGCCGCGCACATGGATGGTCACCACGCCCGGCAGCGAACGGGCGGCGATCCCGGCGACGCTGCCCGGGGCCCTGGCCTCCTTCTCCACCGGGGCCTGCGGCAGCTTCACCGCCACTCCCCCGGAGGCGCCGTCCCGCTCCGCGTACG
>NZ_BBOX01000561.1 GCF_001553455.1 Streptomyces hygroscopicus subsp. hygroscopicus
GTGCGGCCGTGGCGGCCCCGGTGCGGGCTGGCGCCGTCCGCGTCCAGCCGGGCCGCGACGCGCTCGGAATGGCGCAACAGGGCGCGGCTGGCGGCCGTCACGGCGGCGAGCCCCGCGGCGGCCCCCGCCGCGACGCCGAGGGGCAATCCGCACATCAGCAGGGCGACGGGGACCACGGCACAGCTGAAGGCGGCCCAGCGGATCACCTCGCTCACCGCGTCGCTAGCGGCGGACTGGACCGGGGCTCGAGCGGGGCTCGGAACACGGGGCCGTCCGGGGGCCCCGGCCCCGCCGTCAGGGGCGTCCCCAGAGGCGTCGTACGCGCGGGCGACGGGCACGGGCAGGGTTCCTCTCGAGCGGTCGGCGGGCGGTCGGCGGAGGGTTCGGCGCTGGGGTGGCGTGGGGTGGCGAGCGGCGGCCGGCGATGGATCCGGGCAGGTGACCGGGGCGGGCCGGGGTCGCCGCACGCGGTGCCGCTACTACAACGCCCGGCCCGCCCCCAGGTCACTGCCGGGCCGCCGCACGGCGTACCGTGACGGCCCCGCCGACCCGGGTCCCGGGCCGGGCGCCGGGCCGAGTGGGGACCACTTGGGGCATTGCGTTACGGGCCGCCCTCCGGCATGCTCCGGGGAACGCTTCGGGCCGCTTCGCTCCCGTGGCGACCTCTGGGCACGTGGTGAATGCCGCCGTACCCTTGGGGGTAAGGGCTTGGAAAGATGAATCCCGGACGGATTTCGACCCCTCGATGCCGTCCCCCGAGCTCCAGCGGAGCTCAAGTCCCCCGACAGCCCCCAACCTGAGCCCCCGCCGATCCCTCCGCACGAGGACATCCTTCGCCGAGACACCGATGGCCGGTCACGAAATCCCCGAACCCGCGGACCGCAAGCGGGTCGCCGATCACATGGCGCACCCCGAAGCGGCGGAAGAAACACGTCATTCCTGCGATCCAGCTTTCCAGCACGGCGTTGTGGTCGGATTCGACGGGTCCACATCGAGCGAGCGCGCCCTCGCCTACGCCATCGGCATGGCCCGGCGCTCCGGCTCAGGGCTGATCATCGTCC
Organism: Streptomyces hygroscopicus subsp. hygroscopicus; assembly: GCF_001553455.1. Taxonomy (GTDB): domain Bacteria; phylum Actinomycetota; class Actinomycetes; order Streptomycetales; family Streptomycetaceae; genus Streptomyces; species Streptomyces hygroscopicus. Next base: position 1,062 of record NZ_BBOX01000561.1, read on the forward strand.
ATGTGGCCAACCGGCTGCCGACGACCGTCTGGGCGGGCTGTGAGCCGCCCGTCTTCGTCGACGTCCCCGATCACCGCACCGAGGTGCTGGGGCTCGAGTTGGCCTGTGCCGATCATCTCGCCGAGGTGCCCTGGATCCTCGTCGAGCGGGGCGGGGACATCTGTCACGAGCTGGAGGAGGTCGGCCGGGAGTACGCGGCCGACGCCATCGTGGTGGGCTCCACGCACGGGCTGGTGGGGCGGATCTTCGGCTCGGTCGCCGGGCGGCTCGCGCGGCGGGCACAGCGGCCGGTCGTCGTCATCCCCTAGGTGTGCTGCCCGGGGCCTCCGGTGTCCCTTCGGCCTTTCCGGCGTCCCCGTGTGATTTTCCCGCGTCTCTTCGGTCTCCCGGTGCCCCTTCGGTCTCCCGGTGCCCCTTCGGTCTCCCGGTGTCCCCTTCGGTCTTCCGGCATCTCTTCGATCTTCCGGCGGCGCTGCGGTTTTCCCGTGCCCCTCCGCGTGCTTTCGGGGGCTTCCCGCGGTCCTTTGGGGCTTCCCGCGTCTTTCCGGGCGGGTCTTCCCGGACCGCCTTCTCGCTGTCCCCGCGGCCTCTCGCCGCTCGCGTCCTTCCCGGTCTCTCCGCGTCCCTTCCGGAGTCTCCCGTCTCCTTCCGGGCCGCGTTGCCGCGTTCGCGGCCTTGCGGGGCCGTCTCGCGTCCGTTCGGGGCCTCTCGTGTCCCTGCCCTCCCGCGTGCTTCGAACCGCGGTGTCCCGGTGCGCTGTGCCCCCGCGCCCTCTCAACAAGCGTGGTAGTTCAGGCCAAAACTTTTGCCGCTGGCACGATTTCGCGGGCGTTCGGAACCGGACATCTTCAACTCCTCTTGACCGCAGAAGAGATGGCGTCAAGTTCATCTTGACAACCAATAAACCTACCGGTGCGTAGGGGTGAATTGGGCGTTTGCGGCGGGTACAAACCGTTCGATCGTGCTGTCGTGCGAGAAGTGACGGTTCCCGCGCGACGGCCGGCCGTCGGCGTGAAGGGCGACGTCGGCGAAGGGGAGGCGGCCCCCGCGTGCGTGGTGGCACACGCGGGGGACCGCCGAGGGATCGGCCCAGGTCGCATGGGGTGCGGGCGGCGGCGGGGGGTTATTCGACCGTCACCGACTTGGCCAGGTTCCGGGGCTTGTCGATGTCCCGGCCGAGCGCCAGCGCCGTGTGGTAGGCGAGCAGCTGGAGCGGGATGCCCATGAGGATCGGGTCGAGCTCCGCCTCGTTGCGGGGTACCACGATCGTGTGGTCCGCCTTCTCCTGTTCCTGGTGGGCGACGGCCAGGATCCGGCCGCTGCGGGCCTTGATCTCCTCCAGCGTCGCGCGGTTCTTCTCCAGCAGATCGTCGTCCGGGAGGACCGCCACGGTCGGCACCTCGGGCTCGATCAGCGCGAGCGGCCCGTGCTTCAGCTCGGAGGCCGGGTACGCCTCGGCGTGGACGTAGGAGACCTCCTTCAGCTTCAGGGATGCCTCGCGTGCCACCGGGTAGCCGCGGACCCGCCCGACGAACATCATGCTCTTTGCGTTCGCATATTCGGCGGCGAGCTTTTCGATCTCTTCCTCGCCGCGCAGCACCTCGGCGATCTGCTCGGGCAGCTTGCGCAGTCCGGCGATGATCCGCTTGCCGTCGGCGACCGAGAGGTCGCGGATCCGGCCCAGGTGCAGGGCGAGCAGTGCGAAGGCCACGGCGGTGTTGGTGAAGCACTTGGTGGAGACGACGCACACCTCCGGACCCGCGTGGACGTACACCCCGCCGTCCGTCTCCCGGGCGATGGCGCTGCCCACGACGTTGACGACGCCCAGCACCCGCGCGCCCTTGCGCTTCAGCTCCTGGACGGCCGCGAGGGTGTCGTACGTCTCGCCGGACTGGCTGACCGCGATGTAGAGGGTGTCCGGGTCCACCACCGGGTTGCGGTAGCGGAATTCGCTCGCGGGCTCCGCGTCCGCCGGGATCCGGGCCAGCTCCTCGATCAGCTGGGCCCCGATCAGGCCCGTGTGGTAGGCCGAACCGCAGCCGAGGATCTTGACCCGGCGCACCCCGCGGGCCTCGCGGGCGTCCAGGTTGAGCCCGCCCAGCCGGACGGTGGCGAAGCGGTCGTCGATCCGGCCGCGCAGCACCCGGTCCACGGCGTCGACCTGCTCGTGGATCTCCTTGTGCATATAGGTGTCGTGGCCGCCCATGTCATACGACTCGGCCTCCCACTCCACGGTGGTGGGGGAGGTGGAGGTGCGGCTGCCCTCGGTGGTGTAGGTGCGGTAGTCGTCGGCCTTGAGGGTGGCCATCTCGCCGTCGTCCAGCGTGACCACCTGGCGGGTGTGGCTGACCAGCGCGGCGACGTCCGAGGCGACGAACATCTCCTTCTCGCCGATCCCCAGCACCACCGGGGAGCCGTTGCGGGCGACGACGATGCGGTCCGGGAAGTCCGCGTGCAGTACGGCGATGCCGTAGGTGCCCTCGACCATCGCGAGCGCGTGACGGACCTTCTCCTCCAGGGTGGCCGCCTGGGAGCGGCCGATGAGGTGGGCGAGCGCCTCGGAGTCGGTCTCGGACACCAGCTCCACCCCGTCGGCGGCGAGCTTGGCGCGCAGCTCGGCGGCGTTGTCGATGATGCCGTTGTGGACGACGGCGACCTTGCGGTCCGCGTCCAGATGCGGATGCGCGTTGACGTCATTGGGCGCGCCGTGGGTGGCCCAGCGGGTGTGGGCGATCCCGGTGGTGCCCGTGAACCGCTTGGGAAGCCTGGCCTCCAGCTCGCGGACCCGGCCCTTGGCCTTGGCGGTCTTCAGCCCGGCCGATGAGGCATTCTGTCCACCCTTGCCCGGCTTGCCCTGGATCGCGATGCCCGCGGAGTCGTAGCCGCGGTACTCCAGGCGCTGCAGTCCCTCCAGCAGCAGCGGCGCCACATCGCGTTTCCCGATGTATCCGACGATTCCGCACATGGTGTTCAGGCCCTCCCATTGGATCGCTGGTGGTGCTCGTGCTCGTGTCTGTGTCCGCGGCTGTGTTCGTGCTCGTGTCCGTGCCCGCGGCGGTGTCTGCGGGCGTGTCCGTGCCTCGTGTCCGTGCTTGTGTCCGGCGGTGACGGCCGCCGTCGTGGACCGGAGCGTCAGCCGTAGACGATGCGGCGCAACTGGCGCAGCGAGAGTTCGGGCGGGGCCACCGCGCGGCGCGGCAGCTCGGCCGTGATCCGCTCGAAGATGTCCGCGTTGGTCAGCCCGCCGGACTGCAGCTCGCGGTGGCGGCGCCGGACGAACTCCTCCGTCGTCTCGTCGAAGTACGCCAGCACGTCCAGCACCACCCGGGCCGCCTCGCCACGGCTGAGCGGCGTACTGCGGACCAAGTGGTCGATGAGGTCATCGTGGGACATACGGCGATCGAGCATTCGTTGATAGTGCGATGCGGTGAGGCTTTTCGCAAACTTCCTGCCCGATATCGGGCAGGGGGTGGGGTGTGGGGGTGCTGTCCGGGGGGAGATCGCCGAGTTCGCGCGGGCATTGCGGTGGGGTGTCGTGATCCACATCACGTGTGGCGGTGGCGGTGGCGGTGGCGGTAGCGGCTGGGGGCAGGGGTGGTGGTTGGCGGGGGCTGGTGGTGGTCCTGGTGGTGGGTGGGCGACTTCCGCCAGGCGGTAAATTCTGACGGGTCGTCGGCAACACATTGGTCTACACCTTGACCGCAACTGGGCCTCGCGGTACCCAAGAGCGACGTTTCGTTGAAGGGATCCCCTGTGAGACGACGCCGTGCCCGACTGCTGTGTTCCCTGCTGCTGACCGTGGTTGCCGGAGCGGGGACCGCGGCCTCCTCCGCGTCCGCTTCCTCCGCATTCCCCGCTTCCGCCCCTTCCTCTCCCTACGCCGCCGGGGCCGCCCAGGCCGCCCCGACCCCCCTGGACCGGGTCGTGCCCGCGCCCGCGTCCGTACGGCCCGCGGCGGGCTCGTACGCGATCCGCCCGGACACCCGCATCCGGGTCTCCGGCACCGACGGCTCGGCGCGCCCGGCGCGCCGGGTGGGCGACTACCTGGCGAAGGTGCTGCGCCCCTCCACCGGCTACCGGCTGCCCGTGACCACGCGGTCGGGCGGTGACGGCATCCGGCTCCGGCTGATGCCGGACGGCGCCGGGGCGCGGAAGCTGGGCGCGGAGGGATACCGGCTGGAGGTGACGAGCCGCGCCATCACCCTCAGCGCGCGGGGTTCCGCCGGACTGTTCCACGGCGTCCAGACGCTGCGGCAGCTGCTGCCCGCGTCCGTCGAACGCACCACCCGGCAGCCGGGCCCCTGGCGGGTCTCCGGCGGCACCATCACCGACGTGCCGCGCTATGCCTGGCGGGGCGCGATGCTCGATGTCTCCCGGCACTTCTTCGGCGTCGACCAGGTCAAGCGCTACATCGACCAGCTGGCCCTCTACAAGTTCAACACACTGCATCTGCACCTCTCGGACGACCAGGGGTGGCGGATCGCGATCGACTCCTGGCCGCGGCTGGCCACTTACGGCGGTTCCACCCAGGTCGGCGGCGGGCCCGGGGGCTACTACACCAAGGCCGACTACCGCGAGATCGTGCGCTACGCGGCCAGCCGTGAGCTGACCGTCGTCCCCGAGATCGACCTGCCGGGCCACACCAACGCCGCGCTGGCCTCGTACGCGGAACTCAACTGCGACGGCGTCGCCCGGCCGCTCTACACCGGTACCGATGTCGGCTTCAGCTCGCTGTGCGTGCCGAAGGAAGTGACGTACGACTTCGTGGACGACGTCATCGGCGAGCTGGCCGCGCTCACCCCCGGCCGCTATCTGCACATCGGCGGGGACGAGGCCCACTCCACCAGCCATGAGGACTACGCGGCCTTCATGGACCGGGTGCAGCCGATCGTCGCCAAGTACGGCAAGACGGTGGTCGGCTGGCACCAGCTGACCGGTGCCCGGCCCGCCAAGGGGGCGATCGCCCAGTACTGGGGTCTGAACGGGAGCGAGAAGGAGGTCGCGGAGGCGGCCAAGGCGGGCACCCGGCTGATCCTCTCCCCGGCCAACCGCGCCTACCTGGACATGAAGTACGACGCCGATACGCCGCTGGGGCTCGCATGGGCCGGTTACGTCGAGGCGAAGCAGTCCTACGACTGGGACCCCGGCGCCTATATCAAGGACGCCCCGGCGTCATCGGTGCTCGGTGTCGAGGCGCCGCTGTGGTCGGAGACCCTGCTGACCAGTCCGCAGCTGGAGTACATGGCCTTCCCCCGCCTCCCCGGCATCGCCGAACTCGGCTGGTCCCCCGCGAGCACCCACGACTGGAGCGACTACCGGGCCCGGCTGGCGGCGCAGGGCCCCCGCTGGGACGCGCTCCGCATCGCGTACTACCACTCCCCGCAGATCCCCTGGCCCTCGGACGACTGATGCTCCGTCGGCACCGTCTCCGTGCTCCGTGCGCTCCGTGTGCTCCGTGCGGGGGCGGTGCCGAGGGGTGGGCGTGGGGGTGGGCCCGAGGG
>NZ_BBOX01000562.1 GCF_001553455.1 Streptomyces hygroscopicus subsp. hygroscopicus
TCCGGGTCATAGAGCCCCTCCACGTCCCAGCCACGGTCGGTCGGGAACTCGGTGATGGCATCCCCGCCCTCGGCCACCAGCCGCCACAGATCCTCCGGCGACGCCACACCACCCGGATACCGGCACGCCATCCCCACGATCGCCACCGACTCATCGAGCGTGGCCACCGGCGCGGCGGCGGCCGACGCGGCCCTCGGCTCCTCGGCCGCGTCGAGGAGCCGGCCGGTGAGGAAGTCGGCCAGCGCCGCCGGGTTGGGGTAGTCGAAGACCAGCGTCGCGGGCAACCGCAGCCCGGTCGCCGTGGTGAGCTTGTTGCGCAGCTCCACGGCGGTCAGCGAGTCGAACCCGAGCTTCTGGAAGTCCCGCCGCAGCTCGACCGCGTCGATGGACTCGTAGCCGAGCGCCCCGGCGATGTGGGTACGCACCAGGTCGAGCAGGACGCCGTGCGCCTCCTCCCGGCTCAGCCCGGCGAGCTGCTGCCGCAGGGCCCCGGTGGAGGTGTCGGCCGCGCCCGTGCCGCGCCGGGCAGTCGTCCTGAGCAGGTCGCGCAGGACCGGGGGCACCGGCCTCGTCACGTCCATCGCCGCCGTGTCGACCACCGTGTTGACCGTGGTCGGCCGCCCCGCGGCCAGGGCGCTGTCGAAGAGCCGCAGCGCCTGGTCGGTCGGGATCGGCGGCAGGCCGGTACGGGCCAGCCGGTCGCGCTCGGCGTCCGTGAGGGTGTCGGCCATACCGTTCCGCCACAGCCCCCAGGCCATGCTCACGGCGGTCAGCCCGTGCGCCCGCCGGTGCTGGGCGAGCCCGTCGAGGAAGGCGTTGGCGGCCGCGTAGTTGGCCTGCCCCGCGTTGCCCACCGTGCCCGCGAGCGACGAGAACAGCACGAACGCGTCCAGGTCGCGGTCCGCGGTCAGCTCGTGCAGATGCCAGGCGGCGTCGGCCTTCGGCCGCAGCACGGCGCCGAGTCCGGCCGGGCCGAGGTTGGCCAGGGTGGCGTCCGCCAGTACGCCGGCGGCGTGCACCACGGCGGTGACGGGGTACCGCTTCAGCACCCCGGCGAGGGCGTCGCGGTCGGCGGCGTCACACGCCACGATGTCGGCCCGGGCCCCCAGTTCGGCGAGCTCCCGCACCAGGGACGCGGCCCCGGAGGCGTGCGGGCCCTGCCTGCTGAGCAGCACCAGGTGCCGTACGCCGTGCGAGGTCACCAGGTGGCGGGCGAGGATCCCGCCCAGGACGCCGGTGCCGCCGGTGATGAGGACCGCGCCGTCGGCGGCGAAGGCCGGCGCCCGGTCCGGCGCCGCCGCGGCGGCGGTGACCCGGGGCACGTACGACAGCCCGTCGCGGACCGCGAGCTGGGGCTCGCCGCTGCCGATCGCCGCCGACAGGGCCGCGTCCGCCCCGCCGTCGACGATCGTCACGCGGTCGGGGTGCTCGGTCTGGGCGACGCGCGCCATGCCCCATACGGCGGCGGCCGCCAGGTCGGTGACGTCCTCCCCGGCCACGGACACGGCACCGGAGGTGGTGAGGACGAGCCGCGTGTCCGCCAGTTCGTCGAGCGCGAGGAAGGTCTGGAGCGTGTCGAGCGTGGCCGCGAGGGCAGCGTGGGCGCCGGTGGCGGCGTCCTCGCCCGCCGCGCCGTCGCACCCCGCGACGACGACCTCCGGCGCGGGCAGGCCGTCGCCGAGCGCGGACACCAGCGCGCCGAGGTCCGCGTAGTGGGCGACGTCCGGCAAGGTGGCGTCCCCGAGCGTCACCCAGGTGTCCGTACGCTCCGGGGCACGGGAGGCCGGTGCGAGCGCGGTCCAGGTGAGTTCGTACAGCCGGGCGCCGCGGCTCGCCAGCTGTGCCGGGCTCGCCTGACGGGTGACCAGCTCCGCGACGCTCGCCACGGGTGCGCCGTCGGCGTCCGTGAGCTCCAGGGAGAGGGTCTCCGGGGTGCGCGCCTCGAGCGCGACCCGCACCGAAGTGGCCCCGGTGGCGTGCAGGGTGACCCCGCTCCAGGAGAACGGCACGCGCAGCCGCGCCCCGTCGGCGTCCCCGAGTCCGCGGGCTCCGAACAGGTGCAGGACGGCGTCGAGCAGGCCGGGGTGGACGCGGAACGCACCGGCGTCGGTCTGCTCGGGCAGCGCGGCCTCGCCGTAGAGGGTGCTGCCGTCGCGCCAGGCGCGCCGCAGGCCGTGGAAGACCGGCCCGTACTCCAGGCCCACCCCTTCGAGGAGCCGGTACACCTCCTCGGTGTCGACCGGCTCGGCGCCGGCGGGCGGCCACTGGCCCGCGGGTGCGGCGGGCAGGCGGTGCCCGGTGGCCGGCTCCTGGCCGAGCGTGCCACTGCCGTGCACGGTCCAGTCCGTTCCCGGCGCGGCGTCGCGCGGCCGGGAGCGGACGGTCACCGTACGCCGGCCGTCGCCGTCGGCGGCGCCCACGCTCACCTGGACCTGCGCCTCCGCCGAGCCGGTGTCCGGCGCTCCGGCCTCGTCGAGGACCAGGAACTCCTGGTGGGTGAAGTCGCTCAGGTGTGGGCACCCGACCATCTCGCCGATGTGCAGGGCCAGGTCCACGAAGGTGGTCCCGGACAGCACGACCGTGCCGTCGATGCGGTGGTCTTCCAGCCACGGATGGGTGGACACGGAGACGCGGCCGGTGGCGAGGTGTCCGCCGTCGGGCAGTTCCACGACCGCGTTCAGGATGGCGTGCGCGGTGGTGTCCTGGCCCAGGCTCCTGGCGTCACCCGCCCGTGCGCCCGCCGCGCGCCAGTAGCGCCGGTGCTCGAACGGGTACGTGGGCAGGTCGACGCGGTCCGCGTCGGGGAACAGCCCGTCCCAGGTGATGGCCGTGCCGTGGACGTACAGGGCGGCCAGGGCGGTGAGCAGGGCTTCGTACTCGCCGGACCGGCGGCGCTGCGCGCTGACGGCGAGGTGGGGCCGGTCGGCGAGGACGCCGCCGACGAGCGCGGTCAGCGTGGCGTCGGGCCCGGCCTCGACGTAGGTGCCGCAGCCCTGTCCGGCCAGCCAGGCGACGCCGTCGGCGAACCGCACCGCGTGGCGGATGTGCCCGGCCCAGTAGTCCGGCGAGGTCAGCTGCTCGTCGGTGGCGAGCCGGCCGGTCACGTTGGAGACGATCGGGACGGCCGGGCGGTGGTAGGTCACGGTCGCCGCGATGTCGCGGAACGCGCCGACGACGGCGTCCATGTGCGGCGAGTGGAAGGCGTGCCCGACACCGAGCCGCCGGGTCCGGCGGCCCTGCGCGGCGAACCGCTCGGCAACCGCGTCCACGGTGGCCATGTCGCCCGAGACCACCACGGCGTCGGGGCCGTTGACCGCCGCGATGTCCACGCGGTCCGCGAGACCGCCGATGGCCCGGCGGACCTCGTCCTCGGTCGCCTGGACCGACGTCATGGCGCCGTCGGCCGCCACCGCCTGCATGAGGCGGCCACGAGCGGTGACCAGCACGGCGGCGTCCGCCAGGTCCAGGACCCCGCCGACGTGGGCGGCGACGAGTTCGCCGAGGGAGTGCCCGGCGAGGTAGTCGGGGGTCAGGCCGTGGTGCTGGAGGAGGCGGTACAGCGCGACCTCCACGGCGAACAGCGCCGGCTGCGCGTAGCGCGTCTGACCGAGCGTCTCCTCGTTCTCCAGCGCCTCGGCGACGGACACGTCCAGATGCCGGTCGAGGTGGTGGCACACCTCGTCGAAGGCGGCGGCGAAGACGGGATGGGCGGCGTACAGCTCCCGGCCCATGCCGATCCGCTGGCTGCCCTGGCCGGTGAAGAGCACCGCCGTCTTCGCGGCGCCGGCCGGACCGGCGCTGCCGGTCGGCACGGCGTCGTCCGGCTCACCGGCGGCGAGGGCGGTCAGGCGCCGCAGCAGCTCGTCCCGGCCCCGGCCGAGGACGACCGCCCGGTGCTCCAGGGCCGCCCGGCCGGTGGCCAGGGAGCGGCCCACGTCCACCGGGCGCGCGTGGTTGGTGGCCACTGCTCCGGCCAGCCGCCGTGCCTGCTCGGCGAGCGCGGCCGGGGTCCGTGCCGACACCACCCACGGCACCAGGACCTCACCCTGATGCCGCGGGTCACCGCTCGGCTCCCGCACGGGCCGGTCGTCGGCAGGGCCCTGTTCGAGGATGACGTGGGCGTTGGTGCCGCTGATGCCGAACGACGACACCGCGGCCCGGCGCGGATGTCCGGCCTCCGGCCACGGCCGCTCCTCGGCCAGCAGGCTCACCGTGCCGGCCGACCAGTCGATGTGCTGGGACGGCTCGTCGACGTGCAGGGTGCGCGGCATGGCGCCATGCCGCATGGCCAGCACCATCTTGATGACGCCGGCGACACCCGCGGCGGCCTGGGTGTGCCCGATGTTCGACTTGACCGAGCCCAGCCACAGCGGCCGGTCCTCCGGACGGCCCTGTCCGTACGTGGCCATCAGCGCCTGCACCTCGATCGGGTCGCCGAGCTTGGTGCCCGTGCCGTGCGCCTCCACCACGTCGATGTCGGCGGGGCTCAGCCGGGCGTTGGCCAGCGCCTTGCGGATCACACGTTGCTGGGACGGTCCGTTGGGCGCCGTCAGGCCGTTGGAGGCACCGTCCTGGTTGACGGCGCTTCCGCGGACCACCGCGAGCACGGTGTGGCCGTTGCGCCTCGCCTCCGAGAGCCGTTCCACGACCAGCAGGCCCACGCCCTCGGCGCCGCCCATGCCGTCGGCGGCGTCCGAGAACGGCTTGGAGCGGCCGTCGGCCGCGAGCCCGCGCTGCCGGGAGAAGTCCACGAAGAAGCTGGGCGAGGAGAACACGGTGACACCGCCGGTGAGCGCCATCGAGCACTCGCCGTTGCGCAGCGCCTGCACCGCCAGGTGCAGCGCGACCAGTGACGAGGAGCACGCCGTGTCCACCGTGACCGCCGGGCCCTCCAGGCCGAGGGTGTAGGCGATACGGCCGGAGGCGACACTGGTCGTGGTGCCGGTCAGCAGGTGCCCGTCGAGCCCGTCGGAGCTCTCGGCCAGGCGGGGCCCGTACTCCTGGGCGATGGCGCCGACGAACACGCCGACACCGCTGCCGCGCAGGGAGGTGGGGTCGATGCCCGCGCTCTCCAGGGCTTCCCAGGAGGTTTCCAGCAGCAGTCGCTGCTGCGGGTCCATCGCGGTGGCCTCACGCGGGCTGATGCCGAAGAAGTCGGCGTCGAACCCGCTCACATCGGCGAGGAACCCGCCGCCGCGTGCGTAGGCGGTGCCGTAGTGGTCGGGGTCCGGGTCGTACAGGCTCTCCAGGTCCCAGCCGCGGTCCGTGGGATACCCGCCGATCGCGTCCCCGCCGCCGGACACCAGGTGCCACAGCTCTTCGGGGCCGGCCACCCCGCCGGGGAAGCGGCAGGCCATGCCCACGATCGCGATCGCGTCGTCGTCGGCGGCGGTCGGGGCGGGGGCCAGGTCCCGTACGGCCGTCTCGGCCGCCTCCGCCGTCTCGTCCCCCGTCTCGTCCCCGACGAGTTCGGCGTGCAGGTGGCTCACCAGCGTGGTCGGCGTGGGGTAGTCGAAGACCAGCGTGGCGGGCAGCCGCAGACCGCTGGCGGCGTTGAGCCGGTTGCGCAGTTCGACGCCGGTGAGCGAGTCGAAGCCCAGCTCCCGGAAGGCCCGGTCGGCGGGGATGTCCTCCGGGGTGGCGTGGCCGAGGACCGCGGCGACCTCGGTCTGGACGAGCCGGAGCAGGATGTGGTGCCGCTCGGTCCCGGTGGCGGCGGCGAGCCGTTCGAGCAGGGGCTGCCGGCCGGCTGCCGCCTGGGTGGCGCGCCGCGGCGCCGTGCGGGCCAGCTGCCGCAGGAGCGCGGGCACCTCCTGGTGGCCGCCGATCGCGCCGAGGTCCAACCGGACGGGCACGAGGACGGGCCGCTGGGCACCCAGCGCGGTGCCGAACAGGGCCAGACCGTGCTCGGTCTCGATCGGCAGGACGCCCGTACGGGCCATCCGGTCGCGGTCGGTGGCGTCCAGGTCACCGGTCATCGCGCTGCTCTGCGCCCACAGGCCCCACGCCAGCGACACGGCGGGAAGACCGGCGGCGTGGCGCTGGGTGGCGAACGCGTCGAGGTAGGCGTTGGCCGCCGCGTAGTTGGCCTGGCCCGGCGTGTTGAAGGTACCGGCGGCGGAGGAGAACAGGACGAAGGCGGCGAGGTCGGCGTCCGCCGTCAGCTCGTGCAGGTTGACGACCGCGTCCGCCTTCGGGCGCAGCACCGTGTCCAGCCGCTCCTGCGTGAGCGAGCCGATGACACCGTCGTCGAGCACACCGGCCGTGTGGACCACGGCGGTGAGCGGATGCGCGGCCGGAATCTCCGCCAGCACCTCCGCCAGCGCGTCGCGGTCGGCCACGTCACAGGCCGCCACCCGCACCGACGCGCCCAGCTCCGTCAGCTTCCCCACAACGGCCGCGTCCACACCGCGCCGGCTGAGCAGCAGCAGATGCCCGGCGCCGTGCTCGG
>NZ_BBOX01000563.1 GCF_001553455.1 Streptomyces hygroscopicus subsp. hygroscopicus
CCACGGCGCCGAGCAGGGCGGCGGCCCCGGCCGCGGTGACGGCCAGGTGGCGCGGCAGCCGGCCGCGCGGGGCGTCGGCCCTCGCCCACCAGCCGCGCCCGTGGACCTTGGCCATCAGCACGTCGTCCGCGTTCCCCGCCTGGGTGCGCACCGACACCCACCGGTCGGCGGGGCGCACCGGATGGACCGTACGGCGCGATCCCGCCGCCAGCCGCCACCCCGCGGCCATGATCCGCAGCGCCAGGTCGGCGTCCTCCCGGAAGGCCCGCGGGAACCGCTCGTCGAAACCGCCGACCGCCTCCAGAGCGGCCCGCCGGTACGCCATGTCGGCGGTGATCCAGCGGGCGGCGGCGAGCCCCGCGGTGGTGCGCTCCCAGTCGGTGGGCCTGCGGTCCGGTGGCAGCGGTACGGTGATCCGCGCCTGGACCCCGGCGGTGTCGGGGCCCACCGCCGCCAGATCGGCGGCGAGGTCGTCCGCCCAGGTGGGGCCGGGTACGACATCGTCGTCGAGGAAGACCGTCCACGGCTCGGGGGCGGCCCGCCACCCGATGTTGCGGGCGGCGGCGGGACCGGCGGAGCAGCCGGGCGCGATCTCCACCAGGGGGGCGAGTTCGGAGGGGATGTCGGCGGACAGCGCGGTGCAGTCGTCCAGCGGCCGGTCGTCGACGAGGACGATCCGCCGGGGCGCGGGGCCCTTGGCGTCGGCGAGCGCCTTGAGGGTCACCGAGAGACTGGGGCGGCCCAGTGTCGGGATGACCACGGCGTACTCGGGTGCGTCGGTCCGCTCTCCGGCTTCCGTCATTCCTGGCTCCTCCCTGGGCCCGTGACTCCGTGGGCCCGTGACTCCGTGGGCCGTTGGCTCCGTGGGCTGTTGACTCGCTCGGTCTGTGACTCCCTGAGCCGTTGACTCCCTGGGCGATTGGCTCGCTCGGCCGTTGACTCGCTCGGACCCGTGACATCCCTGACGCGTTGAGCCCCTGGGCCGTGGGCTCGCCCGGCCATGGGCTCGCTCGGCCCGTGACACCCTGACCTGACCCGCTGACTCCCTCGGCCCGTGACTCCCTGGGCCGTTGACTTCCTGGGCCATGGGCTCGCTCGGCCCGCGACTCCCTCCGCCCGTGGCCCGGCTCGGCCCTCGACTCCCTCCGCCCGGTGGCCCGGCTCCCTCCGCCCGTGGCGGGCCGTCGGCACGGCCCGCCGTCACATCGCCCCGTGCGCGGCGGTGTCCGGTCGGCCACCCGCGAAGAAGGCGCCGCGGCGGATCACGAACGGCCCGATCGCCAGCAGGTCGACGGGGGCCGAGCCGAAGCACTCCAGGGCATCGCGCGGATCGTCGACCATGGGCCTGCCGGAGGTGTTGAGGCTGGTGTTGACCACCACGGGCAGCCCGGTGCGCCGTTCGAACGCGCTCAGCAGGCGGGCCACCAGGGGTTCGGCGGCGGGGTCGACGGTCTGGATGCGGGCCGTGCCGTCCACGTGCACCACGGCCGGAATGCGGTCCCGCCAGCCCGGCGCGACCTCGTGCACGAAGAGCATGTACGGGCTGGGCAGGGGGCCGTCGAAGATCTCGGCCGCGCGCCCGGCGAGCACCATCGGGGCGACCGGCCGGAACTGTTCCCGCCCCTTGACGTCGTTGAGCCGCTCGACGTTTCCCGAACGGCCGGGGTGGGCGAGCAGCGAGCGGTGGCCCAGCGCCCGCGGTCCGTATTCGGAACGCCCCTGGAACCAGGCCACGATCGCGTCCTGGGCGAGCGCCTCGGCCACCGTCTCGGCGACGTCGGCCGGGCGTTCGTAGGGCACGGCAGCCGTCTTCAGCCATGCCTCTACTTCGGCGTCCGACCAGCGGCGCCCCAGGTCGGCGCCGGCCATCGGCTCGGGCCGGTCGCCGCCCCGCGCGGCGAGGTGGAGCGCGCCGCCGAGCGCGGTGCCCGCGTCCCCGGCGGCGGGCTGGACCCAGACCCGGCCGAACGGGCCCTCGCGGGCGATGCGGGAGTTGGCCACGCAGTTGAGCGCCACTCCCCCGGCCAGGGTCAGCGTCCGGTCGTGGGTGCGCCCGTGCAGCCAGCGGACCAGGTCCAGCAGCGTCTCCTCCAGACACGCCTGGGCGCTCGCGGCGAGGTCGGCGTGGCACCGCGACCACGCCTCACCGGGGCGCAGCGCGGGGCACAGCTCCGCCCAGGGCACGCCGGTGGCGTGGAAGCCGCCGTCGCCGGTGGCGTACACGTACCGCCGCAGTTCGCCGAGCATCCTGGGGGTGCCGTAGGAGGCGAGGGCCATCACCTTGTACTCGTCGCTGGAGCGCAGGAAGCCCAGGTGTTCGGTGAGTTCCTCGTAGACCAGCCCGAGGGAGTGGGGCAGTTCCTGGCCGTGGAGCGGCTCCAGCCGGTCGCCGACGCGGCGCGCCGCGAGATGGGAGGTGGCCTCGCCGCGTCCGTCCAGGACGAGGACGGAGCTGGTCCCGGCGCCGGGCGCGGCGAGCGCGGTGGAGGCGGCGTGGGCCATGTGGTGGGGGACGAACCGCACGGCGTCCGGGTCCAGGCCGGGCAGGGCGGTGCGCAGGAAGCCGGGGGCCTCGCGGGCATAGCCGAGCCGCAGGTGGTCCCAGGGGTCGTCCAGGCCCATGGAGGCGGCGGGGCGGGCGAGGGAGGGGTCGAAGGAGTAGGCGACGGCGTCCAGGTCCTCGGGGCGCAGCCCCGCCTGTTCCAGGCACCAGGCGGCCGCCTTCTCCGGGAGCTCCCAGGCGGAGAAGGGCACCGGCCGCTTGCCGTGTTTGCGCCGGGAGAACCGCTCCTCCTCGGCGGCGGCGACGGTGCGGCCGTCGATGACCAGGGCGGCGGCCGGGTCGTGGAAGAGGGCGTTGATGCCGAGGATGCGCATGGGCGTGACCTTTCGGCGGCCCGGGGCCGCGGCGGAAGGGGCGGCGGGGGGATGCTCCGGCGGATGTCAGGCGGCCTGGTGCCGGAACCAGTCGATGGTGCGGGTCAGCCCCTCGTCGACGGGGACGACCGGCGCCCACTGGAGCTTGCCGCGGGCGAGGGTGATGTCCGGGCAGCGGACGGCGGGGTCGTCGGTGGGACGGCCGATGTACTCGACGGTGGACCGGGACCCGGCCAGCTGGATGATCGTGCGGGCGAGATCCAGCATGGTGATCTCGTCCGCGTTGCCGATGTTGACCGGTCCGAGGAGGTCGGAGCCGGCCATGGCGAGGATGCCGCGCACGGTGTCGTCGATGTAGGCGAGGGAACGGGTCTGGGTGCCGTCGCCGGTGACCGTGAGGGGTTCACCGGCCAGCGCCTGCCGGATGAAGGTGGGCACGGCCCGCCCGTCGTGACCGCGCATCCGCGGGCCGTAGGTGTTGAACAGCCGCACGATGCCGGTGTCCGTGCCGTTCGTCCCGGCCTCGGCGGTGGTCAGGGCCTCGCCGAAGCGCTTGGCCTCGTCGTAGACGCTGCGCGGGCCGACCGGGTTGACATGGCCCCAGTAGCGCTCGTTCTGCGGATGCTGCTGCGGATCGCCGTACGCCTCCGAGGTGGAGGCCAGGATGAACCGCGCGTCGTGGCGGCGGGCCAGGGCCAGCGCGTTGCGGGTGCCGAGGCTGCCCGTCTCCAGGGTGTGCAGCGGCAGCCGCAGATAGTCGGCGGGAGAGGCGGGGGACGCGAAGTGCAGCACGAGGTCGGCGGGCCGCTTCACCTCGAACGGCTCGGTGACATCGGCACGCAGCAGGGTGAAACCGGGCCGGTCCATGAGGTGGGCGACGTTGTCCGGGGTTCCGGTGCAGAAGTCGTCCACACAGGTCACGGCCGCGCCCTGATCGAGCAGCGCCGTGCACAGATGCGAACCGACGAACCCGGCGCCACCGGTGACCACGGCGTGCGCCCAGGTGCGGACGGGGACGACGGAGTCGGACCGCTCCATGGCCACTCCCTTTCCTTCACGCGTACGGGCCCACCCCCAGTACCCGGGACGAAAGAAAGCAATCAGGGCATATCCCCCATTCTTCGCCGTGCCCGGGATCAACCGATGGGGGAAAGGTCCTCGGAGAGCACCGGTTTGGCGGCGCGGTCCACCGCCGCGGTTTCCACGGGCACGACGTCCCCGGGCGGCACGGGCACCTGGCGGGAGTCGGTGCGGGGGGAGTCGGTGCGGCGGGAGGCGGTGCGGCGGGCGTGCACCAGCGTGCCCGCGCCGATCACCGCCGCGATGATCAGCCCGCCGGCCACCAGGGCGCCGCGCGGCCCGGCCCACTCCATGAGCAGGCCCAGCAGGGGCGGGCCGGCCAGCCCCCAGGCCGTCTGGGCGGTGCGCCAGACGCCGAGCACCCGGCCGCGCATCCCGGGCGGCGGATCGGTCTGCAGCACCGTGGCACCGGCCGTGTCGGAGACCGACTCGACCACCGCCATCGGGGCGACCAGCACCAGCAGCGGGACCAGCCCCGGCGACAGCCCGGCCACCGCCTGGAGCAGCGCCCCGGCGGCGGCGAGCGCGCCGACCATCCGGACCGACGGCCGCCGCATCCGGCCCGCGAGGACCGCGCCCGCGATCCCGCCCACGGCCAGGACGGTCGCGACGGCCCCGAAGTCCTGGGAGCTGCCCGCCAGCGGACCGGTGACCAGGACCGCCAGGGTCAGTCCGTAGTTCCGCCCGAAGACGGCGCTCACCGCCGTGATCACGGTGAGGGCGACCAGACGCGGGCGCCCGGCGAAGAAGGCCAGCCCGTCCCGGGCGCCGGCGCCGGAGAACCGCCCGCCGCGGGGCGGGCGGG
>NZ_BBOX01000564.1 GCF_001553455.1 Streptomyces hygroscopicus subsp. hygroscopicus
GGTCCGGGGCGGCGGTGGCCCCGCCCCCGGGCGCGTGGGGGCGCAGGCCGCCACCGCCCGCGTAGGGGCGCAGGCCGCCACCGCCCCCGTAGGGACGCAGGCCGCCACCGCCCGCGTAGGGGCGCAGGAAGGGGATGACGGCGGTCACGCAGAGGAACGACAGC
This sequence comes from Streptomyces hygroscopicus subsp. hygroscopicus, assembly GCF_001553455.1. Taxonomy (GTDB): domain Bacteria; phylum Actinomycetota; class Actinomycetes; order Streptomycetales; family Streptomycetaceae; genus Streptomyces; species Streptomyces hygroscopicus. The sequence goes on from NZ_BBOX01000564.1 coordinate 165, forward strand.
CCGTTGGCGGCGTAGGCGGCCGCGGTGCCGAGCGCCCCCACCGCGACCCCGGCGCAGGCCACGCCGATGAGCCGGCCGGCGCTGCTGACGACGGAGCCCAGGGCAATCGCCGAGGGGACGTCGGAGGGAGGCACCAGGTCGTTGCCGAGCAGGGCGCAGGCGGGTGCATCCACGGTGGCGACCAGGCCGGTCACCGCGGCGAGGGCCATCAGCGAGGCCACGTTGAGCAGGTCGAAGGCGACCAGGGCGGCCGTGACGAAGGCGACGAGGCCCAGCACGGCCTGGCTGACGGCCGCGGTGAGCCTGCGCGGCCAGGCGTCCACCACCGCCCCTCCGAACAGCCCCATGAGCAGCCCCGGGGCGGCCTGCACGGCCAGGGAGAGGCCGGTGGTGGCGGCGGAGCCGGTGATATGCAGCACCAGCAGGTTCTGCACGGTCAGTTGCATCCAGGTGCCGACGTTGGACACCAGGTTCGCCGCCGACCACCACCGCATGGCGCGATGGCGCAGACTGCGCCATGGCGTGCGCGTGCCCCGCTCCGGGGAGCGGGGCCTGGGTATGAGGGGCGGCCGGGAGGAGGAAGTCATCGCAAGGTCACGCCGGTGTTTCCGGTACGGGGCAACAGGAAGGGCCCCGTCCGGGGCCCGGCCGAGCGGCGGCGCGGTGCCGCGCGTCAGCAACGCCCCATGCTCACAGACGACCCCCGAATACCGGGAATCGAACCGGGGTGGGTTTCCTCACATACCGGATATGACCTGCTCAGGACGGCGATCGGGGAACATCCGGAACATCGGCGGATCCGCCGCGCGGAGCGGCGCACCGGTGGCGGGCGGCCCGCTACGCCACCGCGCGTTCCCCTCCAGCCGCGCCGAGCACCGAGCGCCCCCGTGCCCGACAGTACGGGGGCGCTCGTGCCGCGTCAGGCGGTGTGGAACGCACCGGTGGCGTGGAGCGCGACGGTGGCCTGGAGCGCGACGGTGGCCTGGAGCGCACCGGTGGCCTGGAGCGCACCGGTGGCGTGCGCCCCGCTACGCCACCGCGCGCCGCACACCGTAGGCCGCGGCGCCCAGGGCCAGCACCGCCGCCCCGGAGAGCACCGAGGGCGGCGGCAGCGCGAAGGCCAGCAGCAGACAGCCGGCCAGGCCGAACACCGGCACGATCCGCGGCGGACGGCCCTCGGCCCGGGTGAGGGTCCAGGCGGAGGCGTTGGCGATGGCGTAGTAGACCAGCACGCCGAACGAGGAGAACCCGATCGCACCGCGCAGATCCGCCGTCGCCGCCAGGACCGCCACCACCGCGCCCACCGCCGCCTCGGCGCGGTGCGGCACCCCGAACCGGGGGTGCACCACGGCCAGCCCATGCGGCAGGTGCCGGTCGCGGGCCATGGCCAGGGTGGTCCGGGACACCCCCAGGATCAGCGCGAGCAGCGACCCGAGCGCGGCCACCGCGGCGCCC